>NZ_JBEYWO010000027.1:0-132458 GCF_040644455.1 Streptomyces sp. NPDC046977
ATTTGGTGCCGGCGGGGCCGCCCGGGGCTGCTCCGGCACCCCGGAGTGGGGCGCCTCCGGCTCCTCCACCCCGCGCGGGGCGGGCCCGGCCCCGCGGCCGGGCCCCTCGGCGTGTGCGCGGGGTACGCGGCGCCGGTCAGCGCAGCCCGCGCCCCAGAGCCGTGATCAGCTCACCGTCGGGGGTGTCCCCGCTCAGCTCCCAGAAGAAGGCACCGCCGAGCCCCTGGTCCTTGGCCCAGGCGGCCTTGCCGCGCAGGGTGCTCGGCGTGTCGTAGCTCCACCACTCGTCCCCGCAGCGGGCGTACGCCGTGCCCGCGACCGTGCCGGTGGCCGGGCAGCGCGTCTTGAGCACCTTGTAGTCCTCGCTGCCGTCCTCCCACAAGCCCGGCGCCGGGCCGGTGGCGCTGCCGCCGGGCGCCGACTGCGTCACCCCGGTCCAGCCGCGGCCGTAGAAGCCGACACCAAGGAGCAGCTTGCGGGCCGGGACGCCCAGCCGGCGGAGCTTGTCCACGGTCACCACGGCATTGAAGGTCCGCTCCGGGATGCCGCGGTAGGCGGTCAGCGGCGAGTGCGGGGCGGTCGGGCCGGTGGCCGACCAGGTGCCGAAGTAGTCGTACGTCATCGGGTTGTACCAGTCGACGTACTTCGCCGCGCCCCCGTAGTCGGCCGCCTCCAGCTTGCCGCCCGGCGAGGCGTCGGCGGTGACGGCCGCGGTCAGCAGGTCCTTGTGGCCGAAGCGCTCGCGGAGCGCGCGCATCAGGCGCGGGTACGCGGAACGGGCGCTGGTGTCGCAGGTCATGCCGCAGGCGCCCGGGTACTCCCAGTCGATGTCGATGCCGTCGAAGACATCGGCCCAGCGCGGGTCCTCGACGAGCCGGTAGCAGGAGTCGGCGAAGGCCTTGGGGTCGGCCGCGGCCTGGCCGAATCCGCCGGACCAGCTGAAGCCGCCGAACGACCAGAGGATCTTGAGGTCCGGGTACTGCTTCTTCAGCTTCCGCAGCTGGCCGAAGTTGCCGTGCAGCGTGCCCTCGGTGGTGCTGTCGGCGACACCGTCGACGCTGCCCGCCGCGTCGTAGGGCTGCTCGTAGTCCGCCCAGGAGTCGCCGACGGCGCACTTGCCGTCCGTCACATTGCCGAAGGCGTAGTTGATGTGGGTCAGTCGGTCCGCGGAGCCGGAGGTCGCGATGTCCTTGACGTGGTAATTGCGGGCGTAGACGCCCCAGTCGATGAAGTACCCGACGACTTTGGACCGGCTGTGGCTGTCGTGGTGGCCGTGCCCCTGGCCCTGGCCCTGTGCGTGTGCGGATCCGTGGGAGGCCACGCCGGCGGTCGCGGGCTGGGCCGCGGCGGGGCCGGTGACCAGGCCCGCCGTGGGCAGCGCGGTGCCTGCGGCGACGAGGCCGACGAGGGTTCTGCGGACGCGTGATCCCTGCTGTCTGGGCATGCGGTTACCTCGGGTCGGAGACGGGTGGAGACGCGCGGGAGTGCGGGGCCACCCTAGGAGGACTAGACCAATGGGGTCAATGGTCTGCACCATTACGGAATCCAGCCCTCCGTGACCGGGCGTCAGCCCTCCCCGTCACCGCCCGACGGGCCGTCAGCCCCGCAGATGGCCCAGCCCCGGCGCCCGGTCCAGGTAACCCCGCAGCAGACGCCGCGCGACGGCGACCGAATCGACGAGCGGATGCAGGGCGAAGGCCCGCAGCGCCGCGGAGCGGTCCCCGGTGGCCGCGGCCAGGATCACGTCCCGCTCCACGGACTTGACGGCGGTCACCAGGCCCACCGCGTGACCCGGCAGCGGATCGCCCGCGATCGGCCGGGCACCGTTGGCGTCCACGAAGCACGGCACCTCGACGACCGCCTCGGCGTCCAGCGGCTCCAGGACGCCGCGACTGCGGACGTTCAGGATCAGCGTCGTGCGCTCGTCCCGCGCGATGGCCCGCATCAGGGCGAGCGCCACGTGCTCGTACCCGCCCGACTCCAGGTCGGCGGCGTCCCGTTCACCCGCGCCCGCCGCCTCGCGGACATCCGCCCCGTAAGTGGCCTCGCGTTCCAGGCGGGTCGCGTCCCAGGTCGCGAAGGGCGGCGTGCCGGGCTCCCGCATACGGTCGTAGAAGCTCCGCTGCTGGTCCAGGAGGAAGGCCCCGCGGGTCCGCTCCGCGGCGCGGGCGGCGGCGACGGCCTCCCGCTCGAAGTAGTAGTAGTGCAGGTACTCGTTGGGGACCGCGCCGAGCGCGCGCAGCCAGTCCGCCCCGAAGAGCCGCCCCTCCTCGAAGGACGCGACCGCCGCGTCGTCGGCGAGCAGGCGGGGCAGCACGTCGACACCGTCGACCCGGACGGCGCTCAGCCACCCCAGGTGGTTCAGCCCCGCGTACTCCAGCCGCGCCCGCGCCGGATCGACCCCGAGCGCGTGGATGACGCGCCGGCCGAGACCCACCGGGGAGTCGCAGATGCCGATGACGCGATCACCCAGGTGATGCGCCATCGCCTCGGTGACCATGCCCGCCGGATTGGTGAAGTTGATGACCCAGGCGTCGGGCGCGAGCCGCGCGACGCGGCGGGCGATGTCGACCGCGACGGGGATCGTGCGCAGCCCGTAGGCGATGCCGCCGGCGCCCACGGTCTCCTGCCCGAGCACCCCTTCGTCCAGCGCGACACGCTCGTCCACGACACGGCCGGCCAGTCCCCCGACGCGGATGGCGGAGAAGACGAAATCGGCCCCTTTGAGGGCCTCGTCCAGATCGGTGGTCACGGTGAGGACGGGCCCGCCGCCTCCGGGGGCCTCGGCCTCGGCCATCTCGCGCAGCACCCGCACCACGGCGTCGAGACGCTCCGCGTCGAGGTCGTGCAGCGTGACGTGCGTGACCCGGCCCTCAGCGCGGTCCCGCAGCAGGGCCCGGTGGACCAGCGGAACGCGGAACCCGCCGCCGCCGAGAATCGTGAGCTTCATACCTCGGCATCCTCCACCCCTCGCCCCCGCGGACGAGGTCCGGGCCCTCGCGTCGACCGGCCCGACCCTACCGGGGGGCGGTCCGCGGAACGCGGAAGCGCTGCCGCGCGAGGTGACGGGCGGGCAGCCCTGCTGGGCGGGCGGGCAGGATCCCGGAAGCCAGACCGGGCAGCCGGCTGTTTTTGAGCGCCCGGACGGTGCGACGACGACGGGCGCCGCGCGCGAGGGCGGAGCCGGCCAGGCGTTCTCGACCCTCGCATTACTTCAGACGCAGCGCACAGCCCACCGCCATGATCCAGAGGGTCCCGGCCCGGCCTCGGGGAACACCGGTCCGCCTCGACGGCGACACGCCGCCTGGAAGACGGAACACAGACCGGAGGCGGGGACCTGCCCGGCCCCGACGGGTGTTCGCGCCCCTACCCTGCTCCCATGGACGCGCCCGCCATCCGCCAGCTCCGCTCCGTCCTCGAACGCGCCCTCGGGGACCCGGGAATCGCCACGTCCCGGTCCCGGGCGGAGCGGCTGCGGAAGGCCACCAGCGTGCTGGAACGTGCGGCCACCGACGTCCCCCCGCAGGCGCTCCGCAGCCTGGACACCCTGTTCGCCGACGACGTCCTCGGCCATCCCGACCGACCGGACACCGTCCTCGGCCGGATCGCGGCCGGCCTCTACCGCACCCGGGGCGTCGACGTCGGCAAGGAGCTCACCGCCGCCAGTCGGCGCGACATCATGGACGGCATCGCGGACCTCAACCGCGCCGCCGGGCGCCCCTCGTTCTGGTGGGAGGCCCGCGGCATGCGCCCGTGGTCCAAGCACACCAAGGAGCCGATGGACTTCACCGGGCACGTGGTGCTGCGCCGGGCCCTCAGCACCCCGGTGTCCGCCCGGCGCGAGCCGTACCGGCTGCGGATGCTCGCCGTGCTGGAGATCCTTTGGGCCACCGGTGTCCCCCGTGAGGGCCTGGTCGCCGCCGACACCACCGATCTGGCCGACGGGGAGTCCCGCATCCGGCTGACGGTGAACCTGCCCGGCCGAACCGCCGCGACGGAGCAGGAGTTCACGCTCCCCCGCTCCGCGCGGTCCGCGCTCCGCCTGTGGCTGCCGGTGCGCCGGCAGGTCGTCGCCCAGCACCTGGACGCGGGGCCGGACCACCCCGCGAACCAAGCGCTGTTCGTCACACTGCGGCACACCGTGGCCGAACCGGCGTCAGGCGCCTCGCGGATGGTGCCGCCCGGTATCCGCATCACCGGGAACGGCCTGGAGACCGACTACAGCAAGTGGGCCCGGAACCTCAACGGCGAGCACGTCGGCCAGAAGGGCTGGCCGGTCCCCACCGACCTGTACACCGTCGCCCGGGGCGGCGCCGCCCAGCGCGCGGCCAGGGGCCGTCCTCAGGGACGTGGCGCTGCCCAGTAGTCGCCCAGCATCTCCCCGGGCCACGACGGCTCGCGCACGGGCCCCTGTGGGCCCATGTCCCGGAAGTACGGGGCCAGGTCCAGGACCGGGGTGCCCACGACCGCGTCGAGGTCGGTCACGTGGAGGTCGAGCCCGTCGACCTTGACCAACCGCGGGAAGCTCGTGGCGATCTGATTGGGACGGCGGTGATTGCGGTGGACGAATGTTCCCGTGGCCGGCCAGGCCGGGTTGTTGCGGGGGCTGCGCGCGTGCAGCGCCACGTCGTCCGGCGACGCCAGGTGGAACGCCCACATGACGACCAGGTGGGAGAACTCGTCGATGCCCTGCACCGTCTCCGGGGGGAACCGGTCGTCGAGGCGGATGACGGACTGCACGCCGCCCCAGTAGTCGTCAGTGACCTCGGTACGGCCGGCCACCACGCGACCGATCGGCTCCAGCTGTAACACGTCGTCTCCCCCTGGTTGGTCAGGCCGGATCCGACGGGAACGCGGCCCTGCGGGTGTCAGTCTCCCGTACTGCCCGCACCTCTGGCTGCCGAGACGGCAACGGCGCGGGCGCACGAGGTCCACGGTCCTGTTCAGGGTGCCCACGTCACCGACGATGCTCAGCGACGCGGAGATGACGGCGCCACCGCGCACGCGCAGGCATCACCGGGCCCGGGCCGGGTAGGCGCGGGACAGCCCGTGCGGCGAACGGGTGGCAGCGCCCGCGTGGGCGGCGCGCGGGCGCTGCGGGGAACCGCCCGGCAGGCAGACCTGGCCGGCGGTGCGGTCGGCCGGGGTGGGCGCGCAGTCCGGTGCCGGATGACGCGTGGCGGTGCCCGGGCGCGGGCACCCCGGGCGGTTACGGTCCGGGCATGGGACCGGGAATCGTCTTCGCGCTGTGCGCCGCGGTGTTCATGGGAACGGCGACGGTCCTGCAGGCCATGGGCGCGCGGCGGGCCGTGGCCGCGACGCCCGGCGCCGCGGGATCGGGCGCCCGCACGCTCGTGGCGGCTCTGCGGCGATGGCCGTTCGTGGCCGGTGTCGCACTCGACATGGCGGGCTTCGCCGCGGAGTTGGTGGCGCTGCGGTCGGTGCCGCTGTTCGTGGTGGAGGCGGCGCTCGCGTCCTCCCTGGCCGTGACGGCGGTCGCCGCGGCCCTCCTGCTGGGCGTGCGGTTGCGGCGCCAGGAGTGGGCCGCGGTCGCGGCCGTGTGCCTCGGTCTGGTCGTCCTGGCGGTCTCCGCGGGACGCGACGGCCACGGCGAGGGCACCGAACGGCTGCGGCTCGCGGTCCTCGTGGTGGCCCTGGCGCTGGCCGTCGCCGGCCGGGTCACGGAGCGTGCCGCGCCCCGCAACCGCGCGGCCGTCCTCGGCGCGGTCGCCGGGCTCAGCTTCGGCGTGGTGGCGGTGGCCGTGCGGATGCTGGTCGGCTTCACACCGCGCGAACTCCTCACCGACCCGGCCGCGTACGCGGTGGCCGTGGCCGGTGTCACCGGCTTCGTCTTCCTGGTCGACGCCCTGCAGTCGGGTTCGGTGACCGCCGCCACCGCGGCCATGGTGATCACCGAGTCACTGTGGCCGGCGGTCTTCGGCGTCGTCTGGCTGGGCGACACCACCCGCCACGACCGCGCACCGCTGGCGGTCCTGGGCTTCGCCCTGTCCATCACGGGCGCCCTGGCCCTCACCCGCTTCGGAGAGGCGGAGCAGACGGCCCCGCCTACCTGAAAGGCCGGTGACGGGCCCATTTCGGGCGGACGGAACACGCCCCGCCCCGCCCCTCCCCGCCCCGCCTGCCCGAACCCGCCTCCGCAGGCCGGTGTCGCGCCCGGCGCGGCGCATGGCCAGCTTCAGGGAGGCGGAATGGACCTCCGGGACGTCGGCACCCCGGCAAGGTCGACGCCGCTCCCCCGCACGCTCCTCGCGGCCCAGCGGGCCGGTGTCGCGCTCAACGCCGCCCAAATGGCCCGCTTCGCGGGAAGGCGCACGGTCAGTGGCCCGGCCAGGTCCAGTCCGTGACCTCCGGGAGGTCGACGCCGTGCTCGCGGATCCACGCGTGGTGCCGCAGCCGTACGTCCTCCATCTGCTGCCGGACGGCGGCGGCCCGCACCGCGAGGCCGGGGACGCGGTCGATGACGTCCATGACGAGGCGGTAGCGGTCGAGGTCGTTGCGGACCACCATGTCGAAGGGGGTCGTGGTGGTGCCGATCTCCTTGTAGCCGCGTACGTGCAGGTTGTCGTGGCCGGTCCGGCGGTACGCCAGACGGTGGATGAGCCACGGGTAGCCGTGGTAGGCGAGGATCACCGGCTTGTCGCGGGTGAACAGGGCGTCGTACTCCGGGTCGGCCATGCCGTGCGGGTGCTCGTCCCCGGGCAGCAGCCGGGCCAGGTCGACGATGTTGACGACGCGCACGGCGAGTTCCGGCAGGTGCCTGCGCAGCAGCGTGGCGGCGGCCATCACCTCCAGGGTGGGCACGTCGCCGGCGCAGGCCAGGACGACGTCCGGTTCGCGGGTGCCGTCCTCGGTGCCGGCCCACGCCCATACGCCCGCGCCGCGCGCCGTGTGGGCGCGGGCGGCCTCCAGGTCCAGCCAGTCGAAGCAGGGCTGTTTCCCGGCGACCACCACATTGACGTGGTCGCGGCTGCTCAGGAAGCGCTCGGTCACCGCCAGCAGGGTGTTGGCGTCCGGAGGCAGGTAGACCCGCACGACCTCGGGCGCCTTGTTCAGGACGTGGTCGATGAAGCCCGGGTCCTGGTGCGAGAAGCCGTTGTGGTCCTGGCGCCACACGTGCGAGGTGAGCAGGTAGTTCAGGGACGCGACGGGGCGCCGCCAGGGCAGCGCGCGGGTGGTCCGCAGCCACTTGATGTGCTGGTTGACCATGGAGTCGACGATGTGGGCGAACGCCTCGTAGCAGGAGAACAGCCCGTGCCGCCCGGTGAGGAGGTAGCCCTCCAGCCAGCCCTGGCAGGTGTGCTCGGACAGGATCTCCATGACGCGGCCGTGCCGGTCCAGGTGCTCGTCCACGGGCAGTGCCCGCGCCTGCCATGCCTTGCCCGTCGCCCCGTACACCGCGTCCAGGCGGTTGGACGCGGTCTCGTCGGGTCCGACGAGGCGGAAGTCGCGGCGCTCGGCGGTGGCCTCCATCAGCTGCTCCAGCAGCCCGCCGAGGACCCGGGTCGGCTCGTGCAGGGAGGCACCGGGTTCGCCGACCTCGGCGGCGAAGCGCTCCAGCGGGGGGAGCGGCAGGTCGCGCAGGAGCAGTCCGCCGTTGGCGTACGGGGTCGCGCCCAGCCGGTGGTCGCCCGCGGGCACGCAGGCGAGCACCTGGGCGCGCGGCCGGCCCTGCTCGTCGAAGAGCTCCTCCGGACGGTACGACCGCAGCCACGCCTCCAGTTGGGCCAGGTGGGCGGGGTTGTCGCGGACGCCGGGCAGCGGCACCTGGTGGGCGCGCCAGGTGTTCTCCACCGGCACGCCGTCGACCTCGGCCGGGCCGGTCCACCCCTTGGGGGTGCGCAGCACGATCACCGGCCAGCGCGGGCGCCCTTCCGTGCCGTCCTCGCCGTCGCGGGCGGCGCGCTGGATGCGGGCGATGCGGTCCAGAGCGGTGTCCATGGCGTCGGCCATCGCGGCGTGCACGGACAGGGGGTCGTCGCCGGTGACGTGGAGCGGGTCGTGGCCGTAGCCCCGCAGCAGTTCGTCGAGCTCGGTCTCCGGCAGCCGGGCGAGGACGGCCGGGTTGGCGATCTTCCAGCCGTTCAGCTGGAGGATCGGCAGGACGGCGCCGTCGTGGACGGGGTCGAGGAACGTGTTGGAGTGCCACGACGCTGCCAGCGGGCCGGTCTCCGCCTCGCCGTCGCCGATGACGCAGGCGACCAGCAGGTCCGGGTGGTCGAAGGCCGCGCCGTACGCGTGGGAGAGGGAGTAGCCGAGTTCGCCGCCCTCGTGGATCGAGCCGGGGGTCTCGGGGGCCACGTGGCTGGGCACACCGCCGGGGAAGGAGAACTGCCGGAACAGCCGGGCCATGCCGGCGGCGTCCCGGGTGACGTCCGGGTAGGTCTCGGTGTAGCTGCCCTCCAGCCAGGAGTTCGCGAGCACCGCGGGACCCCCGTGGCCGGGGCCCCAGACGCACAGCGCGTGCAGGCCGCGGGCGGCGATGACGCGGTTGAGGTGGGTGTGCACCAGGTTCAGGCCGGGTGAGGTGCCCCAGTGGCCGAGCAGCCGGGGCTTGACGTGCTCGGGGCGCAGCGGTTCGGTGAGCAGTGGATTGGCCATCAGGTAGATCTGGCCGACGGCCAGGTAGTTCGCGGCGCGCCAGTGGGCGTCCAGCGCCCGCAGCTCCTCGTCGCGCATGGCGGTCCTCCGAGGGATCGGGGGTGTGGGGGGTGGCCGGGATGTCCTCGTCCACCCTCGGCCCCCGCCGGTCCCGCGCGCCGGTACGACACGGTCGCGGCGGCGAGTCGTCCGGAAGCCGCCCCCGCGTCCGGGCGCGGCGGGTGATCCGGTGGCGACCGGCTGCCGGAACGACATCGGAGACCGCCGATTGAGCAGTTCCGTGCGAACAGGACCGCATTCGGCTCATCACCGGCAGCCGCCCGCCGACAGGCCCTAACGTCCCGGCAACGGCCCTGTACGGACCGCGCGAGGGACAGGGGAGAGCACGATGCACACGACCGGGGACCAGCGGGCGGCCGTTCGCCCCGCCGAGGGCGACAGCGCCGCAGAGGAGATGTTCCGGGCCCTGCTGGAGTCCGCCCCCGACGCCATGGTCATCGTGGACGACACGGGCACGATACGGCTGGTCAACGCCCAGACGGAGTCGCTGTTCGGGCACACCCGCGACGAGCTGCTGGGCCGCCCGGTGGAGGTGCTGGTCCCGCGGCGCTTCCGCGGCCACCATCCGGCGTACCGCCACGGCTACGCGGGCAACCAGCAGGTGCGGCCCATGGGCGCCGGACTCGACCTGTACGGACTGCGCAAGGACGGCCGCGAGTTCCCCGTCGAAATCAGCCTGAGCCCGCTGCAGACGGCCGACGGCCTGCTCATCTCGGCGGCGGTGCGCGACGTCAGCGAGCGCAAGGCGGCCGAGGAGCGCATCAACGAACTGGCCGTCCTGGTCGAGTCCTCCCAAGACGCGATCCTGGCCAAGACCCTCGACGGCCGGATCACCTACTGGAACGCGGCGGCGCACCGCCTGTACGGCTACGCGGCGGACGAGGCGATCGGGCAGCACGTGTCCATGCTCGCCCCGGTGGAGCTCAAGGAGGAGATCGCCACCCTGCTCGGCCGCCTGGCGCGGGGCGAGCGGATCGAGCACTTCGAGACGCTGCGGGTCACCAGCTCCGGCCGGATGCTCGACGTCGACGTCACCCTCTGGCCGATCCGGGACCGGGACGGCGCCATCGTCGGCGCCTGCTCCATCGTCCGCGACATCGCCGACCTGCGGCGCGCGGAGGAGGAGCTGACTGAGCTGTACCGGCAGCAGCAGCACATCGCGCTGACGCTCCAGCGCAGCCTCATGGGCTCGCCCACCGAGCCCCCCGGCATGCACACGGCCAGCCGCTACTTCCCCGCGACCCAGGGCGCGGGCGTCGGCGGCGACTGGTTCGACCTGATCCCGCTCGGCGGCGGCCAGGTCGGTGTGCTCATCGGCGACGTGATGGGGCGTGGGCTGGAAGCCGCCGCCGTGATGGGCCAGTTGCGCTCGGCGGCACGGGCCCTCGCCAAGACCGGCATCCCGCCGCGCCAGCTGGTCCAGGCGCTGGACGCCTTCGTCCACGACCTGCCCGACCAGTTCGTCACGTGCTGCTACCTGGTCGTCGACCCGGACGCGGGCGAGGTCACGGTGTGCTCGGCGGGGCACCTCCCGGTGCTGCTGGTCGGCCCCGGACCGGAGGCGCCCGTACGGCAGCTGCCCGCGCCGATCAGTGTGCCGCTCGGTGTCGGCGACGTGCCGCACCAGCAGGTCTGCGTTCCGGTGGCGGCCGGTTCCACGCTGGTGTTGTACACGGACGGCCTGGTGGAGACCCCGCGTTCCGACATCGACGAGCAACTTGCCTGCCTCAGCGCCGAGTTGAGCAACGCCTTCGCGCGCTCGGCCGGGCTGGAGGAGGCCGCCGACCTGGTGCTGGCCGCGCTGCGGCCCGACGCGGACGGACACGCCGACGACGTCACCCTGCTGCTGGCCCGGCTGCCCGAGGCCCCGCTCGCGGCCACCGCGACGGAGGTCGACGCGGTGCCGTCGGCCGTCGCCGACGGACGGCGCTTCGTCCACGAGGCCCTGCACGCCTGGGAGTGCGGCCACGTGTCGGACGCGGCGTGCCTGCTCACCTCTGAGGTCCTGACCAACGCCGTGCGCCACGCCCAGGGCCCCCTGCGCCTGCGCCTGCACCGCACGGCGCTGGACGTCACGGTCGAGGTCTCCGACCACAGCACGCACATCCCGCAGCGCCGCCCCGCCGACCTCGCCGACGAGTCCGGCCGCGGCCTCCTTCTGGTCGAAGCCCTCGCCGCCGGCTGGGGCACCCGCCCCTCCAGCGACGGCAAAACCGTCTGGTTCACCCTCCACCTCCACCCCTGACCCGCGCCCCGAAGGAGCGCGAGGAACCGCGCAACCAGCCCCACCGCCCCGAAGGGGCGCGAGGAACTGCGCGCCCAGCCCCCACACACCCGCACCGAACACACAACGCCCACCCCCCCAAGGGGCGCGAGGAACTGCGCGCCCAACCCCCACACACCCGCACCGAACACACAACGCCCACCCCCCCCAAGGGGCGCGAGGAACTGCGCGACCAGCCCCCACACACCGGCACGCAACACACGACCGCACCCCACACAGCCCAGGCGGCCCAGGCGGCCCACGCGGCGAAGCCGCCTCAGTGGCCCGCCAGCACCTTCACCGTCGCGACGGCCACACCGATCCCCGCGTCCACCACGCCCGCGATCAGCGCGGTCGGCAGTCCGCCGCCCATGCGCAGGCCGCCGAGGCAGCCCCAGCCGAAAAGTGCGGCGATGTCGACGGCGGCCGAGGTCAGCAGCGCGGTCGTCAGCGCCATGAGCCCGAGCGCGGCCACCCCGACGAGGACGAGCGGTCCCACCGCGGCGAGCAGCAGCGGGCTGCTGACGTGCAGCAGTCGGCGCAGCTCGCGCCCCGTGGCCAGGCGGCCGGTCACGGTGTGGTGTGCCTGCTGGTCGGCGACCACCGCGGCCAGCCACACGCCGAGCGCGGCCGTGGCGACCGTGGCCGCGGCGCCCGCCGCGTCGACCTCGTCGCTCGCGGAGAGGCCGACGACGACGGAGATCATGGTGATGGCGGCGTAGATCCGCTCCTTGAGCCGCTCGGTGGCGGCCTCCACGTCCTCCGGCACGCCACCGGTCTACCCGCTCGACGGCCCCGTCCGCCGCCGGCACCCGCGATCTTCAGCCCATCGGCCCCGCGGTCTCCCACGCCGCGTCCCCTGCCGACAGCGCCTCGGGCCCGAGGTCGGCCGGGGTGCGGTGCCCGGACAGCGCGAGGGTGAGGTCGAACTCCGCGAGGAGGCAGCGGATGACGTGCTCGACGCCGCTCTGGCCGCCGAGGCCGAGCCCGTACGCGTAGGGGCGGCCGAGCAGGACGGCGCGGGCGCCGAGGGCGAGGGCCTTGAAGACGTCGTCGCCGGTGCGGACGCCGCTGTCGAAGAGGACGTCGAGGCGGTCGCCGACGGCCCGGACGACGGCGGGCAGGGCGTCGGCCGCGCCGATCGCGCCGTTGACCTGGCGGCCGCCGTGGTTGGAGACGACGACTCCGTCCATGCCGGCATCGGCGGCCATGCGCGCGTCGTCGGGGTGCTGGATCCCCTTGAGGACGATGGGACCCGCCCAGTGCTCGCGCAGGAACGCCAGGTCGGGCCAGCTCTTTGCGGGGTCGGCGAACATGCCGACGAAGTGCAGCACCGCGGCATTGGGGTCCTCCTCCACCGGTTTGGCGAGGCCCGCGCGGAACGCGGGGTCGGTGAAGTAGTTGGCGGTGCCGATGCCCTGGAGGAACGGCAGGTACGCCTGGTCGAGGTCGCGCGGCCGCCAGGCCAGCAGCGGGGTGTCGAGGGTGACGAACAGGGCCGTGTAGCCCGCCGCTCGGGCCCGCCGCAGGAAACTGGCCGTCACCTCGCGGTCCTTGGCCCAGTACAGCTGGAACCAGCGTTCCCCGTCGCCCATCGCCTCGGCCACCTGCTCCATGGGCGTGCTCGACGCCGACGAGGCCACGAAGGGCACGCCCTGGGCTGCCGCGGCCCGTGCGGCAGCGGGTTCGGCGTCGGGGTGGACGATGGAGAGCACGCCGACGGGGGCGAGGGCGAGCGGCGCCGGTATCCGGCGGCCCAGGACCTCGGTCGTCAGATCGCGCCCGGTGACGTCGCGCAGCATGCGCGGGACGATCCGGGCCCGGTCCAGCGCCTCGCGGTTGGCGCGCGCGGTGCGTCCGCTGCCGGCACTGCCCGCGACGTAGCCGAAGGCCTCGGCACCGAGCCGCTGCGCGGCCAGTTCCTCCAGCCGCGTCAGGTCCGTGGGCAGCGACGGCCGCAGGCCCGCCATCCCGTTGAGGTAGATCTCGTACTGGTAGTCCGCCCGGTCGGCCATGCGCGGTCCCGTCTCTCGTCCGGGTGAGGACTGTGTCAGGGCCGGGCCGCGGCGTCCACCGTCCCGTCAGGCCTCGGGCAGTTCGCGGGCCATCCGGGCGCGGACGACGCAATTGCGGCGGGTGATGACCGTCGCGGCGGCGACCGCGCTGCCGAGGAAGGCGACGGCCAGCGTCCACGGGCGGTCGAGGACATGTCCGGTGGCGTGGTCGAGGGACCAGCGCCCGGGGCCGGCGACGCCGATGCATGCGGCGGTGAAGCCCAGGAAGCACGGGTACTCGAAGCCTCCGGAGGCGGAGAAGAACCCGGCGGGCACATGGACGGAGACGGCCCCCGCCATCGCCCCGGCCGCGGCCGCCCCGGCGGCCGGGGTGGCGAGGCCCAGGGCGAGCAGGGTGCCGCCGCCCGCCTCGCCGAGCCCCGAGGCGAGGGCGCTGGCCCTGCCCGGTTCGAAGCCCATCGACTCCATGAATCCCGTGGCGCCCTCCAGGCCTTGGCCGCCGAACCAGCCGAAGAGCTTCTGCGTGCCGTGGGCGACGAGCACTCCGCCGAGTCCCATGCGCAGCGCGAGCAGTGCGAGGTCCTTGCGGTGGTTCAGCGGCATGGCCGGCTCCTGTTCGCGGGGGCGCGCCCCGGCGGGCCGGAGCATGGCTCCTTCCCAGTCTCGGGGGGCGCGGGGCGCGGCGCCGTCCGCGCTGGGCCGTCCGGACGTCGCCGGCCGTCAGGACGTGATGGCCACGGCCCGGCGCACGCACTCCTCGGAGCCGGCCGCGCGGAGCATGAAGTCGGCGACGTCGGCGCGGCTGACCCGGGAGGCGAGTCCGAGCCGCAGGTCGGTCCCGGTCCGGTAGACGCCGGAGTAGCGGCCCGCGGTGAGGACCGCGGGCTGCACGATCGTCCAGAGGTCGCCCTCGGCGCGGACGAGGGCGTCCTGCTCGTCCTTGTCCCGCATGATCGCGGGGAGCGCGAGGGACATCACGGCGCGGTAGGCGCCGCGGTGGCTCCGGCCCGTGCCGTACGCGCCGACGACGACCAGCCGCCGGACACCGTGGCCGCGCATCGCGGGGAGGATCCGCCGCATGGCCTCGGCGCAGATGGTGCCGCCGCGCGGCGGCCGCGTCCCGAGGGCGCTGAGCACCGCGTCGGCGCCCTCGACGACCCGGTCGACGTCGCGGGGGTCGCGCACGTCGCCGGGAAGGATGCGCAGGCCCTCGCGTCCGGTCAGGCCGACGGGGTTCCGGACGAGGACGGTGACCTCGTGGCCGGCGGCCAGTGCGAGGGGGACAAGCCGGCGCCCGAGGTGGCCGGTGGCTCCGAAGACGGCGAGGCGCATGTCAGCGGCGCTCCCGCGGCGCGTGCGCGGGGCGGGACGCGCCCGGCCCGTCGTGGGCCCGGTCGCCGGCGGCGTGGGACATGGCGGCCTCTCTCGGTGTCGTCCGGTCACCGCCATCCTCGGCCAGCGCGCGGACCGCGGCTACTTCAGCAGACGCGACATCCGGCGGTCCGCGAGCGGCTTGCCGCCGGTCTGGCAGGTGGGGCAGTACTGCAGGGAGGAGTCGCTGAAGGAGACCTCGCGGATGGTGTCGCCGCAGACGGGACAGGGCTCCCCGGTGCGGCCGTGGACGCGCAGGCCGGTCTTCTTCTCGCCTTTCAGTTCTCCGGCGGCCAGGCCGCGGGAGCGTTCGACGGCATCCTCCAAAGTGGTGCGCAGAGCTTGGTACAAACGGCTCACGTCCTCCTCGGAGAGGTTGGCGGCGAGCGCGTAGGGCGACATCTTCGCCGCGTGCAGCACTTCGTCGGAGTAGGCGTTGCCGACCCCGGCGATGACGCCCTGGTCCCGCAGGACGCCCTTGATACGGCGGCGCTCGCCTTCGAGCAGCGCGGCGAAGGCGTCCCGGGTGAAGGCGGCGTCGAGGGGGTCGGGGCCGAGCCGGGCGATGCCGGGGACGTCCTGCGGGTCGCGGACGCAGTGGACGGCCAGGCGCTTCTGGGTCCCGGCCTCGGTGAGGTCGAAGCCGGCGCCCTCGGGCTCGGCGAGGAGCAGTCGCAGGGCGAGCGGTCCCTTGCCGGGGCGCGGCGGGAGCGCGGGCAGGTCGTCCTTCCAGCGCAGCCAGCCGCCGCGGGCCAGGTGGACGGCGAGGTACGGCCCGTCGCCGTCTTCGGTGGTCCACACGAGGAACTTCCCGCGCCTGCCGACCGCGGTGACGGTGCGTCCCACGAGGGCGTCCAGCGGCGGGTCGTACGTCTTGAGGACGCTGACCGCGACCGGCATGACCCGGCCGACGGCGTGCCCGGTCATCCGGCCGGTGAGGTATCCGGCCAGGGCCTCCACTTCCGGCAGTTCCGGCATGCGACCAGTGTGCCGCGACCGGTGGATGCATGCGACCGGCATGCGCCCCGCATCCGCCCCGCTCTGTCCGGTTTACCACCCAATACCGGGAGGTGAACACAGAGTTGGATGATCGGAACAACTGGACAGCGAGGGGTCTTGTATGAATGATCGGGACCCATGGCCGAATCTCTCCCCCTGCCCCCCGAGGTGCCGCTCCCGGACACCGCGGCGTTGGACCCCACCGAGGTGATCCTCCGCCCGCAACCGGTCGAGGCGGGTGAGGCCGACGAGGTCAGGATCATCAGCGGAGAGGTCGTCGGCGGCCGCCACCGGGGCACCCGCCGCGGTCCCGGCCGGGGCTCGGTCGGCACCGCGGTGCTCACCGCCACCGGCGCCGTCGCCGGGCTGTCGATGCTGATGCCGCACGGTGCCGCGGGCACCGTCGCCGGCGGGGCGCAGGAGCCGGTCGTCGCCCTGCCCGACACCGAGGTCAAGGACGCCGTCGCGCCCCCGGCCCCCGGGGCCACCGCCTCCGCCCGCGCGACGGAGACCGACGGCGACACGGGGACCACCGTGACGACGGCCGCGGTGACGAAGGCCGCCACCGGTACCGGTGGCACCACCACCGTGCAGGACGCCGTGGAGCACACCTCCGGCGACCAGGACGGCCCCAAGGACACCCCCCGTCACGCGCGCCCCAACGGCACTTGGGACAGCCAGGACTGGCAGGAGGCGGTCATCCGCACCACCTCCGCACACCACCGCCACGGGCACGGCGAGCACCAGGGCCGGCACCGCATGGGCGACCACCAGCAGCACTCCACGGGATTCGGCGCGGGCCACGGCCATGGCCACGGCAAGGGCATGGGTTTCGGGGGCGGCGAGCGCCGGGGCGGCCAGAACGGCGACAACGCCTGAGAACGCGGGCGGCACTGGACGCCGCCTCCTCCTGACGCATCGTCATCAGTGTGCCCCGCGGCAGGCGCCGCCCATCGTCCCCGCCCATGAACGCCGTGTCGTCCGCTGTCCAAGGCGGGGCGGACGGCCGAGACTGGGGGCAGACGACCATGAGGAGCGCAGGTGACGGTGAAGGCGAAGCCGAAGGGTGCCAGCCCGCCGGTCCGGACCTCCCGGCGTGCCCCGTCCTGGGGCAGGGGCGCCGCCGCCGTGGCGGCGGGGGCGCTTCCCGCGCTGGCCTTCCCGGCACCGTCGCTGTGGTGGCTGGCGTACGGGGCGCTGGTGCCGTGGATGCTGCTCGCCCGGTCGGCCCCGACGGGACGGCGGGCGGCGCTGGACGGCTGGCTCGGCGGCGCCGGGTTCATGGTGGCGGTGCACCACTGGCTCATGCCGAGCCTGCATGTGTTCATCGTGCTGCTCGCGCTGCTGCTCGGGGCCCTGTGGGCGCCCTGGGGGTGGCTGGTGCGGCGGCTGCTCGGCGGGAGCCCCGGCGCGCGCTCCGTGGTCGCGGCGACGGTCCTGGTGCCGTGCGCGTGGCTGCTGGTCGAGTTGGTGCGCTCCTGGGAGTACCTGGGCGGGCCCTGGGGGTTGCTCGGGGCGAGCCAGTGGCAGGTGGCCCCGGCGCTGCGGCTGGCGTCGGTCGGCGGTGTGTGGCTGGTCAGCTTCCTGCTCGTCGCGGTGAACACGGCGCTGACGGCACTCGTCGCCCTGCCCCGGTGGCGGGCGCGGGCGGGGGCGGCGCTCGTCGTGTGCGCCGTGGCGACGGCGGCGGTGTGGCTGTGGGCGCCGCAGCCCTCGCGGACGGGGACGACGGTGCGGGTGGCGGTGGTGCAGCCCGGCGTGGTCGTGGGGGCGCAGCAGCGCTTCGACGTCGGTGAGCGGCTGACTCGTACGCTCGCGGGCCGGGACGTGGACCTGGTCGTGTGGGGCGAGAGCAGCGTCGGCTTCGACCTGTCGGCGCGGCCCGACCTCGCCGGCCGGCTGGCCGCCCTGTCCTCACTGGTCGGCTCGGACGTGCTGGTCAACGTGGACGCGCGCCGCGCGGACGGCCGCGGCATCTCCAAGACCTCGCTGCTCATCGGCCCGGACGGCCCGGTGGGCGAGGCGTACGACAAGATGCGGCTGGTGCCCTTCGGCGAGTACGTGCCGGCCCGCGGGCTGCTGGGCTGGGCGACCTCGGTGGGCCGGGCGGCGGGCGAGGACCGTGTCCGGGGCGACCGCCAGGTGGTCATGGACGCGGGCGCCGTGCGCCTGGGCCCGCTGGTGTGCTTCGAGTCGGCGTTCCCCGACATGAGCCGCCATCTCACCGACGACGGCGCGCAGTTGCTGGTGGCGCAGTCCTCGACCTCGTCGTTCCAGCACAGTTGGGCCCCGGCGCAGCACGCCTCGCTCGCGGCGCTGCGGGCGGCCGAGACCGGCCGGCCGGCGGTGCATGCCACGCTCACCGGCATCAGCGCGGCCTACGACGCCGAAGGGCGGCGGACCGGGCCGTGGCTGGGCACGTCGCGCAGCGCCACGCAGGTCTACGAGGTGCCGCTGGCCGCTGGGCGCACCCTGTACGACCGGCTGGGCGACTGGGTGCCCCGGCTCGCGGTGCTGCTGCTGGCCGGGGCGGCCGTCGTCGCGCTCAGGAGGTCTGCTCGGTCACCTCGGTGACGATGCGTTCGCACAGTTCGTGGGTGCGCAGCGCGTCGCGGGCGTCGAGCGGCTTGCCGAACCGTACGGCGTCGAGGAAGGCCAGGGTGATCTGCTCGATGCCGCGCTGGCGGGCGACCGGCACCCAGTCCCCGCGCCGGCGCAGGGTGGGCTGGCCCTTGTGGTCGACGATCTCGGCGAGATTGACCACCTGGCGCTTGGTGTCCTGGCCCATGACCTCCAGCACCTCCTCCGTCGAACCGTTCATGCGGTTCATGACGCCGATCGCGGTGAAGCCGTCGCCGGAGAGCTGGAGCAGCACGTGGTGCAGCAGTCCGTCGCGGACCCGGGCGCGGACGTCGGTGTGCTCGACCGGGCCGGGGACGAGGAAGCGCAGGGTGTCCACGACGTGGATGAAGTCGTCGAAGACCACGCCGCGCGGTTCCTCCGCGAGGCCGATGCGGTTCTTCTGGAGCACGATCAGGTCGCGCGGGTGCTCCAGGCACTGCGTGTAACCGGGCGCGTAGCGGCGGTTGAAGCCGGCCATGAGGCCGACGCCGCGCTGCTCGGCCAGGCGGACGAGGTGCTCGGCGCCCGCGAGGTCGGGGGCGAACGGCTTGTCGACGTACGCGGGCACCCCTGCCTCGATCAGCCGCTCGGTGATGGCGACATGGCTGACGGTGGGGGCGTGCACGAAGGCCGCGTCCAGGCCCTGGTCGAGCAGCGCGTCCAGGGTGGTGTGGCGGTGCGGCAGGCGGTATTGGTCGCCGACCTCGTCGAGGGTGGCGGGGGTGCGGGTGTGGAGGTGGAGTTCCAGTCCCGGCTGCGCGGCGAGCACCGGCAGATACGCCTTGCGCGCTATGTCACCGAGTCCGATCACCCCGATCTTCAGGGGTTCCATGTGCCTCTCCCGCCTGCGGTGCCCGGTCGTTTCCGCTGGCAGCATACGGGTCCCGCGGCGGGCCGCCGGTCCGCGCTGCCGTCCGGGCCCCGGGGAGCGCGTCGCGCGGGGCCGGCAACGGGCCGGGAGGACCATGCCGCGAGCCGTCCCGTCGCCCGGGAGCGGCGCCCCGCGCGGGCGGTGCGGGGCAAGCGCCGCCGCCGTGTCCCCGATCGCCTGGCAGCCGCCCTGCCGGCCGTGTCGCCGAGCAGGGCGTCCGGCGGGGACGGAACGCGGGCAGCGGAACGGCGTGACCTGGCAGCGATGGCGATGCTCTCGCCGACGTCCTCGTGGGCCGGGGCGCCTCCAGGAGGTGACGGGCCACCCCCGCGGGCGGAGCGCGACCGCGGCGGTGAGCCCGCCGATGCCGGCCGCTGACGACGGCGTACGGCGGTGGTCGTGGGCGGCTCATTCCGGCCGCCTGCCCACAGGTGCGCCCGGTCCGGATTCCGCAAGCGTTGCCGTGGCGCGGGGCGCAGGTCGTCGTGGCCGGCCGGGGGCGGAGGGCATCATTCCGGCAGGTAGGTTGCCCCTATGAGCAGCGCGCCCACTTCCCGCCACGAACTGATCGCCGACGCCGCACTCGCCCTGCTCGCGGAGCGCGGCATGCGCGGCCTGACCCATCGCGCGGTCGACGAGGCGGCGGGACTGCCGCTGGGCTCGACGTCCAACTACGCGCGTACCCGGGCCGCCCTCCTGGAGGCGGCGGTCCTGCGCCTGGCCGCCCTCGACGCGCAGGCGATCTCCCAGGCGGAGACACCCGCCCCGGGCCCCGGCGCCGAGTCGCTCGCGGCCCTGCTCGCGCCGGCCCTGCACCGCTCGGTCACCCAGTCCCGGGACCTCACGCTCGCCCGGCTGGAACTCGCCCTGGAGGCCACCCGCCGCCCCGAGTTGCGCGCGGTCCACGACACCGCCGGGCACGCCTTCCGCGACCAGCTGGAGCTGATGCTGCGCGCCGTCGGCTCCGCGGAACCCGAGCGTCACGCGCGGTCGCTGCTCGCATGGTGCGACGGCGTGCACTTCCACGCCGTCGCGGGCGCCGGATCCGCGTCGCCGCCGACCGAGGCGGAGTTGCGGGTCAATCTCCTCGACGTGCTGCGCGGCATGCTCGGGAGCTGATCCGGCGGATAAATGCGTCGACGCCCGTGGGGGTGCCCGTCATCATGGCCGCCATGACGACGACGCCCGAACGCACCGATCCGCCCTTCGTCGCCGACGAGCGCACCATGCTCGAGGCCTGGCTCGACTTCCACCGCGACACCTTGGCACTCAAGTGCGCGGACCTCGACGACGAGCAGCTGCGCACCGCCAGTGCGCCGCCGTCCGGACTCACCCTCCTCGGCCTGGTCCGCCACATGGCCGAGGTGGAGCGCGGCTGGTTCCGCAACACCCTCGCCGGCGAGGGGGTGCAGCCGCTCTACTACACCGATCAGGACCCGGACGGGGACTTCCTCGACCTCGACAAGGCCGACACCGCCGAGGCGTTCGCCACCTGGCGCGCCGAGATCGCGCACGCCCGCGAGCTGGTCGGCGGCCGCTCCCTGGACGACGTCGGCCTGGTCCCCCGCCGCGGGAACGACGTCTCGCTGCGGTGGATCTACGTCCACATGATCGAGGAGTACGCCCGCCACAACGGGCACGCGGACCTCATCCGCGAGCGCATCGACGGCGTGACCGGCGACTGACCGATCACTCCTGCGGGGAATGGTCAACGGCGCGGCGCTGCGCGAGAGTTGTGCGGGTGCGTCGATATGCAGCGGCTGTGGCGGCCCTGGCGGCGATGGCCGCCGTCCCGGGGTGCGTGACCGTGTCCGAGGGGCGGCCGGGGGCGCCGCTCCCGGCCTCCGTCCCGTCACGGCCGCCGGGGACCGTGCGCGAAGTACCGGTGGTCCAGGCGCCCCTGCTGGAGGCGCTGACCACCGTGCCGCCCGAGCGGTTCCCCTCCTCCCCGGCGCCGCGCACCCACCGCCCTGCCGTCCCCGCCGCGCCGCAGCGGCACCGCGCACCCGCGGCACCGGCACCGCCCCCGCGCCGCACCTCCGTCCCGGCCGCGCCACGGGCCGGGGACGGCGCGGATGTGTGCGCCTGGGGGGAGCGGTACGGCGGCTGGGCGGCGGGCGGCGACGCGGCGCGCATCTGCCGTGACACGTACGGCCGTTGAGCCGCCCGGACGGACGGCCGGGCAGGCTCAGTTGCCGCCGAGGTCCGGGATGCGCCAGTCGACGGGGTCGTGGCCCTGGGCCTTGAGCGCCTCGTCGATCTGGGTGAAGGGACGGCTGCCGAGGAAGAGCTTGGCCGACAGCGGCGACGGGTGGGCGCCCTGCACGACGGCGTGCCGCTCCGTGTCGATCAGGGGCAGCTTCTTCTTGGCGTAGTTGCCCCACAGGACGAAGACCGCCGGGTCGGGACGGGAGGCCACGGCCTTGATGACGGCGTCGGTGAACTTCTCCCAGCCCTTGCCCTTGTGCGAGTTGGCCTCGCCCTCGCGCACGGTCAGCACCGCGTTGAGCAGCAGGACGCCCTGCTCGGCCCACGGCATGAGGTAGCCGTTGTCCGGGACGGGGTGGCCGTACTCGTCCTTCAGCTCCTTGAAGATGTTCCGCAGGGAGGGCGGGGTCTTCACCCCGGGCCGCACCGAGAAGCACAGGCCGTGTCCCTGGCCCTCGCCGTGGTACGGGTCCTGGCCGAGGACCAGCACCTTGACCTTGTCGTACGGCGTGGCCTCCAGCGCCGCGAAGACCTGCTCGCGCGGCGGGTAGATCCGGTGGCTCGCGCGCTCCTCCTCGACGAACTCGGTGAGTTGGCCGAACCAGGGCTTCGCCAACTCCTCGCCGAGGACGGCCTGCCAGGACTCGGGCAGCGTGATGGGCACGTCAGGAACCTCCGGTACGCGATCCGTTACTGGGACGAACGTACCGCTCCCCTCCGACAGTCGCCCCGGGCGGGGGATTCGCGGCCGCGGAGGAAGCGACGCCCCCGGTGCCGGCCGCCGTTTCCGGGGCCGGCACCGGGGGCGTCGCGCGCCGGGCGCGGGCTCAGTGACCGACGCCGGCGTTCAGGAAGATGCCGCCGTCCACGACGAGGGTCTGACCGGTGATCCAGGCCGCCGCGTCGGAGAGCAGGAACGCCGCGGCGCCGCCGATGTCCTCGGGCACACCGAGCCGCTTCAGCGGGTACGCGGAGGCCGCCTCCTCCTCGCGGCCCTCGTACAGCGCGGCCGCGAACCTGGTCTTGACGACGGCGGGCGCGATGGCATTGGCCCGGATGCCGGGGGCCATCTCGGAGGCGAGCTGGAGCGTGAGGTTGACCATGGCGGCCTTGCTCATGCCGTAGGCGCCTATGAAGGGGGAGGCACTGACGCCGGCGATGGAGGCGATGTTGACGATCGCGCCGCCGTTGTCCTTCATCCACGCCTTGTAGGTCTGCTGGGCGAAGCCGAGCGCGGAGATCACATTGGTCTCGAAGACCTTGCGGGCGACGCCGAGGTCGAGGTCGGACAGCGGACCGAAGACGGGGTTGGTGCCGGCGTTGTTGGCGAGGTAGTCGACGCGGCCGAAGGCCTCCATCGCGCGCTCGACGACCTCGGCCTGGTGCGCCTCGTCGTGGGCCTTGCCGGCGACGCCGAGGGCGCGGTCGGCGCCGAGCCGCTCGACGGCCTCCTTCAGTGCTTCCTCGTTGCGGCCGGTGACGACGACGCGGTCGCCGCGGGCGACCAGGGCCTCGGCGATGCCGTAGCCGATGCCGCGGCTGGCGCCGGTGACGATCGCGACGCGGCCGCTGTCGGGCTGGGTGCTCATGGGTGCTGGTCTCCTGTCGCCGGTCAGTCGAGCGGGCCGCCGGCCACGTACAGCACCTGGCCGGACACAAAGCCGGCGGCGTCGCCGGTGAAGAACGCGATGGCGTTGGCGACGTCGTCCGGATTGCCGACGCGCTGCACCGGGATCTGGGTGGCGGCGGCGGCCTGGAACTCCTCGAAGCCCATGCCGACGCGGGCGGCGGTCGCGGCCGTCATGTCGGTGGCGATGAAGCCGGGGGCCACGGCGTTGGCGGTGACGCCGAACTTGCCGAGCTCGTGCGCGAGGGTCTTGGTGAAGCCCTGCAGACCCGCCTTGGCGGCGGAGTAGTTGGCCTGGCCGCGGTTGCCGAGCGCGGAGGACGAGGAGAGGTTGACCACGCGGCCGAAGTGCGCGTCCACCATGTGCTTCTGGACGGCGCGGGTCATCAGGAAGGCGCCTCGCAGGTGGACGTTCATGACCGTGTCCCAGTCGGACGCGCTCATCTTGAAGAGCAGGTTGTCGCGGAGCACGCCGGCGTTGTTGACCAGGATCGTCGGCGCGCCGAGCTCCTCGGCGACGCGCGCGACCGCGGCCGCGACCTGCTCCTCGTCGGAGACGTCGGCGCCGACGGCGACGGCCCGGCCGCCGGCCTTGGTGATCTGCTCGACGGTGTCCTTGCACGCGACCTCGTCGAGGTCCAGCACGGCCACGGCGCGGCCCTCGGCGGCCAGGCGCACGGCGGTGGCGGCGCCGATGCCGCGTGCCGCCCCGGTGACGATCGCTACCCGCTGCTCGGTGGTCGACATCTGTTCTCCTCAGCCCTGGGGGTCCGGTCGCGCAGGTGAGCGACCGCTTAGTACGTCCCGCTGCCGAAACCGTAGGAGTGCCGTGACCCTGTGTCAACGCCCACCGCGCCGATGTGGCTCAGCGCACCAGAAGATCGAGCAGGCGGTCGACCTCCGCCTCCGGATCGGAGGTCAGCCCGGTGTGGATCGGGCCGGGCTGCACGATGGTGCTGCGCGGCGCCGTGAGCCACCGGAAGCGGCGGCCCGGGTCGTCCTCCGCGGCCTGCCCCGCGCGCTCGCCACCCGCGCAGATGCCCTCGTAGCCGCGCAGCGCCGCCCGCACGCCGGCCACGTCCACGTCCGGGTCCAGGCAGCGCAGCCGGGTCTCGTCCAGATGGACCCGGGCGCCGACGAAGGACTTGGCCCGGCAGTACACCAGCACGCCGGCGTTGATCAGTTCCCCGCGCTCGATCCGCGGCATCACACGCACCAGCGCGTACTCGAAGACGTCGCGCCCGTTCGCCGTGCTCACTTCGCGGCCTTCCCCTCGACCCAGGTGCGCAGCCACTCCGGCGGCGCCTGCTTCTCCTGCTGCTTCGGGGCGAGGTTGATGCGCTCCCCCACGGTTCCGGCCCGGGCCAGCAGCACCCGCTCGTACGCGCGCCGCACGTCGTCGGGGCCGTCGAAGCCGGGCTCGTCCACCAGCCACTCGTCGGGGATCTGCGCCGTGACCTCGCGGAGCAGCGCCTCGTCCACGCGCGGGGCGAGGTCGCGGGCGGCGGCCTCGATGTCGGGGGCGAACCGGGCGAGGGCGTGGTCGGCGGCGTCGTACGGCTTGTCGGCGGCCTGGTCCGCGCCCTTCCAGTTGTGGTGGAAGATCAGCGCGGCACCGTGGTCGATCAGCCACAGGTCCTGGTGCCAGACCAGCATGTTCGGGTTGCGCCACGAGCGGTCGACATTGCCGATGAGCGCGTCGAACCACACGATCCGGCCCGCCTCGCCGGACTCCACGTCGAAGACCAGCGGGTCGAAGCCGAGCGCGCCGGGCAGGAAGTCCATGCCGAGGTTGAGGCCGCCGCTGGCCTTGAGCAGGTCCTGGATCTCCTGGTCCGGCTCGCCGAGCCCGATCACCGGGTCGAACTGGAACCGCACCAGTACCGGCACCCGCAGCCCGAGGCGCCGGGCCAGTTCCCCGGCGATCACCTCGGCGACGAGGGCCTTGCGGCCCTGCGCGGCGCCGACGAACTTCACGACGTAGGTGCCGAGGTCGTCGGCCTCGACCACTCCTGGCACCGATCCGCCCTCGCGCAGCGGCGTCACGTACCGTATCCCGGTCACTTCCTCCATGCCCGCATCCTAAGAGGCCCCTGAGGTCGCGGCCGACGTCACTCCCCCTCCGCGGCGGGGCAGTCGCGCCGGACCAGTTCGGCGAAGCGGCGGGCGGCGGGGCTCGCCGCGTGGCCCTTGGGCAGCAGCAGGTCGACGCGGCGTCCCAGGCCGGCATCCGCCAGCGGGACGAGCCGCAGCGGGCCGGCGGGCCGCGCGTGCAGGGAGAAGTCCAGCCCCTCCGGCACGAGCGCCACGCCCACGCCCGCCGCCACCAGGTCGAGCAGCATCGGCCACTCCCCCACCTCGCACACGGTCCGGCGGGTCAGGCCGGCGTCCCGGAACGCCCGGTCGGCCTGGACACGGATCGCCCAGCCGGGCGGCGTGTCGACAAAGCGCTCCGCGGCGAGGCGCTCCAGCGTGACGGGTGCCCCGTCCGCGAGCGGGTGGTCCGGCGCGCACGCCAGGACGACCGGTTCCTCCAGGAGCGGGACGACCTCGAGGCCCTCGCTGTACGGGGGCACCAACGGCATGACGGCGCAGTCGAGTTCACCGGCGCCGACCATCTCCAGCATCCGCACGGCAGGCAGCTGGCCGACGGTCACGTCCACTCCGGGATGGGCCAGCGCGAACCGGGCGATCCACGAGGTGAAGGGCAGCGTGTGGCCGATGGTGTGCATGGCGCCGATGCGCAGCCTCCCCGACAGCACACCGCGCGCGTCCCGCACGGCCTGCCGCGCGGACTCTGCGGCGTCGAGGACCTGCCGCGCCACGGGCACCAGCGCCTCGCCCTCGGACGTCAGCCGGACCGGACGCGTACCGCGCACGAACAGCAGGGCCCCCACGTCCTTCTCCAGCGCGCGGACCGAGGAGGACAGCCCCGACTGGACGATCAGTTCGCGGGCCGCGGCCCGGGTGAAACTGCGCTCGTCGGCGAGGGCGACGAAGTGGCGCAGGTTGCGAAGCTCCATGGAAGCCATCATCTCTCGCAGAGATGGAAACCATCTGTTCCGCATGTCCGGGAGCTGACACGGGGTTCCGGCCGGGGCGTGTTGTGGTCGTACGCGGCACGGCACCCGTGACCGCGGCACCGCTCCGATCAGGCACCGAAGGACGCACATGACCACTCACCCTCCCGCCCTCGCGGCCGCGGC
The DNA here is from genome assembly GCF_040644455.1 of Streptomyces sp. NPDC046977. Classification (NCBI taxonomy): domain Bacteria; kingdom Bacillati; phylum Actinomycetota; class Actinomycetes; order Kitasatosporales; family Streptomycetaceae; genus Streptomyces; species Streptomyces sp. NPDC046977. Next base: position 25,862 of record NZ_JBEYWO010000027.1, read on the forward strand.
CGCTCCCCCGGCCACGACCTCCCCGGGGCGGCACGCCCGCGGCTTCTGGTACGTCGCGGCGGCCTTCCTGGTGCTGATGGCCTTCGGTACCGTCCCGACCCCGTTGTGGCCGCTGTACCAGGAACGCGACCACTTCGGCGCGACCGCGGTCACCGTCGCCTTCGCCGTGATGGTCGTCGGCGCCGCCTTCGGCTTCAGCCTGCTGGGCCATCTCTCCGACCGCCTCGGCCGGCGCCGGGTCATCGTCCCCGCGCTGATCGTCGCCATCGCCTCGGCCGGCGTCCTCGCGGCCCGGCCCGACCTGCCGGGCCTCGTCGTGGGCCGTGTGCTCACCGGCGTCGCGGTGGGGATGATGGCCTCCACGGCCACCGCGTACCTCACCGACCTCCACCACCGGGCCCGTCCCGGCCGGGCCGGTTCGCCGCTGCCCGCGCTGGTCGCCGGCGCCGTCAACCTCGGCGGGCTGGCCCTGGGGCCGCTCGCCTCGGGCGCCCTCGCACAATGGGCACCCGCGCCCCTGGCCACCTCCTACCTCGTCTTCGCCGCCGTGATGGCGGTGCTGCTCCTGCTGGTCCTCCTCACGCCCGAGACGGTCGACACCCGGCTCACGGCCCAGGACCGGCCGACCCGCTTCGCGCTGCGTCCCGGCCAGGGCAGTGCCTTCGCCGCGGCGGCGAGCCTGGGCTTCTTCGCCTTCGCCCTGATGGGGCTCTTCTCCTCGCTGGGCGCCGTCATGGTCCGCGGCGAACTCGGCATCACCTCCACGTTCGTCATCGGGCTGGCCCCCTTCACGGCGTTCGCCGCCTCGGCGGTCGCCCAACTCGCCCTCGGTGCCCTTTCGCAGCGCCTGCAGCTCGTCGTCGGCGCGGTGGCCTTCCCCGCCGGGCTCGCCGTCACGGCGCTCGCCCTGCACGACCCGGGGCTCGGGCTCTTCCTTTTCGCCACCGCCCTGGCCGGCGGCGGCGCGGGCCTGCTGTTCAAGGGGGCGGTCACGCTGAGCGCCCGTGCGGCGGTTCCGGCCTCGCGCGCGGGGGTGCTGGCCGCGTTCTTCGTCATCGCCTACGTCGGCATGGGGCTGCCGTCCATCGCGTTCAGCATCGTCGTCCGGCACGCCGCCCTCGTACCGACCATGATCGGCTTCGGGGCCGTGCTCTCCGCCGGCGCGGTCGCCGCCGTCACGTTCGCGCTCCGGCACGAGGCCGCCGTGCGGGGCGGAAAGGTCACGGAAGAATAATTTCGTCGCGCATTGAACCACCCCCGGGGCGGGTCCGTATGCCTTCGCAGGGCGTGATCTCACGCCGCCGGGCCGGCGCGACGCCGGCCCGGACCGGACGAGGCAACAGGAAGTGTGAGGCATGGCCGAGACGACTGGCATCGCAGGAGCTCCCACCCGCCGCGCCGTGGTCGCCGGAGTGGGTGCGGCGGGGCTGGCGGCCGCGCTGGCCGCGTGCGGCGACTCGAACGACTCCGCCGGCGCGTACAGCCCCGCCGCGCCCCCGCAGGGTGGCACCGCCGACGGCGGCCAGGGAGGCGGGGACGGCGCGGCTCAGGCACTGGCGAAGACGACCGACATCCCGGTCGGCGGCGGCACCGTCTTCGCGGACAAGAAGGTGGTCGTGTGCCAGCCGACGGCGGGCCAGTTCAAGGCCTTCTCGGCGATCTGCACGCACCAGGGCTGCGCCGTGAAGGACGTGGTGGACGGCACGATCAACTGCCCGTGCCACGGCAGCAAGTTCAACGTCGCCGACGGCAGCGTGGCCGCCGGCCCCGCCACCCAGCCCCTCCCGGCCGCGAACGTCAAGGTCCAGGGCGACTCGATCACCCTCGCCTGACACCTGCCGCGTACCTCCCCGCGCGGGTGTGCCGGACGCCGTCCGGCACACCCGCGGCGGCGTGGTGCCCCCGCGGAACGGCGTCCGCGACCCCGCCCGCACTCAGGCGCCGGACCCGCGCCGTCCGGCGAACTCCGGGCGCCTGGGCGGCGCTTGCCAGTCCCAGACGAGGAGCCCGCTCTCGTCCACCCGAGGCGTGTGATGGTCCAGCGGCGTGGCGTTCTCCAGCGACGCGGCGAGCTGTTCCACGTAGGCGGTCAGGGAGGGCCACCTCTGCTGTCCGCCGGACTCCATGAAGAAATGCCCCACAGCGCCGCGATGCGGCCCTGGCCGGACATCGACGTAGAGCCTGCTCCACGTGTCGTGGTTGGCGGCGAACGGAATCCACTGCGGATGCCACCAGGTGCCCACGAGGTCCTCGGCGTCGAGAAGGGAGCACGTCGCCCGGTGCATCGACACGATCTCCCGGAGCGACAGCAGCCGCAGCCCCCGCAGGAACCGGTCGGCCTCCGTGGCTTCCGCCCCATCGTGCAGGCGCAGCAGAACCACGAGTTCTTCGGGGAGTTCCACCCCCGAGCTCGCGCCCGCCGCGTCGAGTTCCGCCTGCGTCACAGCGGGACGCAACGAAGCGTGGGCCGAGGGGGCCCTCGTCTCCAGCCAGCCCTCCACACGTCCCCATGCCCCTTCCAACGGCTGCATCCCGTTCGCCCCCTCCTCGTCCGGCCGGAGACGATGATCGCACCGGCCACGGACACCGGACGCGGCTCGCCGGACGCCTCAGGCGTCCGCCGGCGCCAGGGCCGTGCCCGCGTCGCGGAGGGCGTCGACGGCGGCGCGGATCGCGGGGCGGCGGTCGGCGTCCGCGCGCCAGACGGCGTAGATGTGGCGGCGCATGGTGTGCCGGACGGGCAGGGCCCGTACGCCGGCCGGCAGGAGGCCGCGGCCGAGGCGGGGCACGACGGCGACCCCGAGGCCGGCCGCGACGAGGGCGAGCACGGTGGGGTGCTCCTCGGCGTGGTGCGCGATGCGCGGTTCGACGCCCTTGCCGCGCAGCGTGAACAGCAGCCACTCGTGGCAGAAGCCGCCGTCGGGCCAGGCGATCCAGTCGTCGTCGGCGAACTCGGCGAGATCCACCTCCGCGCGCCCCGCGAGCGGGTGCCCGACTGGGACGACGACGTCGGCGATGTCGTCGAGCAGCGGCTCCTTCGCCAGTCCGCCGGGCAGGGAGAGCGGCTTGTTGTACCAGTCGAGGACAACCGCGAGGTCGATGTCGCCGCGCACCAGGAGGCCCAGCGCGGGTTGCGGCTCCATCTCCTGGATCATGGCCCGCAGCGTGGGGTAGTCGCCGCGCAGTGATTTCAGGGCCTGCGGGAAGAGGCCGCGGACGGCGGTGGGGAAGGCGCCCATGCGCAGCTCGCCGACCGGCGCGCCGCGGTGCGCCTCCAGGTCGGAATGGGCGAGTTCGACCAGGGACAGGATGCGTCCGGCGTGCCCGGACAGCAGGCGGCCGGCGTCGGTGAGCCGTACCCCCCGGCCGTTCTTGACCAGCAGTGCCTGCCCGGTCTCCCGTTCCAGCTTGGTCATCTGCTGCGAGACCGCCGAGGTCGTGACGTGCAGGACGTCGGCCGCCGCGCTCACCGAGCCGTAGGCGGAGATCGCGTGCAGGATGCGCAGCCGCTCCAGGTTCAACATGTAAGCGATGCTACGGGATGCCGCGCAGCGAATCTCCCTTGTGCTAAGAGGTTGCTTCCGTCATCGTGTGGGCCATGAGCGCTACCGCCCGCCCGGCCGACGCCGGCCTCACCCCCGCCGGCTCCCCCTCCCCCGACGCCCCGGCCCGCCGTCCCGCGCTCGACTGGCGGGTCAGCTGGGCGGTCCTCGCCCTCATCTGGGGCTTCAGCTTCCTGTTCATCAAGGTCGGCACGGAGGCCTACGCCCCGCTGCAGGTCGCGCTGGGCCGGATGGTCTTCGGCACCGCCGTGCTGGCCGTGGCCTTCGCGGCGCGGCGGCAGCGGCTGCCGCGCGGCGCGCGGACCTGGGGCCACATGGCCGTCGCCGCGCTGCTGCTCAACACGCTGCCGTTCTCGCTGTTCGCGTACGCGGAGCTGACCATCCCCTCGACTCTGGCCGGCATCTGCAACGCCACCACCCCGCTGTGGAGCATGCTGCTCTCGGTGGTGGCCCTGTCCGACGACAAGCCCACCCGGCAGCGCGTCGCGGGCGTCGGCATCGGCTTCGTCGGTGTGCTGACCGTGCTCGGCGCGTGGCAGGGCTTCTCGGGGACGGACCCGTCGGGCACGGCGATGGCGCTCGGCGCGTCGGCGAGTTACGCGGTGGGGTGGATCTACGTCCGCCGGACGCTCAGCGGCAGCGGCCACTCGGCGCTGTCCATGTCCTTCTCGCAGCTGCTGCTCGGCACCGTCCAACTGGCGGTGCTGACGCCGCTGTTCACCTCCGCGCCGGACCGCTGGCCGCTGTGGCCGACGCTGTCGGTCGTCGCCCTCGGCGCGCTGGGCACGGGCATAGCCTTCCTGCTGCAGTACGGGATCGTCGCGGAGAAGGGCCCGACGATCGCCACGATGGTCACGTACCTCATCCCCGTCATCGCCACCGCGGCCGGTGTCGCGCTGCTGGACGAGCGGCTGAGCTGGAACGAGCCGGTCGGCGCGGTCGTCGTGCTCGCCGGGGCCGCGCTCACCCAGCGCCGCCCGAAGGCGTGACGGCCGGGCCGGGGCGCGCTCAGCCGTAGCGGCCGGTCCGGCGCGGGCGTACCGCCTCGGCGACGGCGTCGGCGAGGGCCGGCACCTCCGCGGCGGCGACCGGCGAGACCGTGATCCGGATACCGGGCGGGGAGGCGAGGCGGAAGCGGGCGCCGGGCGCGACCGCCCAGCCGGCGTGGAGCAGGCGGGTGACCGCGCCGGTCTCGTCGGGCACCGGCACCCACACGTTCATGCCGCTGCGGCCGTGCGCGGCCACCCCGAGGCCGTCGAGCGCGCCCACCAGCGCATCGCGCCGGGCCGCGTAGGCGGCCGAGACGGCGGGGACGTCGACCGCGCCGGTGCGCCACAGGTGGGCGACGGTGTGCTGGAGCAGATGGCTGACCCAGCCGGGGCCCAGCCGGAGGCGGCCGCGCACCCGGTCCACGGTGACCGGGTCGCCGGTGAGCACGGCGAGCCGCAGGTCGGGTCCGTAGGCCTTGGCGGTGGAGCGGACCAGCATCCAGTGCCGGGTGCTGCCGGCCAGCGGGTGCAACGGGAGTCCGGTGAGCCCGTGCACATGGTCGTCGTCGACCACCAGCACCTCGGGGTGCGCCGCGAGGACCGCCCGCAGCTCCCGTGCCCGCCCGGCGGAGATCGTCGCGCCGGTGGGGTTCTGCCCCCGGTCGGTGACGACCAGGGCCCGGACGCCCTGCCGCAGCGCGCGGTCCACGTCATCCGGGCGCGGTCCTTCGTCGTCGACGCCGACCGGCACCGCGCGCATGCCGAGGGCCGGGACGAGGTCGAAGACGCTGCCCCAGCCCGGGTCCTCCACCGCGACGGTGTCGCCGGGCCGCAGGTGGCCGGTCAGGGCGCGCTCGATGGCGTCGAGCGACCCGGAGGTCACCGCGACCGGCCCGTCGGGCACCCCGTCGGCGTCGAACGCGGCGCGGGCCAGTTCCTCCAGTTCGCCGTCGACGGGCGGGGCGCCGTAGAGCGTCGGCCGTTCCGCGTGCCGGGCGGCGGCCGCGGCCAGCGCCGCGCCGAACGGGGGCAGCAGCGCGAGGTCGGGGTTGCCGGTGGACAGGTCCCGCACACCGGCCGGCACGGCCGGGCGGATCTCGTCGCGCGCCGTCGTCACCGGGCGGGGCCGGATCCGGCTGCCGCGCCGTCCGGCGGTCTCGATGACTCCGCGGTCGCGCAGCAGCCGGTAGGCGGCGGCGACCGTGTTGGGGTTGACCCCGAGCCGGGCGGCGAGGTCCCGCAGCGGCGGCAGGGCGGTCCCGGGCGCCAACGCGCCCTGGCCGACGGCTCGTTCGACATCGGCCGCGATCTCGGCTGCGCCCTGTCCGGTGAACATGTACTCTCCTAGCACAAATGACAGTATGCACTAGTGCAAAGGATCGCGCCATGGCCGCCCCGCCGCCGTCCTCCGCCCCCTCCGCCGGGGCCGCCCCCTACCCCCCGACCGACCGGACCGTCCCGACCCGCAGCCGCGAGCGGGCCTGGTACGACCGCGACGCCGTGCACGCGATCCTCGACGCCGGCTACGTCTGCCACCTGGGCTTCGTCCGGGACGGCGCGCCGGTCGTGCTGCCGACGCTGTACGCCCGCGTCGGCGAGCGGCTGTACGTGCACGGCTCCACCGGTTCGCGGCCGCTGCGCGGCGCGGGCGAGGACCCCGGGCTCGCGGTGTGCCTGACCGTGACGCACGTGGACGGGCTCGTCCTGGCCCGGTCCGCCTTCCACCACTCCATCAACTACCGCTCCGTGATGGTGCACGGCACCGCCCGCCAGGTCACCGACCCCGCGGAGCGCGCCGCCGCCCTCGACGCCGTGGTCGACCACGTCCTGCCGGGCCGCGCCGCCGACTGCCGCCCCGCGAACGCCAAGGAACTGGCCGCCACCGCCGTCGTCGCGCTCGACCTGGCCGAGGTCTCCGCGAAGATCCGCACGGGCGGCCCGTCCGACGACCCCGAGGACCTGTCCCTCCCCCACTGGACCGGCGTCCTGCCCGTCTCCCCCGGCTACGGCCCGCCCGTCCCCGCCGACGACCTCGACCCCTCGATCGCCCTGCCCGGCTACCTCGCCCGGCACTGACCCGGCACTGAAAGGAGGCCCCCTGTGCTCATCCACCCCTGGGACTCCGCCCACGACGACGCCGAGTGGCAGGACTGGCTCGCCGGCCACGACTTCGGGCAGCTCGCGGTCAACGGCCCGCCCGGTGAACCGCCGTACGTGCAGCCGCTGCACTTCGCGTACGACGCGGAACGGCGCGAGGCCGTGACCCACCTCGCCCGCCCCAACCCGCTGTGGCCCGCGCTGGAGGCCCGCCCGGAGGTGGTCCTCAGCGTCGTCGACGACTACACGTACATCCCCGCCCCCTGGCACGCACCCGCCGACGGCCCGCCCGAGAACGGCACCCCCACCAGCTACTACGCCGCCGTCCAGCTGATCTGCCGCGCCCGCATCGTGGACGACCCGCAGGAGAAGGCGGACCTCCTGCTCCGCCAGCTCGCCCACTTCCAGCCGGAGGGCGACCACGGCCACGTCGCCCCGGGCGAGGCCCCCTACGGCAGGCAACTGCCCGGCATCCGCGGTCTGCGACTCGACGTCACGGGCGTGCGGGCGAAGTTCAAGTTCGGCGGCAACAGGCCGCCGGAGACGCGCCGGCACGTGAGCGACCTGCTGGCCGCCCGCGGCGGTCCCGGCGACGCCGCCGCCCGCGCCCAGCAACTCCGGCGCCTCGCGGCGAACGGGGACTGAGCTGCCCGGTCGCGCGAGGCGGGCCGCACGCTCGGGCCACAACGGCTGTGCGGCCGGGCACCCGCGTGATGCAGGATGAGGCCCATGCCCCAGTTCCTCGACCGCCCTGAGCCCCGTCAGGTCCCGCCGCGCGAGCACCCGTGGTGGAACCGGGCTCTCGCCCTGCTCAACCGGGACCTGCGGCGACCCTCCCCCAACAGGGCCCGCTGAGGCTGCCGGCCCACCCGGACCACGACACGGAGTACTTCTACGTCGCCATGGCCGACGGCGAGTGGCACGGCAATTACCTGCTCCCGGGCACGGCGGACGACCCGGAAGCCGCGCTGGCGGCCGTCGCCGACGCCGCGCAGGAGACCGTCACCGAATGTCTGTCGCGGGCGTGGCCCGTGTGCGCGGCGCACGGCCTGGGGATGCATCCGCGGGATGCCGACGGGCATCTGTCCTGGTGGTGCGCGGGAGGGCGGCGGGGCGGCGGCTCGGCCCACGTCGTCGCGGCCGTGGGCGTGCTCGACTCCGTTGCCGGCCGCGGCTGACCGGAGCCCCGGATATTCAGGCGACTCGCGCGGCCCGGCCCGCCTACTATCGGCCGTCGCCCCCGTGTCCCCGATGTCCCAGGTCGGTCCCCCGTGAAATCCCTGCTCCCCGCCGTACTGCGTGACGAACCGCAGTTCGCCCGCCTCTTCGCCGGGCAGTCCCTGTCGGTGCTGGGCGACCGCGTGTCCTTCGTGGCCGTGCCGTTCGCCGTACTGTCGGTGGGCGGTTCCGCCTCCGACGTCGGGCTCGTGGCGGCCGCCGGGCTGCTGCCGACGCTGCTGTTCACGCTGGTGGGCGGGGTGTGGGCGGACCGGTTCCGGCGGCACCGGATCATGTTGGTCTCGGATGTGGTGCGGTGCGCCGTCCAGGGGGCCATCGCCGTGCTCCTGCTCACCGGAGCCGCCGAGGTGACGCATCTCGCCCTGCTGATGGTCGTGTTCGGCACGGCGGACGCGTTCTTCATGCCCGCCTCGACCGGACTGCTGCCTCTGGTCGTCGGGGCCGGCCGGCTGCGGGAGGCGAACGCGCTGCGCGGCTTCGTCCAGTCGTCCGGGCTCGTCCTCGGCCCCGCGCTGGCCGGGGGCCTGATCGCCCTGGCCGGCCCCGGGGGCGCCCTGGCCGTGGACGCGTTGACCTTCGCGCTCAGCGCCGCCTTCCTGGCCCGGCTGAGACCTCGCGAGACGGCCCCGGAAGCGGCGGCGGCACCCGCGGGCGGCAGTTTCCTGGCGGAACTGCGGGCCGGCTGGGCGCATGTGCGCGGCACCGCGTGGGTGTGGTCGGGGATGGTGGCCATCGGGGTGTACCACGTCGTCGTGCTGCCCTCGGTGTTCGTGCTGGGGCCGGTGCTGGCCGCCCGCGAGTGGGGCGGCGTGGCGAGCTGGTCGGTCGTCGTCGCGGCCTTCGGTGCCGGTGCGATCGCCGGGGACGTGTGCGCCTACCGGCTCGACGTCGCGCGCCCCATGGCCCTGGCCGCGGCGGCGCTCGCCGTGGCGTCCTGCCAGGCCGTGATCATCGGTTCCGGCGGATCGCTGGTCCTGATCGCGGTGCTCGAAGCGGTGACCGGCGTCGCCGTCTCCGTCTTCTTCACCCTGTGGGAGACCGCGCTCCAGACGCATGTGCCCGAAGCGGTGCTGTCCCGGGTGAGTTCGTACGACTTTTTGCTGTCGTCGGGGCTCATGCCGCTCGGTCTGGCAGTCGCCGGGCCGGTGTCGGCGTCCCTCGGCGTGCGGCCCACGCTGTTCGCGATGACGGTCATCGCGGTTCCCGCCTCGCTCGCGCTGCTGTGCGTGCCCGCCGTACGGCGGCTGCCCGCGCGCCCCGCGGCCGCGCCCGCCGGCCCGGCGGCGCTCGCCGACCCGGCCGCGGCGTAGGCGCTTTCGGGGTTCACCGGTCCAAACCGGCGGACGGGATCACGCGGGCGGCGTGCTTCCGTCCGCGCTCCCTCCATGATCCTCGATCAAGAGGTTTGCACCCTTTGCGCATGAAAGCGACCCCTTCAGGCACTTCTCGTACGTCCTGAGGTGCTGTTGGCTGGTGTGGCCGCAGGTGCCGCCCGGCGTCAGTGGTGACGTGGGTGTCCCGCCTTTCCGTTCGCACACCGCTGACTCCTCTGGAGGCCTCGTGCCCGTACCCGACAGCGCCGCCGGTCCCGGCAGTGACGGATCCGTACTCGACCCGCCCGCGGACCGCCTGCCCACCAGCCTCGGCACCCGTGCCGCGCGTCAGCTGGCGGACACCACCAAGTCCGAGCCCCAGATGGAGGGCATCTCCTCGCGGTGGCTGGTGCGGATGCTGCCGTGGGTGGATGTCAGGAGCGGCACCTACCGGGTCAACCGGCGACTGCAACTGCGCACCGGGCGCGGCCGGGTGGACTTCGAGCACAACGGCGCGGACGACATCAGGGTGATCCCCAGGACCCTGACCGAACTGCCCGCGCTGCGCGGCTACCCCGACCTCGACGTGCTCCAGGAGCTCGCGGGCCGCTTCACGCCCCGGGAGGTCGCTCCCGGACAGGTGCTCGCCGAGGCGGGGCAGCCCGTCACGGAGGTGTACCTCGTCGTCCGCGGCCGCTTCACGCGCTTCGCCGCCGGCCGGTACGGGGACGAGGCGGCGCTCGGCGTCGTCACCGACGGCACCCCGATGGGCGACGAGTCCCTCACCCGCCCCGACCCGCTGTGGTCGCACTCCGTGCGGGCGGAGACGGCTGGGGTGGTGCTCGCCCTGCCCTCGCCCGCGGTCAGGGAGTTCGCGGGCCGCGTGCCGTCGCTGGCCGCCCATCTGACGGCGTACTCGGAGCGGCAGAAGCTGCCGGCGAACCGCAAGGGCGAGGCGGACATGCCGGTGCGGGCCGGCCACAACGGTGAGCCCGCGCTGCCGGGCGGCTTCGTCGACTACGAACTGCGGCCGCGCGAGTACGAACTCTCCCTCACCCAGAGCGTGCTGCGCGTGCACACCCGGGTCGCCGATCTCTACAACGGCCCCATGGACCAGACCCGGCAGCAGATCCGGCTCACGGTGGAGGAGATCCGCGAGCGGCAGGAGTGGGAGCTGGTCAACAACCGGGAGTTCGGCCTGCTGAGCAATGTCGACCACGGTCAGCGCATCAGCACCTTCACCGGGCCGCCGACCCCCGACGACATGGACGAACTGCTGTCGATGCGCCGCAAGACACGGCTGTTCCTCGCCCATCCGAAGGCGATCACCGCGTTCTTCCGGCAGTGCAACCGGCGCGGCCTCACGCCGGGCACGGCCGAGGTGAACGGGCACGAGGTCCCGGCCTGGCGCGGTGTCCCGATCTTCCCCTGCGGCAAGATCCCCGTCTCCGACGACCAGACCAGCAGCATCATCGCGCTGCGCACCGGCGAGGCGGACCAGGGGGTGGTCGGCCTGTACCAGACCGGCATCCCCGAGGAGTACCAGCCGGGGCTGAACGTGCGGTTCATGGGCATCGACGAGGCCGCCGTCGCCAAGTACCTGCTCACCGCCTACTACTCGATGGCCATCCTCGTCCCCGACGCGGCCGGGATCCTGGAGAACGTCCAGCTCGGCCGGACCGCGGACTGACCCGACCTGACGACCCGGTGGAGCACACATCGATGAGCACGTCCGCGAACACCGCCGCCGGCTTCACCATGCCGGGCCCGCCCCACCCCGCGCCGGCCACGGCCGCCCGCCGACACGGCGCGATTCCCGGGCTGAGACACCGTCCCGCCGTCCCGGCCGACCCGGAGAAGTCGGCGGAGGTCGACCGGCGGGTGGAGACCTGGGCCCGCGAACTGGACCTCTTCCCTCCCGAATGGAGCGGGGACTTCGCGCAGTTCCAGTGCGGCCGCGCCGTGACCTTGCAGCACCCCGCGGCGGCCGACCTGGAACGGCTCACCGCCGCGGGCAAACTGCTGCTCGCCGAGAACATCGTCGACAGCTGCTACTGCGAGGAGGACGAGGGCAAGGGGGCCTCCCGGCGCCATCTGGGCGGCAGGCTGGTCGTGGCGCAGTCCGCCCTCGACCCCCTGCACAGCACCCCGGAGCACGAGGCGCAGTGGCGCAGCGCCGTCGAGGCCGGCGACCCGCTGCGCGCCTACCACTGCGCGCTGCGGGACTACGCGGCCCTCGCCACCCCGAGCCAGACGAACAGGTTCGTGCACGATGTCGCCCGGCTGCACCTCGGCTATCTCGCCGAGGCCTCCTGGGCGCAGACACGGCACATGCCCGAGGTCTGGGAGTACCTGGTGATGCGGCAGTTCAACAACTTCCGGCCCTGCCTGTCGATCGTCGACGCCGTGGACGGCTACGAACTGCCCGAGCCGCTCTACGCCCGGCCGGAGGTCCAGCGGATCACCGCGCTGGCCTGCAACGCCACGACGATCGTCAACGACCTGTACTCCTTCACCAAGGAACTGGCCAGCGATCCCGACCACCTCAATCTGCCCCAAGTGGTCGCCGCCAACGAGAAGTGCGGGCTGAAGGCCGCCTATCTCCGCAGCGTCGAGATCCACAACCAGGTCATGGAGGCGTTCGAGACGGAGTCCGCGGCGGTGTCCGCCGCCTCGCCGCTGATCGAGCGCTACTCCCAGGGTCTGGCCGACTGGGTGTCCGGCAACCACGAGTGGCACGCCACCAACACCCACCGCTACCACCTGCCGCACTACTGGTAGGCCCCCGCTCGGCGCCGGCCATCCGGCGCCGACCGCTGTCCGACCACTGCCTGACCACCGGATGTCCCAAGCAAGGAGTCACCGTTGACCACTGTGCACCCCGGCACCACGTCCGTCTCGCTCCCGACGCAGTCCACGTACCAGAGCCGCGTCGCGGACTACTGGAACGCCGAGGAGAACCCGGTCAATCTCGAACTCGGCAAGCTCGACGACCTGTACCACCACCACTACGGCATCGGCGACGCCGACCGTTCGGTGCTGGACGAGCCGGACCCGGGCCTGCGCCGCGAGCTGATCACCCGTGAACTGCACCGGCTGGAACAGGCGCAGGCGGAACTCCTCGCCTCCCACCTCGGACCGCTGTCACCGGACGACCGGGTCTTCGACGCCGGATGCGGGCGGGGCGGCGGCAGCGTGGTCGCGCACCAGCGGTACGGGTGCCACACCGACGGCGTGACCATCTCGGCCAAGCAGGCCGACTTCGCCAACGACCAGGCCCGGCAGCGCGGCATCGACGCCAAGGTGCGCTACCACCATCGCAACATGCTCGACACCGGTCTGGCCACCGGCGGGTACGCGGCGTCGTGGAACAACGAGTCCACCATGTACGTCGAGCTGGACCTGCTCTTCGCCGAGCACGCCCGGCTGCTGCGCCGCGGCGGACGCTACGTGGTGATCACCGGCTGCTACAACGACACCTACGGGCGCGCCTCGCGCGAGGTCTCCCTCATCAACGCCCACTACATCTGCGACATCCACCCCCGCTCGGAGTACTTCCGGGCCATGGCCCGCAACCGCCTGGTCCCGGTCCACGTCGAGGACCTGACCCCCGCCACCCTCCCGTACTGGGAACTGCGCAGTGAGGCGGACCACTTGGTCACGGGCATCGAGGACGCGTTCGTGACGGCCTACAAGAACGGCAGCTTCCAGTACCTGCTGATCGCGGCCGACCGCGTCTGACATACCGTCAGGAACGATGAGCGTCCGTCGTCGGCCCGCCGCGTCCCGGCGGGTCAACGGCGGACGCGCCGACGTGCGCTGCGGACGAGCTGCTGGGCCGCGAGGTGCCCCGAACCGCCGCCGAGGCCGGGTCCGGGGTGGGTGGAGGAGCCGATGTGCCACAGCCCGGGTACGGGCGTGGCGTGCCGGGGCGCACTGGGCAGCGGGCGCCACAGCAGGCTCTGGTCGAGTTCCGCCGAGCCCCCGTACGGGTCGCCGGCCACCGCGTTGGGGTTGTAGGCGGCCAGGTCGCGGGGGGTGACGGCGTCCCAGGCGACCACCTTGCCCGGCAGGTCGGGGGCGTGCCGGGCGATGCGCTCCAGCACCCGGTCGACGTAGCCCTCGGTCAGGGACTTCGTCCAGCCGCCGGTGACATCCAGTTCACCGGCCGCGTCGCCGGACGGCGCGTAGGGCACTTCCTGGAGCTGGATCCACAGGGCGGCGGCCCCCTGCGGCACCCGCGGCGGGTCGAGCACGTACTGCTGGCCGACGACCACCGTGGGCCTGCGCGGCAGCAGGCCGGCCTCGGCCTCCGCGCACGCGATCCCCGTGCTCGCGGACCCGTCGCTCAGGTGCAGCACCGGCAGCCCGGCCAGGCGGTCGTCCCGCCAGCCGGGCGGGGCGGAGAGTGCGACGTGGATCTGCATCGCGGCGCGGCCGTAGCGGAAGCGCCGCGCCTGGCCGCGGACCGCGGGCGGCAGCGGGACGTCCTGCGGCAGCAGTTCCCCGTACAGCGCGGTCGGGGTCACCGAGGCGAGCACGGCGCGCCGCGCGTGGATGGTCTCGTCACCGCTGACCACCCCGGTGACCCGGCCGCCGGTGACGACCAGCCGCCGCACCGGCTGCCCGGTGCGGACGTCCACGCCCATCTCGGCGAGCAGCGTCTCGAAGGCGCGGACGAGGTTGCGGACACCGCCCGCCACCAGCGGCAGGCCGAAGCCGTGCAGCGAGGACGCCACCACGGGCAGGAGAAGGCCGCCGCCGGCGTGGTCCGGGCACAGGCCCGTGTGCAGCAGCCACGGCGTCCACAGAAGATCGGCCTCGTCGCCGCGGAACGTGCTGCGGCAGTACGAACGGCCGCTGGTGAGCGCGGCGCGCAGCCACGCCTCGGTGCCGGTGAACCGTTCCCGGCGCAGCATCTTCGCGATGTTCTTCAGCATCCCCGGCGAGCGGGGTTCTCCGCCGAGCATGCCGCCGATGGCGTCGGCGTTGTCGAGGAACCTGCGCAGCATGGCGAGGTAGGCGGCGCGGTCCTCGGCGCGGGCGAACGCCTCCGCCGTCACCACGGCGTCGCGGTGGGCGAGGACGGTGCGGCCGTCGTCGGCGACGGTGCCGGTGACGAAGCCGTCGGTGTTGCGGAACTCCAGACCGTGCCGGTGCAGATCCTCCCCGAGGGCGGCGTAGGCCGCTCCGGACACGAAGAGCGGCTGCCACGAGGCGTAAGTGTCGTGCAGGAAGCCGGGCACGGTCCGCTCCTCGGTGGCGAGGAAGCCGCCCAGCCGCTCGCCCCCTTCCACCAGGGCCACCGACCAGCCCTCCTTGGCCAGTTCGGTGGCGGCGACGAGGCCGTTCACACCGGAACCGACGACGACGGCATCGACGGTGCGGGGCATCCGTGCTCCTCGGGTTCGTCGCTCGCTCAGGGGCAGCCGCTCACTGCCCGTCCTCCAGCCTGCACGTCGCGCTGCGCAGCCGCACCCGGAGACCCGGCGCGCGACACCCCGCTCCGCCGTGTCCGGCGCCCGGCGCGTGGCCCCTTGAGATCCCGTTGGCCGACAGCCGATCGGCGGCCTCGCCCTCCTGGTCCCGGCCTGGTGCCGGGAGCAGGCCGTGGACCGGCCGGGCGCGTCCGGCGGGTTCACGGCCCCGCAGGAGACGAGGGCTGCAGTGCCGAGCGGTCGCACCGGCGCGCAGGGACTCACTCCACCGCGGTCGCCGCCGACGGCCGCCGGGTCTCGGCCGCTCCCATGCCGGCCACCGCGGCCAGCAGGATCGCCGTGCCCAGCACGGTCGCGGGCGCCGGCCGCTCGCCGAGGACCCCGATCGCGACCGCCGTGGCCGAGACGGGCTCGATGAGGGCGATCACCGAGACCGTGGCCGGCAGCAGGACCGCCGCGCCCGCGAAGTACAGCCCGTACGCGAGCGCGGTGGGCACCGCGGCGACATACAGCAGCAGCGGCAGCGCGACGGTCAGGGTGTCGTGGCGCGGCAGCGGTCCCTCGGCCGCGGCGAGCGGAAGCACCACCGCCGCGCAGACCGCGAAGGACCACAGCGATGCCGACGCGGGGTCCTCGGCCTGCCCGCGGCGGGCGGCGTGCCGGGTCAGCAGGGTGACGGCGGCGTAGCCCGCCCCGGAGGCCAGCGCGAGGGCGACGCCGCCCGGGCGCACGGTCGTGTCGCCGCCTCCGCCCAGAACGATGACGGCGAGTCCGGCCAGGGCCGCGGTGACGCCCCAGGCGCCGCCGCGGCCGATGCGTTCGCCGGTCCACAGCCGCTCGCCGAGGGCGATGAGCACAGGCCCGGATCCGAGGGTGACGACGGTGGCGACGGCGAGGCCGGTGGTGGCGACGGCCATGAAGTACGCGGTCTGAAAGGCCGTCAGCCCGAGACCGATGAGCAGCGTGCGCGCGCCGGGGCGGCGCGGCCGGGTCGCGCCCAGGACGGCGCGGGCTGCGAGCAGCAGCGCGCAGCCGCCGACGGAGCGCCAGAAGGTGAGGGCGAAGGGGCCGAGCCCGGTGCGGTCGTACAGCACGGAGGCGGCGGCGCCCGCGGTGCCCCACGCGGTGGCGGCGAGGGTGACGTAGAGCAGGCCCCGCCGGACCGGCAGGGCAGGGGACATGGACACGAGGGTGCTCCCGCGTAAGGAATGAGGTGGTCGTGTGCTCCCGTGTGCGGGCAGCGGCCACCTGCCCGGGGACGTGCCCGGGCCGGGTCTTCCGTGGGTGCGCCGTCCGCCTTAAGCGGCGGGCGGCGGGGGGAGAACGGTGTGTCGCACGGCACCGACCCTATACGAGCCGCGCCTTGTCCTGGGGTTCGGTGGCGGCGGCGTCCGCGTCGGCCGCCGGGACCGCGGCGGCGACCACGGTCGTCGTCCCCCGCTTCTTCGCGGTCTGCGCGACGAAGGCGCCCGCGAGGACGAGGACGCCGCCGAGGACCTGCGGGGCGCCGAGGTGCTCGTCGAGCAGGATCCAGGCGAGGACCGTGCCGACGACCGCCTCCAGGCAGGCGACGACACCGGCGACCTGCGGCGACAGCCGCCGTACGGCGAGCACGCCGGTGAGGTAGGCGACAACGGTGGCCACCAGCACGATCCAGCCGACGAGCAGCAGCGCGGGCACGGACACCTCGCCCATGTCGGCGCGGTGGGTGAGCACGGTCCAGTCCATCCGCCAGGGGCGGGAGGTGACGGTCAGTACGAGGGCGCCGATGAGCAGTCCGTACGCGATGACGGCGACGGGGTCGGGCGCGTCCTCGCCGTCGCTGCCGTGGTCGGCCAGGACGAAGTAGCTGACCTGGCAGCAGGCGGCCCCGAAGGCGAGCACGAGGCCCAGCGGGTCGAAGGCCAGCCCCGACCACACCTCGACCACGGCGGCCATGCCGCCGACGGCGAGCACCACGCCGACGGCCGCGGCCCTGCTGACCGCCTTGCGCTGCACGAAGCGCACCCAGCCGAGCAGCAGCGCGGGGCCCAGGAACTCCACGAGGATCGCGACGCCGACGGGGATGCGCGATATGGCCGCGAAGTAGAAGGCCTGCACACCGGCGACGCCGAGCAGCCCGAAGCCGGCCAGCACCGCGGGGCGGCGCAGCAGGAGGGTGCGGTGGCGCAGGACGACGGGCAGCATGAGGAGCGCGGCGCCGGCCACGCGCAGCCAGACCACGTGCAGCGGGTCCAGCCCCGCCTCGATCAGCGGCTTGGCCGCGACCCCCGAACCACCGAACGCGAACGCCGAGACGAGCGCGAGTCCGAGCCCGGTGTTCCTCCCCTGAGACACATGCATCGGGCCATGATGTCAGCTCGCGACAGGACCGTCACCCCAGTAGCGGCTGTCGTCACCGGCGCGTGGGGCCGGTGGACGCGCCGGCAGCCGTTCGGGGTCCACTCCGGCGGCGCGCAGCACCTCCACGGCCCGGCAGGCGGGGTCGGCCAGCAGCGCCGCCAGCAGGTCGCCGCCGTCGGCCTGCGCCGCACCCCGTTCATGGGCACGGGCGACCGCGGCGCCGATCGCCGTGCCGGCCGCCGGGCTCCAGCCGGGCGCGCCGAGGGGGGTGAGCACGGACAGGGCCCCGGAGTCCTCGACGGCGTCGCGCCACCGCATGCCGTAGCCGATGCTGCGCTGCACGAGGTAGCCCAGCACGCGGGCCGTCTGCGCGCCGCCCGCCCCGCCGTCGACCGCCTCGCGGGCACGCGGGTCGTTCTCCAGCAGGGAGTGCAGCAGGTGCGCGGTGTCGACGCGGTCGTCGCCGTCGCGCACCGCGCGGCGCCGCGCCCCGGCGGTCACCGAGCGCAGCTCCACCGTGAGCCGCAAGTCGTCCCTGTGCACGGTTCCCACCCCATCAGTTCTGCGGTCGCGCGGCATCGGCGCGCGGAGCCATTCGTCGCTACTCCTGCGGGTGGGCACACGCGGGCGACCGGTCCTCCTGAGGGATGACGGCGGCGGCCGGCGTCTCAGGGGCGGTGTGCCTCAGGGCCAGAGCAGGCCCCGCGTCCAGCCGCCGGGCGCCGCAGGATCGCGTGCGTAGCGCAGCCGGATGTGCTGCCCCGCGGGTCCGGCCTGCCAGAACTCGGCCTCGTCGGCGGCGAGCCGGTAGACGGTGTGCCCCTCGGGGACGTCCTCCGGGGCGGCGGCGATGTGCGCGGTGGCACGCCGCCGGGCTTGCTGGTAGGCGGCCGGGCCGTCCAGCGGCGCGCTCATCACGCCGGTGAACCCGGCGGCCCTGGAGGGCTCGCGGCGGCCGAGGAAGTCCCGGCGCGCGGTGTCCCGGTCCAGGATCTCCACCGGCCCGGCCGCCCTGATCTGCCGGCCGTGTTGGGGCCAGTACCAGGTGAGCGCGGCATACGGGTGCTCCGCCAGGTCGCGTCCCTTCCGGCTGGCCGCCTCGGAGGCGAAGTCGAAGGCGCAGCGCTCGATGTCGACGCCGCGCAGCAGGAGCACCCGGGCCGAGGGGCGGCCGTCGGCACCTGCCGTGGCGAGGGTCATGACATGCGGCTCCGGCACCCCGTCGTCCAGGGCGCGGGCCAGCCAGCGGGCGAACACCGGTCCGGGCGCGGGCCCGGCGGCGGCCGGGTCGAAGCCGGGGAGCGGGCCGGCCAGCACGGGGGCGGAACGCATGCGTTCGCGCAGGGAGTCGGCGGTCACGGGGGCGTCCTGGCCGGTTTCGCCGGGGACGCCGGGCTTGTCGTCGGTCACGTCATGATCCTCACACGCCACCGCCCGGCGCACACACGGTGCACCGGGCGGCCGCGCGCCTGTCCCCCTGTCAGGCCGGGAGGTGGAACTGCTGGTTGGTGCCGCCGGCGCAGGTCCAGATCTGCAGCCGGGCCGCGTTGGCCGTCGACTTGTCCGTGACGTCGAGGCACTTGCCGGAGGCGGGGTTCACCAGGGTGTCGCCGGTGCCGCGCTGCCAGACCTGGGCGCCGGTGCCGTTGCAGTCGTACAGCTGCACCTTGGTGCCGTTGGCGGTGCCGGCCGCGGTGAGGTCCATGCACTTGCCGAGGGCGCGGATGCTGCCGTCGGTGCCCACGGTCCACTGCTGGGCGGTGGTGCCGTTGCAGTCGTACATCTGGACGGCGGTGCCGTTGGCGCTGCTCGCGGCGGCGACGTCGACGCACTTGCCGCCGAGGCCGGTGATCTGGCCGGTGGAGCCGGTGGGCGGCGGGGTGGTGCCGCCTCCGGTGACGGTGTTGAAGATGCTGGAGAACTGCCAGGCGCTCTGCGGGGTGCCGCTGCAGGAGTCCGAGAGCTGGCCGTTGGTGGCGCAGGCCTTGTCGCGGCCGACCGCCCAGAAGGCGAGCTCCTGGATGCCCTTGGACTTGGCGAAGTTGGCGAGCGTGGTGGCGTTGCCGGTGGTGAAGGTCTCGGCGGTGGTGTCGTTGACCCCGATCATCGGGGTGTTGCCCTCCATCGCCCACAGCTGCGCGTCGGTCTTGGTGGTCCAGATCGCGCCGAGCTGGCTGCGCAGCGCGGTGGCGGCGTCGGTGGCGGCCTTGCCCATGTCCATGGCCGGTCCGTAGTCCATCGTCATGATGTTGACGAGGTTGACGTTCAGCCCGTTGCTCTTGGCGTTGTTCAGCAGGCTGATCGAGTTGGACTCCAGGCCGGTCGGGTTGACCGGGAGGGTGTACTGCACGTCGAGCTTGCGGCCGGCGGCGGCGTACTCCTGCTGGAGCTGGGCCAGCGCCTTGTTGCGGCGGTCGTTGGCGGCGGTGTTGTCGAGCTGGCCGCCCTCGACGTCGAGGTCGATGCGGGTGAGGTTGAGGGCGTCGACGACCTTCTTGTACTGGGCCTTCAGCGAGGCGACGCTCGTACAGGAGACGCCGATCTCGGTGCCGGAGGCGCCGCCGAAGGAGGCGATGACGTCGCCGCCCGCGGACCGCAGGGAGTTGATCGCCGAGGTCCAGCCGGCGTCGGTGACCGGTGTGTCGCCGTTGAACATGGCGTTGCAGCCACCGCCGTCGATGACGAAGGCCAGCGTGAAGTACTTCAGGCCGGTGGCGTTGCGGGCATTGGCCATCGCCGAGGGCGAGTTCCAGGTCTCGACGTACGGCGCGGCGTACTGGGCGGGGAAGCCGGGGCCGGGGTTGGCGGCGGCGCTCGCCGAGCCGCCGGTGGCGACGACGGCGGTGGCGGCCATGGCCAGGACGGCGGGGGCGGCTGCGAGGGCTCTGACGGCGGTCTTCAGCACAGGACGACTCCTGTCGTGGGCGCGGGGTGGGGTGCGCGCTGTGGGGGGGTGGTGCGCCGCGGGGACGGCGTGGGGGGCTTGACAGCTGTTCATGTAGGTGAACAACACCCCACTACATGAACAGCTGATGGCCGATGACGGTATGGACTAGACCAGCTCCGCGTCAACCCCCTGCGCCCGTGGGATTCCACGGGCCGTCAGGGCACCGCCGGTGGACGCGGGCGCGCCGGGGAGCGGGGCCGCCGCCGCCGTGCGAGCGGCGGCCCCGCCTCGGCCGGGTCCCGCCTGGCTAGGGACCCGAGACCAGGTTGGCCACGTTGGAGCCGGAGTTGGACGGTCCTCCGGTGTTGTTGATCACGTGGCTGATGGTGCCGGTGCCGCCGAGCGAGACGGTCACCATGTCGTGGAAGCGGACCCCGCTCACGGCCGGCGCCTCGAAGGCGCGGTCGGCGACCACGGACGGGTTGACGTTGAAGTAGCAGTAGCTGCCCAGGCCCCAGGCCTCGTGGCTGGTGACGGAGGGGCTGACCTTGTAGGCGTCGTAGCCGCGCACCGAACCGTTCATCCAGGAGGCCTGGTTGGGCGGGTCGTACGGCATCTCGTTCTGGAAGAAGTACGTGCGGCCGCCGTTGCCGTTCCAGATCACCTGGTGCTGCTGGTAGTGCTCCACGAACAGGCCGTACATCGTCACATTGGTGCCGTTGACGATCAGGCCGTTGGTGGCGGTGTTGCTGGTCCAGCCGACACCGCTGCCGTGGTCGGCGCGCCACAGCCACATGTGGTCGCCGATGACGTCGGAGCTGTTGACCACCAGGCTCTGCGTGGCCTTGCCGACGCCCGCGCCGCCGATGCGGAAGAACACGTCGTGCAGCGAGGTCGGGTCGGCGGTGTGCCGCGCGGCGGAGCCGGCCGGGCCGACCTGCATCAGCGTCTGGGAGTTGGTCGTGCCGGCGTCGATCAGCAGACCGGCGATCTTCACGCCGTCCACGTCGGCCACGTTGACCGCCGTGATGCCGTTGTCCGGGACGATGGTCGCCAGGCCCAGGCCCAGCACCACGGTGTCGGCCCGGTTGATGTTGAGCGTCTGGTTGAGGTGGTAGACGCCGGGCGTGAACAGCAGGTTCTTGCCCTGGGCGAGCGCGCCGTTGATGTCCGTCGCGGTGGCACCGGGCTTGACGATGAAGAACTGGTCGATCGGCAGCGAGCTGCCCGCCGGGTTGCCGCCCGCCCAGCTCGTGCCCTGGCTGTTGGTGCGCAGCGCCGGCACGAAGACCTGGTACGCGCCGGCCGAGTCCACGTACAGGAACGGCTTCTCACGCGTCACCGGGGACTGCGCGACCGTGGTGTAAGGCGGGCTCGGGAAGGTGTTCGCCGGGGCGCCCACATCGCCGACGAAGACCATGTTCCAGTTGGAGCCCGTCCAACTGCCCCACTGGCTGTTGCGCGACAGCCACTGCTGCTGCGAGCCGGAGCGCACCTGTCCGTCGATCTTGGAGTCGGCGATCAGACCGCCGCTGGACCAGCCGCCGTCGTCCAGCTGCAGGTTGCCGCGGACGTGCATGCGCCGGTACGGGGCCGCCTGCGAGACCGCCCAGCGGTCGGTGCCGCTCGACGGGTTGACGGAGAGGTTCTCGGCCGAACGCCAGAAGTTCTGGGTGGCGTTGCCCTGGAACCAGTCGGCCTCGGCGTGGACCGCGCCGTTGATGGTGACGGCGTCGGGGGACAGGCCGAGGCCGGCGACCTGGGTGTAGAACCCTACGTTGGCATCGACGTTGTAGCTGCCCGGCTTGAACAGCAGGGCGTAGCGCTGCGAGCCGAACTGGTTGGACTCCTGCTGGCCGAAGACCTGACTGAGCCTGCTCTGGATGGACGCCGAGGACATCGACGGGTCGAAGACGGAGACGTTGGGGCCGAAGTCGGGAGTGCCCGGCGGGTTCGTCGGGCCGTCGGTGGACCCGAGGCTGAACGACTGGGCCGCCGTGCCGTTGCAGGTGTACTGCTGCATGCGCACGGCGTCCGCGGTGGACGCCGACGGCACGTCGAGGCACTTGCCGCTGTTGCGGTTGACGAAGTGGAAGGTGCCGCCGGCCTCCTCCACCGGCAGCCACTGCTGGTTGGCGCCGGACGAGTACGACCAGAGCTGGATCGGGGCGGCGTCGGCGGTGGAGACGTCGGTGACGTCCCACGACTTGGTCGCGTCGTTGCGGTTGTTGACCCGCACGTATCCGTCGCTCGTGGCCTGGAACTGCCACTGCTGCGCGGTGGTGCCGTTGCAGGCGTACTGCTGGACGGCGGTGCCGTTGGCGGTGGCCGCGGCGGCGGCGTCGACGCACTTGCCGCTGTGCTTGGCGGCGACCGTCACCCAGCCGGTGGGGACGGCGGCCTGGGCCTGGGGGGCGAGCACGACGGCGGACAGGCCCGAGGCGACCAGCGCGCCGAGGGCGAACGGTATGACGCGGCGCCGGATCCGGCTGCGGCCGGGGGCGTCCGGAGACGGTGCTCCGAGGATTCTCATGGATGCTCCTGTGCCGCGCGGGGCGCGGCGCCGTGGGGGGGCGGGCATGCCGAATCGGGCGCCGGCATGCAGGAGTGTGAGGTGCTGTGCGGAGTGCGACGAAGTGACACGGGCTTCACCGGACAGGCAACGTCCGGCTGCGACAGCGGCTGAAAGGTCTGGACAACCTTTCTTCACGGCGTGAAGTTAGGCTCATGGAAGGGACACGTCAAGAGGTGGCGCTACGGATTCCGAACTCGCGCCGATCCGTGGTAAAGACTCGACTCCCCCCGCACACGCGGTGTTTGAGCAGCCCAAACACCGGGCATCCGGGTCTCCCCCGGCCCCGCCCGCCGTTGGCGCACGCTGATCAACACTTGAAGACAGACCCCCGCACGGCGTCACGCGCGGCTCCGGCGCCCACGACCGGTACCGCACCGACTGGTCTGTACCAAAGTCTTGACGGGGACCTTCTTTCACTCCTTAAATCACAACGTTGACAAAGGTCTCCCCACGGATCCCCCCACCGCGCCACCGTTCAACGCCGTGCACCGCCCTTCACCCTCACCGGCGCCCCCACCCACGCACGCCGACACGGGAAGGACCCCCCATGACCGCTCTCACCGCCGCAGGCCGGCGCGCCGCCGGCCGCCTGTTACTGCTGCTCGCCGTACTCCTCGGCGTCACCGCCGCCCCCGCCGTCACCGGCCACGGCGCCGCGGCCGCCACCCCGTTCAAGGTGATCGCCTTCTACAACGGCACCTACGACGCGGCCCACATCAACTTCGTCGGCGAGGCCAACCGCTGGTTCCCGCAGCAGGCCGCCGCCAACGGCTTCACGTACACCTCGACCAACAACTGGAACCTGCTGGCCGACAGCAACGCGCTGAAGCAGTACCAGGTCGTCCTCTTCCTCGACGACGCCCCGCAGACCGCCGCCCAGCGCGCCGGCTTCGAGTCCTACATGCGGGGTGGCGGCGGCTGGCTGGGCTTCCACGTCTCGGCGTTCACGACCAGCGCGTCCAGCTGGCCCTGGTACTACAACCAGTTCCTGGGCAGCGGGAACTTCGCCACGAACACCTGGGGCCCCACCACCGCCGTGCTGCGCGTCGAGGACCGCACCCACCCCTCGACCGTGCACCTGCCCGCGACGTTCACCTCCGCCGTCAGCGAGTGGTACAGCTGGAGCAACGACCTGCGCAACAACCCGGACATCGACATCCTGGCGTCCGTCGACCCGGTCAGCTTCCCGCTGGGCACGGACCCCAACCAGTCCTGGTACAGCGGCTACTACCCGATCCTGTGGACGAACAACAAGTACCGGATGCTGTACGCCAACTTCGGCCACAACGCGATGAACTACGACACGAACACCGGCCTGTCGTCGACCTTCGCGAGCGCCACCCAGAACACCTTCCTCCTCGACGGCCTCAAGTGGCTCGGCACCGGCTCCACCGGCGACCCGAACCCGCCCACCGGCACCCTGCCCAGCGGCTGGGCGACGGTCGCCGCCAAGCACAGCGGCAAGTGCGTCGACGCCGCCGCCGCGGCCACCGCCAACGGCACCGCCGTCCAGCAGTACGCCTGCAACGGCACCACCGCGCAGGACTGGCAGTTCCAGGCGACCAGCGACGGCTACTACCGCGTCAACAACCGCAACGACGCGACCAAGTCCTGGGACGTCACCGGCGTCTCCACCGCGGACGCCGCCAAGATCCAGCTCTGGTCGTACTCCAACGGGGCCAACCAGCAGTGGCTGCCCGTCGCGGAGACCGGCGGCACCTTCCACTTCGTCAACCGCAACAGCGGCAAGTGCCTCGACGTGCCGTCGGCGTCCACCGCCGACGCCGCGCGCATGCAGCAGTACACCTGCAACGGCACCGCCGCCCAGTCCTTCCAGCTGACCGCCCGGTCCTGACACCGGTCGGTCGCATCAGGCCGTCCGTACCCGGTAACCGGGTACGGACGGCCGGCGCACCGTCCGTACGACGGACTCCTCCTCGGCGTGCCAGGAGTGGTCCACCCCGCGTCGCGCGCTCCTCGCCCTTCGGGTGCCCCCCGCACGTGATCTCCACGTCCGTGGTGTGCCGGGGGTCGCCGGCCTCCTTGAGGTCGCCCAGGAGCCATCCGCGGTCCAAGGCCGCGTCCCGGCCCGCGTTGCCCACGTACACGCTGTCGTCCATGGCCGGACGCCAACACCCCGCAGGCCGGGGGCCTGCTCCCCCGCACCGCCTCAGCGGAAGGCGGCGGCGTTGCGCGCCGCCCAGGCCGCGAACGGCGTCGCGGGGCGGCCCAGCAGTGCGTCGGTGTCGGGGCTGACGCGCCGCTCCTCGGGCAGCGGCTCGCCCAGGATGTCCAAGGTGCCGTCCGCGACGGCCTCCGGCATGAAGCGCAGCAGGCCCGACCGGGCCTCCTCCCGGCTCAGTTCGACAAAGCGCAGCGCAGTGCCCAGTGCCTCGCCAATGGCCGCCGCCTGCTCGCGCGGCGAGACGGGCACCGGTCCCGTCACCTCGTAGGTGCGTCCCGCGTGGGACCCGTCGCGCAGGAGGACCGCCGCGGCCGCGGCGATGTCGGCGGGGTCGACGACGGGGAGTGCGACGTCCGCGAAGGGCGCGGCCACCGTGCGCGCCGTGCGCACCGACTCCCTCCAGGCGAAGGCGTTGGAGGCGAAACCGCCGCTCCGCAGGACCGTCCAGTCGGTGCCGGACTCGCGCACCGCGGCCTCGAAGGCGCGCAGCGGCTCGTGCGAGACCGCCTGCGGGCGGGTGCCGGCGGCCTGCGAGGAGAGCAGTACGACGCGGCGCACTCCGGCGGCCTTGGCGGCGCCGACGAGGTCGTACGGGCGGCCGCCGGGGGCGAGGAGGTCCCCGGCCGGCAGGAGGAACAGCGTCCCGGCGCCGTCCAGCGCCGCGCTCAGTTCCTCCGGGGCCGTCAGGTCGACCTTCCTGTGGCGTACTCCGGAGGGGAGTCCGTCCGGCGCGGGACTCCGACGGGACAGTGCCGTCACCTGCTCGCCCGCCGCGGCGAGCGCCCGCACGAGCGGCTGTCCGACGTTCCCCGTGGCACCTGTCACTGCGATCATCTTCGGCTCCGTTCCGGCCCGTTGACTGCGACCCGACGAAGCTAACAGCGCAGGTATAGTAGGTACCTAGAGGATAGTGACTATCCACATTCCGGCACATCAGCCGAGCCCCGACGGAGGCGCCCCGATGAGCAGCCCGTCCGCCCGCAGCGCCCCGTCGCCGGCCACCGACCCCACGCTGGCCTGCCCGATCAGCCCGGTCGTCGACATGGTCTTCAGCCGCTGGACCACCCCGGTCCTGTGGACCCTGCACGCCCACGGCCGGCAGCGTTTCGTGGAACTCCAGCGCCGCATCGGCGCGGTCACCCCGAAGGTCCTGACGCAGCGGCTGCGCCAGCTGGAGCGCGACGGCCTGGTGGTCCGCACGTACCACCCCGAGGTTCCGCCGCGCGTCGAGTACGAGATCAGCGAACTGGGCGGCAGCCTGGCCCCGTTGTTCGCGTCGCTCGCGCACTGGTCGCAGGCGCACATGGGCGAGGTGGACGAGGCGCGGACCGCTTACGACGACGACACGCGCTGATGCGCGCCGGCACGCCGGACGCCGGGGACCACGGGGGCGGTGCGGCCCGCGGTCCCCGGCGCGCCGCACCTAACGCAGCACCACGTCGGCGCTCTTGTCCCCCGCGGTGAAGGTGTACGTGCCCCGCTCGACGCGCGGCGTTCCCGAGCCGTCGATGTCCCCGGGAGTGACCGCGAGCGCGCTCTTGGCGAAGTCCAGCCGGACGGTCCGGTGCTCGCCGGCCCTCAGGTGGACCTTCGTGAACGCCACGAGCTTGCGCGCGGGCGCCAGCACGTCGCTGACCGGCCGCGACGCGTAGACCGGGACCACCAGGTCACCGTCGCGCGCACCGGTGTTGGAGACCGTCACCTTGACGCCCTTGGTGTCGGCGGTGAGGGCGTCGAAGCTGTACGTGGTGTACGACAGGCCCGCGCCGAAGGCGTAGAGCGGGTCGTAGGACGACTCCGGACCGCCGTTGGTGCCCGGCAGCTGCTGGTAGTACATCGGCTCGTCGCCGATGTTCCGCGGCCAGGACACCGGCATCCGGCCGCTCGGGTTCACCTTGCCGAAGAGCACGTCGGCGACGGCGTGGCCGCCCTCGGTGCCCGGCAGCCAGGACATCAGCAGGCCCTGCGTGCCCTCGGCGTCGCCCAGCACCAGCGGGCGGCCGGCGACGACGACGGTGACGACCGGCTTGCCGCTCGCCTTCAGGGACTTCACCAGCGCCTGCTGATCGGCCGCCAGTTCCGGGCGCGGGCTGTCCGCGGCACCCTCGGCGGCGGCCTTCTCGCCGACCACGACGATCGTGAGGTCCGCGTTCTTCGCCTGGGCGACGGCGTCGTCGGCGGTCTTGGCCTGCACCACCTCGGTGCCGGCGGGCGCGGCCTCGCGGATGCCCTTGAGGATGGTCGTGCCGGGCAGCGTCACCCCGTCGGGCACGCCCTGCCAGCCGATGGTCCAGCCGCCCGCCTGGTCGTTGATGTCGTCGGCGTAGGAACCGGCGACGACGATCCGCTTGGCGGAAGGGCTGACCGGCAGCACGCCGCCCTCGTTGCGCAGCAGCACCTGCGACTCGGCGGCGGCGGTGCGCGCCAGGCCCGTGTCGGCACCGTTCACCGCGGCGTCGGCCTTGGCGGCGTCGACGTACGGGTGCTCGAAGAGGCCGAGTTCGAACTTCATCTTGAGGATGCGGCTCACGGCCTCGTCGATCCGGCGCTGCGACACCAGGCGGCGGTCGACGGCGGTCCGCAGGCCCTGGCTCCACTCCTTGGCGAAGTACGGCTCCATGGCCATGTCGAGGCCCGCGTTGACGGCCAACGCGATCGCCTCGGGGTAGTCGGCGGCGATCTTGTAGCGGGTCTGCAGGGCGCGGACGTCCTCCCAGTCGCTGACGGTCACGCCCTTGAAGCCCCACTGCTGCCGCAGCACCTTGGTGAGCAGATACGTCGACGCGGTGGCCGGAACGCCGTTGACCGCACCGGAGTTGACCATGACGGACTTGGCGCCCGACTGCACGGCCTGCTTGTAGGAGGGCAGCAGGGTGTCCTGGAGATAGCGGATCGAGACGTCGGCCGGCACGCGGTCGTGGCCGTTGGCCGGCTCGGAGTAGCCGCCGAAGTGCTTGACGGTGGCGGCCACCCGCTTGGCGCCCTTGGCGTGCTCGGCGCCGTCGACCGCGGCGGCGGCCAGGGTGCCGGCGAGCAGCGGGTCCTCGCCGTACGTCTCGTAGTAGCGGCCCCACCGCTGGTCGCGGGCGAGGTCGGCGACGGGGGCGAAGTTCCAGTCGATGCCGGTGGCGGCGACGGCGCGGGCCGTGGCGGCGGCGGAGTCGTGCACCGTGCCCGGGTCCCAGGTGGCGCCCAGGCCGATCTGGTGCGGGAAGATCGTGGCGCCGAGCACGTTGTTGTGGCCGTGCACCCCGTCCACGCCGTACACGATCGGAATGTGCAGCCGTGAGTTGGTGATGGCGTACTTCTGCACGGCGTTGACCATCGTGGCCCAGTCCTGCGGCGTGTTCTTCGCGGGGGCCATGCCGCCGCCGGAGATCACCGAGCCGACCGGGTAGTCGGCGAGGACGGTCTTCATGCAGCTCTCGTTGAGCGCGCCGCCGCTCCATTCGCAGTCGCCCTGGATCCGGGCGACTGCGATCTGGTCCATCTGGCCGATCTTCTCGTCCAGCGTCATGCGCTTGAGGAGGTCCTTCACGCGCAGGTCCACCGGGGCGCCGGCCCGCGTGTAGAGCGGGCCGTCGGCTTGGGCGGGCACGGACGCGACGGCAGCGGCGCAGGCGGCCGCCGTCGCGAGGACGACGAGGTTTCTCAGTCGTGAGCGAGTGAGGCGTGTGCGCGGTTCGTTCGCAGGCATCGCAGGCATCCCGTTCCTGTCCGGCCCCGTAGGGGCGCTGGCCGTAAACGTTTCCGGCTGCTGTCGCCCCTAGAGCCTGACGCTGACATGACATATCGTCAAGACGGTGAGCGCGCCGCGGAACACCGAAGACCCCGCCCCCGTCCCCCCGCCCCAGAGCGCCACCGCCGTCACCCTGCGCGAACTGGCCCGGCGCAGCGGAGTGTCCACCGCGACGGTCTCCCGAGCGCTCAACGACCGGGCCGACGTCAGCCGGGCCACCCGCGAACGCATCCGCCGGCTCGCCGGCGAACTCGGCTACGCCCCCAACGAACCGGCCCGCACCCTGGTCCGCCGCCGCTCGGACACCATCGGCCTGCTGTGGGACACCTGGCACGAGTCCCAGGGACTGCACCACCCCTTCCTGCAAGGGCTGCTGAGCTCGGTGCGCACCGCCCTGTCCGACGCCGGCTACCACCTGATGCTGCTGACGACGGCGGGCCCCGGCGACCCCGACGGGGTGTACGTCCAGGCCGTGCGCCGGCACAGCCTGGAGGGCGTCATCGTCATGGGGCGCCCCGCCGACGACCGCGCCCTGCGTGTGCTCGCCGCCTCCGGGACCCCCTGCGCCGGCCTCGACGTCACCCTCGACGGCCCGCGCACGGCGAGCGTCACCTCCGACAACGCCGCGGGCGCCGGGACGGCCGTGGCCCATCTGCACGCCCTCGGCCACCGCAGGATCGCCACCGTCACCGGACCGCCCGAACTCCCGCCCGCCGCCGGGCGGCTGGCCGGCTTCCGCTCCGCGTGCGCCCGTCTCGGGCTCCCCGCACCCCAGGAGTACGTGGTCACCGGTGACTTCTTCCTGGAGAGCGGCCGCCGCGCCGTGCACCGCCTGCTCGCGCTGCCCGAGCCCCCGACCGCCCTGTTCGCGGCGGGCGACCTCATGGCCGTCGGCGCCCTGCGCGCCGCCGCCGAGGCCGGCCGGTCCGTACCCCGCGACCTGGCCGTGGTCGGCTTCGACGACATTGACGCCGCGACCCTCGTCAGCCCCGCACTGACGACCGTCGCACAGGACCGCAACGCCCTCGGCGCAGCCGCCGTCGCCGCCCTGCGCGACCTGCTCGGCCCGGGTCCGGCGGAGCGTCCCGCCCCCTCGGTGGTGCCGACCCGCCTGGTGGTCCGCGGCAGCTGCGGGGCCGCGCTGGCCTGACCACCCGTCACCCGTCCGTCGGGATTGCGGCATTCACACGGTGTGCCCGGGTACGTATGCGTCATGAGCCCGAGCCGCCGCGCCACCCGCCCCCTCGCCGCGATCCTCGCCGTCGCCGCCGTGACCGCCCTCGCCGCGTGCGTCCCGGCGGACGACGGCACCAGCGACCGCCCCTCCGGCAGCCGCACCACCACCCCGGCCGCGGTCGCCGACCTGCCCGACCTGCGCGGCATGGAGCTGCAGGCCGCCCAGGACCGGGCCCAGAAGCTCGGCTTCCACCGGCTGGACTCGCACGACTCCGCGGGCCGGGGGCGCGAGCAGATCTGGGACCGCGACTGGAAGGTCTGCTTCCAGAGCCCCGCCCCGGGCCGACGGCCCACGGGGACCACCGTCGACCTCGGCACGGTCAAGCTCGCCGAGACCTGCCCCCGGAACGACGCGACCGCGCCCCCGACGGCCGGCAGCACCATGCCGGACCTGACGGGCACCTCCCTGAACCTCGCGCGCCGGGCCCTGCCCTCCATGACGAGCATCACGGCGCAGGACGCGTCCGGCGAGAAGCGCTACATCCTGCTGGAGAGCAACTGGCAGGTGTGCTCGCAGACCCCCGCGCCCGGCGCCGCGCTGCACGGGCAGCCCGTCTCGTTCAAGGCCGTGAAATTCGGCGAACGCTGCCCCTGACACCCTTTCTCTCATCACCACCTTGACAGGTGACGCACACCCATGCGAAGGTCGTCACTCTTCCAGCAGGTGATGGGTGAGGAGAGGCTTCATGAGGCATGGCTGAACGACGGAACCGGGCCGCGGAGGACGACGGCCCGCCGGTGGCGCGACGCACAATGCTCGCCATGCTCGGCGCGGGAGCCGCCGGCCTCGCCGCCGCCCCCTGGGCGCAGCGCGGGTGGGAGAAGTTCCTCGGCGCCGCCTCCCAGGTCGACCCCACCGGGCTCGCCGGAGTCCTGCCCAACCCCGGGGGCTTTCGCTACTACAGCGTCGTGGGATCCGTGCCGCGCAAGGACGCCACGAACTACCGGCTGCGGGTGAACGGCCTCGTCGACCGCCCGAGGACATACACCCTCGGCGACCTGCGCGCCCTGCCGCAGACCCGGATCGTCCACGACGTGCAGTGCACGGACGGCTGGCGGGTGGCCGACACCCCGTTCACCGGAGTGCGGCTCGCGGACCTCCTCGACGCGGCCGGCGTGCACGCGGACGGCGCCGCGGTCCACTTCACCTGCTTCGACGGCGTCTACACCGAGAGCCTCACCCTCGACCAGGCCCGCCGCTCCGACGTCATGGTGGCGCTGACCATGCAGGGCAAGCCGATCAGCCACGAGCACGGCGGCCCCGTCCGGCTCTACGTCGCCCCCATGTACTTCTACAAATCGGCCAAGTGGCTGTCCGGGATCACCGTGACCGACCGGGTGATACCCGGCTACTGGGAGGAGTACGGCTATGCCGTCGACGGCTGGCTCGACGGAGCCGACCAGCGCGGCGACGCCGCCGCGGCCTGAACGCGCCCGACTCGTCGCCCGGTTCACCCGCGCCGAACGCCTGGTCCACCGGGCCACCGGCTGGCTGATGCTGCTCTGCGTGACGAGCGCGGCATGCCTTTACCTGGCCCCGCTGGCCCAGCTGGTGGGCCGCCGCCACCTGGTCGTCACCGTCCACGAGTGGTCGGGGATCCTGCTGCCGCTGCCCTTCCTGCTCGGCCTGGCCTCGTCCGCGTTCCGCGCCGACCTGCGCAGGCTGAACCGCTTCGCCCGCTACGACCGGCAGTGGCTGCGGGCGGTCGGGAAGCGCCTGACCTCACCGGAGGCCCGGCCGGCCGGCAAGTTCAACGCGGGGCAGAAGATCTACGCGGGCTGGATCGCCGGCGCCGTCCTGACCATGATGGCCACCGGCCTGCTCATGTGGTTCACGGGCGTGCTCCCCTCCGTCTCCCGCACCAGCGCGATCTTCGTGCACGACATCCTGGCCTGGGCCGTCGCCGCCGTCCTGTTCGGCCACATGCGGATGGCCTTCCGCGACCCGCAGGCCCGCCTCGGCATGCGCACGGGGTACGTGGAACGGACCTGGGCCCGGCGGCTGCACCCGCGGTGGCTGGACGAGGAGCGCGGGCCAGAGGGGTTCACGCGGCCCCGCGGAGGGATGATCAGAGGGAAGGACCGCTGAAGCCCGCCTACCCCCAGGGAAGTCGCCATGTCCTACCCAGACCCCCGCTACTTCGGCGAGAGAGGCCAGGTCAGCGCGGCGTTCCGCCCCGCGTCCCCGGAGCCCGACACCGGCGTCGTCAGCTACGTGGCCACGCAGAAGGACACCGGCGGAGAGTTCGGCCTCTACAAGATCGACATGCCCCCGAGGACCATGGGCGCCGCCGAACACTTCCACCGCACGATCTCCGAGTCCTTCTACGTCCTGTCCGGCGAGGTCCGCCTCTACAACGGCGAACGCTGGATGACCGCAGGCCAGGGCGACTTCCTCCACGTACCGGTCGGCGGACTCCACGCCTTCCAGAACGACAGCGACGACCCGGTGTCGCTACTGCTGCTCTTCACCCCGGGCGCGCCCCGGGAGGAGTACTTCGAGAAGGTCGCGGAGTACGCACAGCGCAGCCGCGCGGAACTGAAGGCCTTCCGGATCAAGCACGACCAGTACGACACGGACCTGCTCGACGACTGACCGCGTGCGAAGGTGCCGGGCGCTTCCGCCGAGCCGCCCAGTCGGGGTCAGGACTCTCCAGGGCCGCGCACTCTCGGCTCCCGTGACCACCGGGCCCGCTCAGCGGGTGCAGGCGGTTCGCAACCCGCCACGCCCCCGCCGCCTGCCCCGGGTCCACCGCCTTCCCGCACCGCATGTACACCTTCGACGACACAGCGCGACGTGTCCCACAGCGACCCATACGTATACGTGCGGGCGGACGGGGTGCACCCGAAGGTTCGACGCGGGCAGGCAGGCACACTCCTGCGTCCTGGTCCTGATGGGAGTACGCCTGGACGGCTCCAGGGAACTGATCGCGCTCGCCGAGGGGCTGTGTGAGTCGACCGAGTCGTGGGCCGACCTGCTGCGCGGCTGCCGCATGCGCGGCATGCGCGATCCCGAACTCCCCCCCGCGCGCTTCACCGCCCGCCACGGCTGCCACCGGTCTTCAACGAACTTCGCAACGAGGCAGCACAGCCGCGACAGTGGGTGCCCCCACCGCATCGCGCGCTGTCGCCGATCGCCGCCCTGGCTACTCCCTTGCCACCACCGGGCCGGCCGAGGAGGCCGAACCCTAGATCGACTCGCGGTAGCCGTAGAACTCGTGGTCCTCGTTGTAGCCGCCCTGGCCGGCTCCCAGGTGCTTGAAGGACTCCACGAACTCGATGGACTCGATCCACTTCACCTGCTTGAAGCCCAGTTCGAGCTCGTTGCGGAGCCGCAGCGGTGCACCGTGCAGTTCATTGAGCGGCTCGCCGTTCATCTCGTAGGCGAGGAGGGTCAGACGGTGCCGCATGTGGGTGATGTCGTGGGCGTCGTAGTAGCGTCCCGCTTCGGAACCGGGCGCGTATGAGTAGAAGACGGCCCAGCGTGCCTGCGGCAGTGGTCGTACCAGGTCGACGATGTCTCGCATCGGCACGCCGCCCCACTTGGCGACGCCGGACCAGCCCTGGATGCAGTAGTGCTGGGTGACCTGCTCCTGCTTGGCCATTCCTTTCAGTTCCTCGTAGGAGAGGGTGACCGGGCTCTCCACGAGTCCGTCGATCCGCAGGGCGTAGCCGCGGTAGCCGCCCTCCCGAAGATCGACGTACTCCTGGCTGACGGGAAGGGTGCCGTTGGGCCAGAAGAAGGGGGAGACGGCCCGTTCCGGGTACGTCGCGCGGGGGTCCCCCCATTCCAGCAGCCATTTCGCCCAGCCGACGAGCCTGCGTCCGGTGCGCTGCACGGTCCGTGGATGGCGCAGGGTCAGCGGGGAGGCGGCAGCCCAGAGGGCCACCACCACGGCCATCCAGCCGACGTACAGCCACAGTCCCGTCCATGCGGCGGTGTTCGCCCCGGCGGTGATGTGGTTGAGGTTCGTCAGCAGCCCGGTGATCCACACCATGAGGGTGTGGGCGAAAATGAAGACGAGGAAGAACGTGAGCACCAGGAAGTGGACCGTACGGGCCACCTGCCGATTGATACGCCCCCAGCCGAGGCCGAACCTGGCGGCGATGGCGGGTGCCTGGAGCAGGCCGGTGAGGAACGCCGCGGGGGCCGCGACGAAGACCGCGGTGAAGTAGGCGAGGATCTGCATCCCGTTGTACTGCGTCCATCCCTCGTTCGAGGGGAAGTCCAGCGAGAGGTACTGCAGGCCGGTGGAGACCGCGTTGGGGAAGACGTCCCAGTCCCGTGGCACCAGCCTCCGCCACTGGCCGGTGGTGAACAGCAGCACGTAGAAGGCCGTGCCGGTGAGGAGCCAGAGCAGGTCGAAGCTGAAGTGCCACCAGCGGGCCAGGCCGATCGAGTGCCGGATTCCCGGCAGGCCCAGCCATCCGGGCAGGCTCACCGCGTCGTCCTTGGCCGTCCAGGCGCGATCCGGTGGTTCCTGCCGCATCCGATCCCGCGGCACCGGGCCGCGCAGCCGCAGCCACTCCCGGCCGGGGGTCGACCCGGCGTCCAGCTGCAGCCGCGGGTGGTCGGCCAGGATCTGGAGACCGGCCCGGATGATGAAGAGCATGAACAGCAGGTTCAGGAAGTGCAGGATGCGCAGCCACAGGGGGAATCCGGAGCTGACCGGTGGCTGGAAGCTGCCTTGGCCCGGGTAGGTGCGGATGAAGTCCTGCACGGCTGAATAGGTGCGCAGTTGCTGCGCCACGGCGATGCCGACGATCAGCAGCGCGACGCCGATCGGCAGCAGCCACACCGTGCTGACCCAGCGCTTCCCGATACGCACTTCCGGGACGCGCGCCATGATGGGCGGGATCCGCCGGGACCACTTCGCGACGTCGACGCGGTCCTCGCCCTTGGTGAGTTCGTGCTCCAGGGGGTCGGGGGCGTGGAGCGGGTCGGACGCGAACGCCGTGTGCGACGCCTCACGGTCGTCGTCCGGATCGCTGTTGCCACTGGGTACGTTCATGACGACGGCTTCACGTCCAAGGATGTCGGCCTTGACAGGGCGGGCGTCCGCTGCTCGGTGCGTCCGAAGCGCAAACCTGCGGACAGATTCCACCGGAATCAGACAATCATGGCTTTTCGTTGGCGTTCCGCAACGAGCCACGCGGACGTGCCCCCGCGGCGTCCGGCCGTGGCAGCCGCGGCGCACATCGGGCCGGATGCGGCGGACGGGTGAAGCGACGGTTTCCCCGTGGCCGGGCCGGCGCGGCACGGGGCCGGCGTGCTGCGGGCGGGACCGGCGGGGTACGGGAGGAGAGCGGACCGGGGCCGCGGCCCGGGCCGCCGCGGCGGGCAACCGGCCGGACGACGCCGGCCGACCCGTCGGCCTTTGCCGGCATCGATCATCCGAGCCTGGTGGGCGGCGCCCGAACGCGATGTCCGAATGCCGCCAGCAGTTCGCCGGCCGGCCTGTGAGGCTGGTGACCTCCACACGCGATGGCCCGTTGACAGAAGGCAGGGATGCATGGCTCGGCCCAGGGCAGGCAGCTCAGGTGCGGTGCTCGGACAGTTCCTCATGCTGGCCCTGGCCTGGGGTGCGAGCTTCCTGTTCATCAAGATCGGCCTGGAGGGGTTCTCGCCCGCGCAGGTGGTGCTGGGCCGCCTGCTGGCCGGCGCGGCCGCACTGCTGGCTGTCGTGGCCGCGACCCGGCAGCGACTGCCCCGGACCGCGGCGGTGTGGGGGCATCTGGCGGTGGTGGCGGTGCTGCTGTGTGTGGTGCCGTTCCTGCTGTTCGCCTGGGCCGAGCTGCGTATTTCCTCGGGCCTTGCCAGCATCTACAACGCCACGACCCCCCTGATGACGATGATGGTTGCCTGGGCGGCGCTGCCCGATGAGCGCCCCAACCGGATCAAGCTGGCCGGTCTGGTCATGGGATTCGCCGGCGTCGTGGTCGTCCTCGGCCCCTGGCGAGGGCTCGCCGGGGGCCAGGACGCGGCGCAAGTGGCGTGCCTGCTGGCGACGTTCTCCTACGGGCTGGCCTTCGTCTACATGCGTCGGTTCATCTCTCCGCGCGGAATGGCGGCACTACCGGTGGCGGCCGTCCAGGTGAGTCTCGGCGCGATGATCATGCTGCTGATGGCCCCGTTCACCGCCGCCTCGCCGGTGCACCTGTCGTGGCGCGCCGTGCTCAGCGTCGCCGTGCTGGGCGTGGCCGGAACCGGGTTGGCGTACGTGTGGAACACCAATGTCGTGGCCGCGTGGGGCGCCACCAACGCCTCGACCGTCACCTACCTCACCCCCGTGGTGGGCGTGGCCCTTGGCATCGCGCTGCTCGGCGAAGCCATCTCCTGGAACGAGCCGGCCGGAGCACTGGTCGTCATCGGCGGTATCGCCCTCAGCCGGCGCCGCACCCCCGGCCCGCCCACGTCTCGCATCGCCGCGGACTCGGCAGGGCAAAGGGTGTGACCAGCCGTGACATCCTTCACCCGCGGAGGGCCGCTGCCGTTCCGGCAGCGCGGCAATCACCGCCACACCACCCGGGCCGGGGCTTGCGGACACCCGCCGGACAAGGTCAGCGGGATACCCGATGGCCGCCACGTCGCGGCCGATCGACAGGGGCGATGTGACTCCGCAGGTGATGGTCCTCAACGGCGGTTCCAGCGCCGGCAAGTCCAGCATCGTCCGCTGTCTGCAGGCCCTGCTTCCCGAGTTGTGGCTGTCCACCGGGATGGACGTCCTGCTGCAGTCCATGCCCGCATCGCTGCACGGCTCCCCGTCCGGGCTCGAATTCACCCCCGACGGCCGCGCGACCGTAGGGAAGGCGTTCCGGGAGCTGCAGCGGGCGTGGATACACGGGGTCGCCGCCACCGCCCGGGCCGGTGCGCGTGTCATCGTCGACGACGTCTTCCTCGACGGTGCGGCCTGCCAGGAGCGATGGCAGGAGGCGCTCGAGGGACTGCGCGTCCTTTGGGTCGGGGTCCGGTGCGACGGCGCGGTGGCCGCGTGCCGGGAGGTCGCACGCGGAGACCGGGTCAGCGGGCTGGCACGGTCCCAGGCGGATGCGGTGCATCGGGGCGTGACCTACCACCTGACGCTGGACACCGCCGGCACCGAGTCGATGGACTGCGCCCGGCTGATCACCCGCCACCTGGCCTGAGCCAGGACGGGTGGCGGCGTGGGCGTTCGCCAAGGCAGCGGCCGTGCCCCGATCTCGCCGCTGCTGTCGCCCCGTTCAGCGCCGTGAAAGTGGTCGCTGACAGCCGATGAACGTCCGCCGGGGTCGAGCCGGTCGGGCCGTGGGAAGACCGGCGGCATCGTGGCCGTGCCGAGGACAGGGAGACGGGCCGGTCCGGCCCTCCGCAGCACTGGTGTCGTCATCGGGTCACTGCCGAGGGGCCTGCTTTGTCCGTGCCCTCGGCCGCACCTGAACCTCCGCCCGAACCGCCACTGGTGCCGTGCACCCCCGAACACGATCCGGTGTGCGGCAGCGTGCCGAGTACAGGGGGAAACCGCTGCTCGACCGATCCGTCCAGGCACAACAGCCATCTGCGGCCCATGGATGTGCTCGCCCGTGCGGAACGGCCTCCGGAACTCGCGGAGCGCGCTCGTGCGGATGCCCACGCACGTCGGAGACTCAACAGCACGCTTCGCGAGCGGGAGTTGGAAGCGGCCGTGCACCACCGCGCGCCACGTAACGACCACGGGACGAAGCGGCCGGAGACCGTGGGAAGCGACAGCCCGAGTCGACCGTGGACGAAGAGGAGAAGGTCCCGCCGCGGTCACCCACCACGGCCCAAGGGCGTCGCCGGCCTGATGGCCGCGCCGCACGCGAGGACCGACGCTCCCCCCGCAGCCACAGCCCGAGGGGCGCCTTCCCGGTGAACCTGCGGGCAGAGAGCGGGACGGCAGACTACTCGGCGTCGAACGGCAGCAGGCAGATGGGGCATGTCGCCTCCCGTTGCGCCCGCTGCGCCCTGACGGGAGCCCGGAACCAGACGATCGCCGACATCGCGAGGGCAGCCAGCGCGCCCGCCAGGCCGAACCACGTGGGTTTGACGAACAGCGGCCATATGACGAAGCCGGTCAGGCGCGGAATGTAGACGTGGGAGAGGAGCCGAAGGAAGCGAACCTGGTGGAACAGGAGTGCGACCGCCACGACCACCGCCCCCACCTGCGTCACGGCCAGATACCCGGCGTACTCGCCGCCCGGCTTGCGCACCACGGGCGGCACCCGTTGTTCGCAGCGACGGCAGTATCTCTCGGTGTCCTCGACCGCCTTCCCGGCCATGCCGCACCCCCAGCGCGATGTCCAGTCGTGCCGGATGGTCCCACCGTCCCCGCACCCGGTCAACGGGCCTGCCCGGCGGCAGTGAAGTGCCCCTCCGACAGCCGCACAGCCCGCGCATCCGTCACGGCCGCACGTCGGCGCGGGCCTGCACCACGGCCGGAGGTGTGTCCGCCCGGCGCGGCGCGCGGATCACGAGGAGCGCGAGCAGCACGGCGACCGCGGTGATGCCGGCCGCGACGGCCATGGCCGCGTCGTAGCCGGAGGTCAGGGCCTGGGGCAGGGCGTCGTGCGTGAGGGAGGCGGTCACGGTCGCGGCGGCGCCGGAGATGACGGCCAGGCCGAGCGCTCCCCCCGCTTGCTGGGAGGTGGCGATGAGCCCCGAGGTGACGCCCGCCCAGCGAGCCGGGACTCCGGTGGTGGCGGCGGCGTACATGGGGGCGAAGCTCATGCCGTAGCCGAGCGGCATGACCAGCAGCCCCGGCAGTACGTGCACGAGGTAACCGCCGTGCACGGGAAGGTGGCTGACCCACAGCATCCCGGCGACCACCAGGGCCGGGCCCAGGATCAGGAACCGCCGGAAGCCGAAGCGGCGGACCAGGCCGGCCATGCGGGTGGAGGTCAGGCCCAGGACGACGGGGAAGGGCAGGAAGGCCAGCCCGGTGCGGACCGCGCTGTAGTGCTCGACGTCCTGCAGGTAGAGGGTGAGCAGGAAGAACATGCCGAGGTTGCCGGCGAAGACGGCGGCCATCATGCCGTTGGCGCCGCGGACGTTGCGGATCCTGAAGATGCCGAGGTCCACCAGCGGTTCGCGGGAGCGCCCCTCGTTGACGGCGAAGGCGGCGAGCAGGATCACGCAGGCGGCGAACCCGGTGAGGGTGCGCGCGTCGGTCCAGCCCCATGCGGGCGCCTGGCTGAAGGCGAGGACCCCCGCCATCAGGCCGGCTGTGGCCAGCACGGCACCGGGTGCGTCCGGCAGGCCGCGGCGCCCGCTGCGCGCGGGCCGGTGGTCGGGGACGAGGCGGGGCACGAGCGCGAGAACGGCCAGGCCGACGGGGACGTTGATGAAGAAGTTCCAGCGCCATCCGGCGTACTGGGTCAGTACGCCGCCGAGGAGCAGTCCGACCGCGGCCCCACCGGTGGCGACCATGGACCAGTAGCCCAGGGCGCGGGCGCGCTGGTGCCCGTCCGGGAACAGCACCAGGACGGTGGACAGGGCCGCCGGGGACATGACGGCGGCGGCCAGGCCCTGCAGACCGCGCAGCACGATGAGCAGCGGCACCGAGGAGTTCACCCCGATCAGGAACGAGACCACGGTGAAGGCCGCCATGCCGGCGATCAGCGTGCGGCGGCGGCCGAAGAGGTCGGCGGCCCGGCCGCCCAGCAGCAGGAAGCCGCCGAACGCGAGGACGTAAGCCGTGACCACCCACTGGATGGTGCTGTCGCCGAAGTCCAGTTCGCGTTTGATCACGGGCAGGGCGACGTTGATGATCGCGGTGTCCAGCACCACCATGAACTGGGCCGTCGCCACCAGGGCGAACACCGCCCAGGGGCCGGCAGCGGGCATTTTAGGCATGGCCATGACATGATCCTCGAAGTGGGGCTTCCGGCCGTCGCGCACGGAAGCGAATGGTGGGGGAAG
The DNA here is from genome assembly GCF_040644455.1 of Streptomyces sp. NPDC046977. Taxonomy (NCBI): domain Bacteria; kingdom Bacillati; phylum Actinomycetota; class Actinomycetes; order Kitasatosporales; family Streptomycetaceae; genus Streptomyces; species Streptomyces sp. NPDC046977. The sequence goes on from NZ_JBEYWO010000027.1 coordinate 65,382, forward strand.
CGGTTCGGGCGGCCCGCGCCGTCGCGGGGTTCGCCCGTCAGGGATTCCGGGGAGCCGCGCCCGGGTGCGGGGACGGCCCGGCGCTCAGCCCAACCGGTCGCCGAGGAGTTCGCCCTCGGACTCCAGGCGCACCGCCCCGGCGTCGTCGCCGGCCTGTACGGCGCGCCAGTAGGCGACCCGGTTGTCGATGTAGCGCTTGCGGGCCGCGAGGCGGCGCATCTCCGCCGCGAGCGCCTCGCCGTGCCCGGCCAGCATGTCGATCTTCATGGCGACCGTCTCGGGCGAGTGCCCGCGCGCCGCCATCAGCGCGCGCATCTCCTCGATCCCCAGGCCCGCGGCCCGCAGGTGCGCCAGTGACTCGATGCGCGTCAGGTCGGCACGGGTGTAGGCACGGTGGCCGCTGGAACGGTCGCGCGCCACCGGGTCGATCAGGCCGATCTTCTCGTAGTACCGCAGCGTCCAGCCGCTCAGCCCGGTGATCCGGGAGACCTCCTGGACGCTCAGGACCGTCTCCGCCGCCGGCTGCGCGGTGTGCTCGCCCCCGGCCGCCCGTGCTTCGTTCATGCTTCGAGTATCAGGAACTTGGAGCGCTCCAAGTCAAGCGCCGGCCGTCGCCGACCTTCGCAGGCCGGACCGGCGGGGGCGCGGCCCCCGCCGGTACGGCCGGCGCCGCGCTACGCCGCAACTCCCGCGGCGTCGAGAAGCCGGTGCATGTCCTCGACCGGCAGGGCGGGATTCCCCGCGGCATGGCCGGCCATGGCGAGGTCGGCCAGCAGCTCACGGATCCGCGCCAGGGGAAGGCGGGGGTCGCGGGCGGCGCCCCAGCGGCACTCCCATTCCGGGTCCCGGGTGAACGCCTCCAGGGCTTCCGCGCTCAGCGCGGGATCGCGCAGGGCGAGGGGACGCCGCCGGGGATCCTCGGACGTCGCGAACCGGGCCGCGAGACCGGCGGCGGGGAACATCGGCCGTGTGACGAGCATCCCGACCGCGCGATGGGTGCCGTTGAGGTAGAGGTCCAGCAGCAGTTCCGGCGGCGGCTCCGGATGGAACTCGGCCAGCAGCAGGCGCACGGCGAAGTCCTCGTCCCGTGCGAGCAGTTCGACGAGGTCGGGCTCCAGGGCCGGGCACACCGCGGCGCTGCGCCGCAACCAGGTGTGGGCTGAGGCCGCGCACTGCCGCAGGACGTCGGGGTTGTCGCGGGCGTCCCACACCCAGCCGAGGGTTCCCAGGCGCGCCTCGGGATCGACCGTGTGGTCGACGGCCGCGCGTTCCCGCTCGGACAGTTCCTGCCTGGCGGACACGACGAGCCGCACCTGCGGGTCCGGGTGGGTGGCGAGTCGCCGCACGAGGTCCGCAGGGAGGGAGGGGTTGGAGGCGACGGCCTCCGGCTTGTCGACGGCCATCCGCTCGGCGAGTTCGCGGCTGAGCAGTCCGGCGCCCAGGACGTCCCGGGAGTCCGCAAAACTCTCGGCCAGCCACGTGGTGCGCTCCTCGTCCTGGTGGCAGACGCGGAGCGCCGCGGCACGTCGCACCTCCAGGTCGTCGTCGTGGAGCAGCGCGTCGCGGGCGGCTTCGGGAAGGACGTCCCACGCCCGGCAGGCGGCCCGCCGCAGCGGGCCGTCGCCGTGGTCCCACAACCCGGCCAGCAGGTGGTCCGGCACGAGCCACGAGGCGACGGTCTCGTGGCGGATGCGCGACTCGGGGTGGGCGAGCAGCCGCTCGTACGCCTCGTCGGGCAGCGGGTCCACGGGGCTCCGGTAGGTGATGGGACCGATGGCGAGGACCCAGACGACCCTTGAGGACGGGTCGTCGAGGAGCCGCGCCCGCTGCGCCGGGTCGGCGTTGGCGCTCACGGCGAATTCCATGCGCAAGGCCGGATCGGGGCGGTCAGGATCGCGTCGACCACCGGCTGCGGCAGATCGCGCCGCTGGGCGACGTTCCGCCTGACCTTCTCGTCGCCGTGCCGGAGAAGGCGCAGCAGGACGCTGTCCGGTGCGGACGGATTCCAGGACAGTGCCGCAAGCGCGTCCTGGTACGGGTCGGTCATTCCGCCTCCGATGCGATGTCCACGTGCCATTCGGCCGGCGCCGGCCTCGGCGCAGACTACGAGAGACCCCGGGCGTCCGGGGGCGGATTCGGGTCCGCGTTCGGATCGACGTGCCCGCCGGGCCGGGGGCCTTCCCGTCGGCCGCCTTCACCGGGCGGCCGGGGGCGCACCGCTGGATAGCGGGAGGAAAGTCAGGCGTACACTGACAAACGCGCCGTGCCGCGATCCCGCGCACGGGCGCACATCACGCAGGAGGTGCGCAGTGCCGTCCGGAAGGCAGGTCTCCGGTCCCACGGAGGACGACCCGAGCTGCTCCATCGAGCGAAGCCTGCAGATCCTCGGCGAGCGCTGGTCACTGCTGGTGCTGCGCGACATCTTCGCCGGGCGGCACCGGTTCGCCGAGATCCAGTCCTCGCTCGGCGTGGCACCCAATCTGCTCAGCACCCGGCTCAAGCTCCTCGTCGACGCCGGTGTGCTGTGCACGCGTACGTACCAGGAGCCCGGCAGCAGGCCGCGGCAGAGCTACCACCTCACGGAGGCCGGGGAGGAGCTGCAGGTGGTGCTGGCCGCGCTGCAGCAGTGGGGCGACCGCCACCGCCCGCGCCCCTCGGGCCCGTCCGCGAAGCGGCGGACGCGTTCCACCAGCCGCCCCGTCCACGTCGGCTTCCTCGACGAGAACGGCCATGAGGTCCCCGGCGCCGATGTGACGCTGCTCGGCGACAAGAGCGCCCGCGCCTGATCCCCCGACCTCCGGCGGCGCGGGGGCTGCCCGCCGCCTCGGCGTGACGTTCCGCCGAGCACGCCCTCGGCTCCGCGCCGACGCCTGCGCTTCCGTACCTCCGCGCTGTGCGATTCCTCTCCCCCGGCGTTCACTCACCACCTTTGACACTTGTAGACCGGTCGTCTAGCTTTTCATAGGCGACCGGTCGACTAGTGCTCGGTCGCCGTCTCCCACCCCACACACACCAACGGAGCACCCCTGTGACCACCCCCGTGAAGCTCGCGATCGTCTACTACTCCTCCACCGGCACCATCACCGAGATCGCCAGGGAGCTGCACGACGCCGCCCTGAAGACCGGCGCCGAGGTCCGCCTCGTCAAGGCCGCCGAGCTGGCCCCGCAGTCCGCGATCGACAGCAATCCCGCCTGGGCCGCCAACCACGCGGCCACCGCCGGCGTCCCGCACGCCACCCCCGAGGACGTCGAGTGGGCCGACGCCGTGATCTTCGGCACCCCGACCCGCTTCGGCAACGTCTCCTCTCAGCTCAAGCAGTTCATCGACACGCTCGGCGGCCTGTGGGCCCAGGGCAAGCTGGCCGACAAGGTCTACAGCGGCTTCGCCTCCAGCGCGACCGCCCACGCGGGCCAGGAGTCGACGCTGCTGGCGCTCTACAACTCCATCCACCACTTCGGCGGCATCACGGTCACCCCGGGCTTCACCGACCCGAGCAAGTTCGTCGACGGCAACCCCTACGGCACCTCCCACGTGGACGGCCAGGGCAGCAACCCCATTGACGACATCACGCGTACCGCCGCCCGCATCCAGGCCGAGCGCGTCGTGCGGCTGGCCGCACGCGTCAAGGCCGCCTGACCCTCGGCGCGAGTACGCCGAGAGGCTCCCATGGGCCGGTGCCGCCTCGCAGGCGGCACCGGCTCATCTGACTTGCATAACTAAAGTTAGATGCCTAGCCTGGCACCACAAGGTGCGTTCGCGCCTGCGATCGAGCCGTCGGGCCCCCCGGACGGACTCGATGCCACCGCCGCCGTGCCGGGCGGCGCCCGTCGCAAAGGAAGCCCCCCATGAACATCGAAGGTTCCGTCGCCCTGGTGACCGGCGCCAATCGCGGAATCGGCCGGGCGTTCGCCCGGGCGCTGCTCGACCGCGGCGCCGCCAAGGTCTACGCGGGGGTTCGCGACCCGGAGAGCGTCGTCGACCCGGACGTCATCCCGCTGCGCCTGGACGTGACCGACCCGGACCAGGTCGCGGCGGCCGCCGCCCTCGCCGGTGACGTCGGCATCCTGGTCAACAACGCGGGTGTCGGCGGAGCGACCGCGAGTCTCCTCGAAGGCCCCCTGGACGGCCCGCGCGAGGCGATGGAGGTCAACTACTTCGGCACCTGGCGGGTCTCCCGGGCGTTCGCGCCGGTCCTGGCCCGCAACGGCGGAGGAGCGGTGGTGAACATGCTGTCGCTGGCCTCCTGGATCGGGCAGGCGGCGTCCCCGGGTTACGCGGCCTCCAAGGCGGCGCAGTGGTCGCTGACGGACGCCATACGGAAGGGGCTCGCGGCGCAGGGCACCCTGGTCGTCGGCGTGCACTCCGGTTACGTGGACACCGACCTCAGCGCCTGGACGGACGCACCGAAGATCAGCGCCGCCACCGTGGCGGAACTGACCATGGACGCCCTGGCCGCGGATCTGCCCGAGGTCCTCGCCGACGATCACACCCGGCAGATCAAGGCCATGCTGTCGCACCCCGTGGGCACCGTCCCCGGCACCTGACGCCGCCCCGAGCGCACACACGTGAACTCCACCGACCCCTGGGGCCGGTGGAGTTCACGTGTACTCGGGGCGGGGACTGTCCGCTCCCCCGTGACGGACAGCGAGGTCCCCGTCGTTCAGTGGCCGGCGTTCTGGCCGCCGTCGACGTAGAGGATGTTGCCGGTGACGAACGGGGCGTTCTCCAGGTAGACCACCGCGTCGACGATGTCGTCCACCTCGCCCATCCGGCCCACCGGGTGCAGGGCGGCCAGGGCCTCGTGGTGCTCGACGGCGTGCATCGGGGTCTTGATGGTGCCGAGCGAGACCGCGTTGCTGCGGATGCCGCGGGTGGCGTACTCGATGGCCAGGGACTTGGTCGCGGACTGCAGGCCGCCCTTGGTCAGGGAGGCGAGCACGGAGGGCACGTTGGAGTTGGCGGCGTCGGCGAGCGCGCTCGTGATCTGCACGATGTGGCCGCCGCCCTGCTCCAGCATGCGCTCCACGGCGAGCTGCGTGATCCGGAAGAAGCCGTTCACGTTGACGCCGAGCACCGCGTCGTACTCCTCCTCCGTGTACTCGTGGAACTGCCTGGCGACGAAGATCCCGGCGTTGTTGACCAGGGTGTCGACGCGGCCGAAGCGCTCCATGGCGGTGGCGATGACGCGCTCGGCGGTGTCGCGGACCGCGATGTCGCCCTGGACGGTGACGATCTCCGGGTCGTGCGACTCGGGGATGGTCCGCGAGGTGGCGACGACGGCGTATCCGAGCTTGCGGTACCCGGCGACGATGCCGGCGCCGATGCCCTGCGAGGCGCCGGTGACGACCGCGACCTTCTGACCCTGGTTGCTCATGGTGTCCCTCTCTTAACGGTGGAAAAGGGGTTCAACCGGCGCTATCCGACCGGTCGTCTACAAGGTAGACGACCGGTCCACAATCGTCAAAGGGCCGCTCGGCCCTGCGCTCCTACCGGCGCTCGGCCGCCGCGGGCTCGCGGCGCGGGCCGGACCCCGGACCGCGAAGGCCCTCGGTGCCGCTCTCACGCGGGAAGCCGATACGGAGTACGAGGGCCGCGACCGCAGCGGCCAGGACCACGACGGCCGCCAGGACCAGCGCCCGGTGGTACCCGTGGTGCAGCAGCGGCGCGGCGGCCAGCGGGCCGGCGATCTGGCCGACCGAGTACCCCGCGGTGAGCAGCGCCACAGCGCGGGGAAACCGCAGCTGCGTGCCCGTCGCCAGCGCCAGCGAACTCACCCCGAGGAAGGTCGCCCCGAAGAGCAGCGCCGAGACGAGGACCGCCGCCGCACCGCCGACCAGTGCGGGCAGCGCGATCCCGACGGCCTGGACGATCAGCGCGGTGAGCAGCAGGCCAGGGCGCGACCAGCGCCGCCCGAGCGCCGCCCAGAGAGCGGAGGACGGTACGGCCGCCAGGCCCACCAGCACCCAGGCGCCGCTGCCGAGCCAGCCGGGCGCGCCTTGGCCGACGGCGGCCACCAGGAAGGTTCCGGCGATGATGTAGCCGATGCCCTCCAGCGTGTAGGAGGCGAAGAGCGCGGCGAACGGGCGGCGGCCGCGCGCGCCCGTCGGGGCGGCCGTGGCGGCCGTGGCGGCCCCGGGCCCGGAAGGCTCCGGCGAGGGCTCGGGCCGCATCGTCCACGCCGGCACGGAGAGTGCCGCCGCCAGCGCGGCGGACACCCACCACGCGGCCCGCCAGTCACCGAGGTCGCCCAGCCCGCGCAGCGCGAGGACGAGCAGGCCGGACAGCGCGATACCGGCACCGACGCCGCCGAAGGCCCAGCCGGGCAGGTGGGCCGGGTGTCCGCGCAGGTGGCCGTGGAGGGAGTTGACGGCGATGACGAAGACCAGCGCACTGGCGGCGCCCGCCACCAGGCGCAGCGCGAGCCACACCTCGGTGGCGTGCGTCACCGGCATCAGGGCGAGGCTCACCACGAGGACGGCCAGGCAGCCGCGCAGCACGGCGGAGGAACGCAGCAGCCGCGGCAGGCAGATGCCCGCGAGGGCGCCCACCAGGTAGCCGACGTAGTTCGCGGTGGCCACCTGCGCGCCGCCCGCGGCGGTCAGCCCCGCCTGGGCCTGCATCAGGGGCAGGATCGGGGTGTAGACGAAGCGGCCGACACCCATGGCGGCGGCCAGCGCGGCAGCCGCGGTGAGCACGTGGGCCCAGGGGGAACGGGACGGCTCGCCGCGTGCCGCGGCCGGACGGAGGGCGGACTCGTGCATGACGGGGATCCTCGGGTGGTCCTGCTCCGGGGCATGCCGGAAACCGCTGCTCGCGCCGGCCACGGGGGGGGCGGTCGTGGCCGGCGTGAGCAGCGGCGGCGTGGAGCGCGGGGTGGGGGGAACGGGACGTGTGGTCAGCCTGCCGCGGCGGTCCGGTCCGGGTCGTTGGGGTGCGACTGCAGGGCGGTGACGACCCGTGTCATCCAGGGCGCGAGCGGCAGTGTGCCGAGGACGTTCTCGAGGAGGTCGGCCTCGTCGTCCGCGCGCCACAGCCCGATGCTGCGCAGTTCGCCCACGGGGCGCCACAGTCGGACCAGGTGGCCGGTCGCGGCGAGTTCGGCGGCGCGAACGGCCTCGGCCGCGCGCCGGCGGTCGACCTCGGCCGGGTCGGTTCCCTCGGGAACGGTGGTGGTGAGCTCGACCAGGAACTCCTGCATGGTGCTGCCTCTCGTGAACGCGTACTGATGGGGGGTGCGGGGGTCGGGGAATCAGTGGTCGGTGGCGACGCGGGAGACGTGGTACTGGCGGATGAGCCAGTCGCCGCCCTCGCGCTGCAGGACCAGCGAGAGGTGGACCGAAGCCGCCCAGCCGTCCGGGTCCTTGAACGTGACGTCGGCGAACCCGCCGGCCACCTCCTCGCCGATCGCGTACGCGTGCACCTTTCCGATGTGCGCCCGGCGCACTTCCGGCACGGCCGCGTAGTAGTCGCGCACGGCGTCGCGGCCGGCGAGCACCTCGGGCCCGAAGCCCTGGAAGAGGGCGTCGGAGGTGAACAGGCCGGCCATGGCGTCGTTCTGGTGGGTGTCGAAGGCGGCCTGCCAGCGGCTCAGGACGTCGTGCAGGGGGTGGGTCTCGGTGTCGGCGCTCACGGTGGGGGGCTCCTCGGGGACGGCGGAACGGGTGCCGGCTCCCTCCCGGACGGACGGGGGGTCGGGCGCGGCCTGGACCCGGTCGGTCAAGTAGCCGACCGGTCTAGTAGACCGTAGTCGAGCGGTCGTATACTGGCAAACATGGGACGGACCAGTGATGCCAGAGAGAAAATCCTCACGGCGGCGCAATCGCTCATCGAACTGCGCGGCTACTCAGCTCTGGGTGTGGCCGAGATCTGCAAGACGGCCGGGGTGCCCAAGGGCAGTTTCTACTACTTCTTCGAGTCCAAAGAGGCCCTGGCCCTCGCCGTCATCGACGAGCACTGGGCGATCCAGCGGGCCGGCTGGTCGCGCATCATGAACGGCGACGCGCCTCCGCTGGAGCGGCTGCGGCAGCTCTTCGAGGAGACGGAGGCCGAGCAGCGGGCCGGGCAGCAGAGCTGCGGAACGGTGTCGGGCTGCATGTTCGGCAACCTCACCCTGGAGATGAGCAACCAGACCGAGGCCATCCGCGCCCGGCTGCAGGACATCTTCGACGCCCAGGTCGCGATGGTCGAGGCGGTTGTCACCGAGGCCCGCGACCGCGGCGAGGTGCACGTCGCCGACCTCCACGAGGCCGCGCGTTCCGTGGTCGCCCAGCTCGAGGGCCAGGTGCTGTTCGCCAAGCTGTACAACAACACGTCCCCGCTCGGCATGCTCTGGGCGAACTGCCTGGCACTTCTCGGTGCCCACGCGCCGCAGGAGCCCGCCACGGTCTGACGACGGCCGCGGCGCGGGGCCCGCCCCGCCGGTCCCCGCGCCGCGCCGCGCCGTCCCGCAGGAGGAAAGCAACCATGACCCACTCCCCCCTGGCCGCCCTGGGTGCGGACCTCCCGGTCCTCGCCGCCCCCATGGCAGGTGGCCCCACCACGCCCGCGCTGGTCGTCGCGGCGGCCGGGGCCGGCGGTCTCGGCTTCCTCCCCGGCGGTTACCGCACCGCGGAGGCGCTGGCCGGGCAGATCGCCGAGGTCCGCTCGGCGGGAGTGGGCTTCGGGGTGAACCTTTTCGCGCCGAATCCCGTCCCGGTCGACGCGGAGGCGTACCGCCGCTACGCACGGGCGGTCGCCCCCGACGCCCGGGCCCACGGCATCGACGTCCTGGCGACCGGGGTCGTCGAGGACGACGACCAGTGGCACGAGAAGGTCCACCTGCTGCTGTCAGACCCCGTGCCGGTCGTCAGCTTCACGTTCGGCATACCTCAGGCGGCGGTGGTCGCCGCGCTGCGCGCCGCCGGGAGCCTGGTCGTCCAGACGGTCACCTCGCCCGCCGAGGCCCGGCTGGCCGCGGAGGCCGGCGTGGACGCGCTGGCCGTGCAGGCCTCGGCGGCCGGGGGCCACTCCGGCACCCTCACCCCCGAGCGCACACCGCAGTCCGTGCCTCTGCCCGAACTGGTCGGCCGGGTACGGGATTCCGTGTCCCTGCCGCTCGTCGCCGCGGGCGGTGTGTCGACCCCGCGGGCCGTGGCCGAGGCGCTGCACGCCGGAGCGGGGGCGGTCATGGCCGGCACCGCTCTGCTGCTGGCCGACGAGGCGGGCACCTCGCGCCCGCACCGGGCGGCGCTCACCGACCCCGCGCGGGAGGGGACCGTCGTGACGCGGGCCTTCACCGGCCGTCCCGCCCGTGCGCTGCGCAACGGTTTCACCGAACGGCACAGCGCGGCCGCCCCCTTGGGCTATCCCGCGCTGCACCACCTGACGAGCCCGATGCGCAAGGCCGCGACCGCCGCGGGCGACCCCGAGCTGATCAATCTGTGGGCGGGCACCGGCTACCGCGAAGCCGCGGCGGAGCCGGCCGGACAGATCCTGCGGCGGCTCGCCGCCGAACTCTGAGCGGTACGACGCGCCCGGCGCGAGGCCGCCAACAGCCCTTCCAACGCACACCTTTGACCCGGAAGTCCCGCCCTCTGCCGTCTCATGCCGCCCTCGTCGCGTCACCATCTTGACCGGTGACGATGATCCGTGCGAGGGTTGCGACCACGCAGGGCAGCAGCGGAAGCGCGGCATCCGGCCGCCTCCGCCGCACGCGGACGTGAAGGAAGGTTCCACATGATCGACAGGCGCACTTTCGGCAAGGTCCTCGGCACGGGAGCGGCGGCGGTCTCACTGACCGGCGCGCTCCCCGCGGCGGCGGCCTCCGCCGCGACGCCCGGACGGCCGGAAGCCGCGACCCGTACCGGACCGGGCGGCCGCACGTCGTTCGGACCGCTGAAGCAGGTCCACGCCGGCGTCCTGGACATCGGGTACGCCGAGGCCGGTCCGGCCGACGGCCCCGCCGTGATCCTGCTGCACGGCTGGCCGTACGACATCCACAGCTACGTCGACGTCGCGCCGCTGCTCGCGGCGGAGGGCTACCGCGTGATCGTCCCGCACCTGCGCGGTCACGGCACGACCCGCTTCCTCTCCGGTCGCACGTTCCGCAACGCCGAACAGGCCGCCATCGCCCAGGACATCATCGCCCTCATGGACGCGCTGAGGATCGAGAAGGCGATCCTGGCCGGCTACGACTGGGGGTCGCGCACCGCGGACATCGTCGCGGCGCTGCGGCCCGACCGCTGCAAGGCCCTGGTCTCCGTGACCGGTTACCTGATCACCAACCGCGAGGCCAACAAGTCCCCGCTCCCCCCGAAGGCCGAGTGGGCCTGGTGGTACCAGTACTACTTCGCCACCGAGCGGGGCCGGCTCGGCCTGGAGCAGAACCGGCACGACCTGGCGCGCCAGATCTGGGAGTTCAACTCCCCGACGTGGGCCTTCGACGACGCCACGTTCGAGCGCACCGCGACGTCCTTCGACAACCCCGACTACGTCGCCATCGCGATCCACAACTACCGCTGGCGCCTGGGCCTGGCGCGGGGCGAGAACCGGTACGAACTGATCGAGCGGCGGCTCGCCGCCGGCCCCGTCATCACGGTGCCCACGATCACCCTCGACGGGGAGACGGACCCCTTCACCCCGGCCGGCGAGGGTGCGTCCTACCGGGGCAAGTTCGCCGGGCCGTATGCCCACCGCACCCTGAAGGGGATCGGCCACAACGTGCCGCAGGAGGCACCGGAGGCCTTCGCGCAGGCGGTCGTCGACGTCGACGGCTTCTGAGGGACGACGGCGGCCCGGGACATCCCGTCCCGGGCCGCCGTGGCGCGCGTCGGCCCTCAGCCCTCAGTTCTCAGTCCTCGTCGGCGAGGATCAGATACAGCTTCTTCCGGGCCTCGTTGACCACGGCCAGCGCCTTGTCGCGCTGCTCGGGCGTACCGGTCGCCCAGACCTGCCGGAAGGCGTCGACCAGACCGCCGCCCGCCTTGCGGATCTCGTTCATGGCATCCCAGTCGATGCCACGCCCGGCCTCCTCCCAGGGGGCGTCCGGCCCTTCCGCCGCCTCGGCGCGGCCGGCCTCGGTGAGCGTGAAGAGCTTCTTGCCGCCCTCCGACTCACTGCTGATCAGGCCCTCGTCCTCCAGCAACTGCAGCGTCGGGTACACCGAGCCGGGGCTCGGCTTCCACGCGCCGCCGCTGCGCTCGGCGATCTCCCTGATCATCTCGTAGCCGTGCATGGGCCGGTCGGCGAGCAGGGCGAGGATCGACGCGCGGACATCCCCGCGCCGCGCCCTCCCCCGAGGCCCGCCCCGTCCGCCACGCCCCCCGTGCCAGGGCCCGGGACCCCAGGGCCCCGGCCCTCCGAACGGCGGCCCGAACGGCCCGAACGCGGCCCGCCGCCCGTCACCCTCGTGCTCGCCCCGGCCGTGATGACCGGGGCCAAAGTGTCCATGTCCATAGGAACGCATGATGTCGCTTCCCTCCATCGTCGTACGATCGCGATGCCTCAACGATATATCGGAACCTGTCGACCGACAAGGCCCGTGGAAGGGTTTCCGTTTGTCCTGTCTCAGCGAAGATGCACCGGTCTCACCGAAGATTGACGACCGGCCTGTTCGTCTCATCGAAGTTTCACCAGATGGGGCCACCCAGCCGCGCCCTGGATAATGGCGGCAGCACGCCGAGAGCGACTGGACGGTCAAGGGTGACCCCTGTACAGGTCTCGCTAGGCTCACGGCATGTCTAACGATCTCGGTTTCACGTGCTCGTGCTGCGGCGAGCACCACGCAGAGCTCCCCATGAGCTACTCGACGATGGCCCCGGACGTATGGGATCACAGCTTCGAGAGCGATCCGGACAGCATGCTGTCGTCCGACCAGTGCGTGATCAAGGGCCAGCACTTCTTCATCAGGGGCCTGATCGAGATACCCGTAATCGGCAGCCAGGACGGCTTCTCCTGGGGCGTCTGGGTCTCACTGAGTAGGGAAAACTTCGCCCGTGCCCTTGAGGTGTGGAACACGGAGGGCCGCGAGGCCGAGAAGCCGTATTTCGGCTGGCTCAGCACCGAGCTCGCGCTCTATCCCGAGAGCACGGCCAACCTGAAGACGAACACCCACACTCGACCGGTCGGCAAGCGGCCCTTCATCGAGCTGGAGCCCACCGACCACCCGCTCGCCGTCGAACAGCGCTCCGGGATCACGCAGGACCGCGTGCGTGAGATCGCCACGGCGGTGCTCCACCCGGCCTGACTGGCCGCGTCGGCCAAAGTTCACTGATACTGGTCGAACTTCGCTGAGACAGGACACCGTTGTCCTGCCTAGCTCGCTCGAGCGCGACCGAGAGCGCTGGGGGGTGCTGGATGGCCCTACCGGCTGGAGCGGATCAGGCAGGGCGGTGTGACGGGTCGGTTCGAGGATGTCGCTCCGGTGCGCACGTTTCGCTGGCCGCACGGTGGGCGCCAGTTCCCAGGCTGCTCATGGGACGGCGACGACCGGGCGGCACGTCGGCTTCGAGTCATGGCTGAGCGGGAACGTCGGCACGCTCCTGACCACTTCCTGCGCCGCGTAGACGGTCCGGCGGTGACTCGGCCGGCGTGCGCCCGGGCCGGGTGGAGGTTCGAACGGGCGGGAACGCTGGATCCTGTCATGCCCGCGAGGGTCCGGTGGCTGTCGCGCTACCGGCACCCGCGATGTCCGCACGCCCCTGCGCCGGACCGGCCCCGGGAGGTCTGCGCGTCCCCGGGACCACTGTCGACGCTGCCTTGCGCTGTTCCACCTGCTCCGGCTCCGGGAGTTGACCGCCAGGGACGAAGCCGCGGCCGGAGCTCGATCCCGAACAGCGCTCGCCGGGCCGGCGCGAGGGGACCACGGCTGCGCAGCTGCCAGCAGCCGGGCACCAGGTGTCGGCCGGCGGCGCCGGACAGGAGTCCTGTCCGGCGCCGCCCGCCCGCCTGTTCCCAGGTGTTCCGCCGACGTCAGGGAAGCCAGAGCGTCAGGAGGAAGCCCGGGCTGTCCCACGTGCACGTGTACTGGTAGGCCTGGCCGGAGTCGACGAACTTCTTGCCGGCCGTCTTGCAGGCCTCGCTCGTCGGATACACCTTGTACGGCACGCTCGCGTTCGCCGGGGCGGCGAGCGTCAGCATCCCGGTGAGCGTCGCGGCCACGGCCACGGCGACCGAGGCGCCTCTGCGCTTGTTCATGTCCCCTCCACGAAGAGCTCGTTGCTACAACTGGATCACCGGCATCCTCACACCGTTGCAATGGACACGTCAAGGAGGCGGATCATGTGCCGGACGCACCGGTCAATGCGGTAGGTGTCGGGGGGGGATGACGACGCTGCGGTTCTCGGAGCAGCGGTAGGAGACGGCGGTCCCGGCGGCGTCCTGTCGCCTTCTCCCGACCTGTCACTACGGGTACTGAGCCCCCGCCGGGCCTACACCCAGTTCGCCCAACCGAACGTGAAGCGATAGGCCCGTCGCCCCGCCTCCGGACCTCGAATGCCGCGAATGAACGTGACCAGCAGAGCGACAAGGAACAGAGCGGCAAAGGCGCCTGCTACCAGGGCCCCAGCGACGGGTCCCACGAGCAGGCCCACGATCACGCTCGCGACGATGACGATCCCCAGACCGAAGTGCGCAGCGGGCAGATCTGCCCTGATCACCTCTGGCAGTGACGTGCGCACCGACCGCATGCCGGAGGCGTACCGCTCCCGCGCCGCTTCCGGATCAGCGGCGGGTCCCTCAGGCCACCGTTCCATCATCGCCCCCGCCCAGTCTGAACGGAGCCTAGCGCGGAAGGCGCTCCTCCCTCCTGACCAGCCATGCACAGGCTGGGCTGTGACCTGCGACATCCAGATCGGTGAACCCAGTCCACGCAGGTCAGCGCTCCCTGACGACCAACGTCGTCGGGACGGGACAGCCGACCGGCTGTCCCGTCCCGTTCAAACGCACCCCGTCGCGCGGCGCAGGCGATCTTGGATCGTCGCCGATCCGGTCGCGCGCCTCACCAGATGACGACCGAAGTGGACGCGGGGCGGGGCGCCGCGGTGTCGGCGGTGGCCGCGGAGGAGACCTTCCAGAAGCCCGCCACCCCCGTGGAAACGGTGTCCTGGAAGCGGCCGTTGCTGTCGGTCGTCAGGGGCCAACCGGCACTGCACGTGGATGAGCAGAACTGCACGAGCACCTGCTTGCCGGCGTAGTCCTCATCCACGTGGGTCTCCCAGTTGGCCCGGGTCAGGCGACCGGACAGCGTGACCACCTGGCCCTTGACCGGCCGGGGCCCGACACCCGCGACCAGTTTGCTGGCCCGCAGTACGTCGAAGGTCGCCGCGGTGTCGATGTGGCGGTGCTGCAGGAAGAAGCCGCCGTAGGCGTCGGCGGACATCTTCCATGTGCCTGCCTGCGAGTGCTTCAGTCCGTCGAGGGTGCCCTTCATGGCGCACGTCGCACTCACGCGGGCGGGACTGGACGGCCATTGACAACCGGTGAGCTGCGCGGTCCGGTCGTTGTCGGTGGTGCTCACGCCGTGGTACAGCGTCCCGCCGGCGCCGGCGAGGCCGTCCCAATCGGAGACGAACATCGACGCGGGCACGGACACCGTGCCGGAGGAGTCGACCGCCACGGCCCTCCCCGAGTTCACCACGACACTGGATATCTGCAGTTCGCCGACGAGGCCGCCGGCCTGGGCGTGCGGCGCGGCGACGGCGCCCACGATCAGGGAGGCGGCGACGGCGGCGACGGCGGCGACGAGCGAACGGACGGACGCGCGCATGAAACCCCACTTCCTACGGTCCAGTCCGATGCCATCCGGCGGATGACGATCATGTGGGGGCCGGTACGCCCGTAGCCTCGTGCGGCCGGCGTGGGCCCTCCAGTGACTGGTGCCGGACGACCCGGCACCACAGAAGATGTCAGCCGGCACCGGCCGGCACCCGGCGCCTCAGTACCCTGCCGCTCCTCCGCACGGGGGAACCCGGTCCCGCCGAGCCGGTACCACAGGCGGAAGCGGTGGCCCATCTGCCCGCCCCGCCCGCTGCCCGCCGCCCTGATCCGCCTGCCATACCTCAGGGGTATGGGTGGTGATCGAATTCGTCATTGATCCCCGTGCAGGGCACGACATCTAATCGCAGGGAGCGGATGTCATCCGAATCAATCCGGAATGCCGAATGAGATGGGGTACGTGAAATGGGTCAGCTCGACGGCAAGGTCGCGGTCGTCACAGGTGGCAGCAAGGGTATCGGCCTCGCCGCCGCGCGGCGCTTCGCCGAGGAAGGCGCCCACGTCTACCTCACTGCCCGCAACAAGGAGGAGCTCGACGCGGCCGTGGCCTCCATGGGACCGGCGGCCACCGGCGTGGCCGGCGACGTCACGAACCTTGACGATCTCGACACGCTTTTCGCCACGGTCGGCAACGACGGCCGTCGCATCGACGTGCTGTTCGCGAACGCCGGCGGCGGCGGGTTCGTGCCCCTGGAGGCGGTCACCGAGGAGCACTTCGACCAGGTCGTCGGGCTCAACATGCGCGGCACGCTGTTCACGGTGCAGAAAGCCCTGCCTCTGCTGAACGACGGCGCGTCGGTCATTCTCGCGTCCTCCATTGCCGCCAGCTCCGCCATCGCCGGACTGGGTGTCTACGCCGCCGCCAAGGCGGCGATCGTCTCCTTCACCCGCACCTGGGCCAGTGAACTCAAGGGCCGCGGTATTCGCGTCAACGCACTGGCCCCTGGTTCCACCGACACCCCTGGTGTGGACGAGGCCGCTCCCGAAGGCGTCAGCCACGAGGACTTCAAGGGCATGCTGGCCGGTTCGGTCCCGCTGGGTCGCGTCGCGCGGCCTGAAGAGCAGGCCTCCGCCGCGCTGTTCCTCGCTTCCGGACAGAGCAGCTACGTGACCGGCGTCGAGCTGCTCGTCGACGGCGGGCTCGTCCGGGCCGCCTGATCCGGGCAAACCGGCCGGCGCCCTCACCCGCGCGGCGTGAGGGCGCTCTTGTCCGGCGTGGTGGTCACCGGGCGCGTGCAGCCGACCTCCGGGGGCTTGGCCATGCGCGTGCGGATGTAGAGGACGTCGCCGATGAACAGGTCGTAGACGAGGACCCCGATGACGCCGCCGACGAGGGGACCGACGATGGGCACCCAGAAGTAGTCGCTGAAGGCGCCGGGCTGCGAGCCCGGCAGGGCGAGTTGCCCCCAGCCCATGGCCCAGGCGAACAGCCGCGGGCCGAGGTCGCGGGCGGGATTGATGGCGTAGCCCGCGTTCGCGCCGAACGACAGCCCGATGGCGGCGACCGCCAGGCCGATGACGACCGGCCCCAGGTAGACCCGGACGGCCGGGTTGCGCAGGTCGATGACGGCCATGATGAAGATGAGCATGAACGCGGCACCGACGATCTGGTCCACGAGCGGGCCCCACATGCTGCCGTGGAAGTACGGCGCGGGAACCGTGCCGAAGATCGAGAAGCTGGCCAGGGTGTGCCCGTCGGTCTTCGGCCCCTTCATCGCCTGGTCCAGGGCGCTGATCGCGTCGTGGTACACCGCGTACACCAGGACGCCCCCCGCGAAGGCGCCGACGAGCTGCGCGAACATGTACGGGACGACCTTGGCCCAGGAGAACCGGCGCCGCACCGCGAAGGCGAGCGTGACCGCCGGATTGAGGTGCGCGCCGCTGACGCCGCCGGCGACGTAGACCCCGAAGGTCACGGCCAGGCCCCAGCCGAGGACCGGCATGACCCAGTCGCCGGCACCGACGAAGCTCGTGGTGGCTCCCGCGGTGCGGCCCGAACCGGGCAGCGCCGCGACCGCCATGGCTGCCACGCCGCATCCGAACGAGACGAGGACGAACATCCCCAGGAACTCGGCGAGGCACTCGCCGAGCAGGCCCTCCCGGCGCCGGATCCGCGCGGGGCTCACCAGGGGCGGGATCTCAACGGCCATCAGGGCTCCCTCGTGACCAGGCGTGCGGGGACGGCAGCCCGCCGATGACCGCCGGGCTCGGCGGAGGTCTAGGCGTCGGCGCCGGCGCGGTACTGGAACCGCGTGACCCAGTGCGGGAGGTCGCGTTCGAGCTCGCCGCGCTGTTGGAGACCGGCCTCGAACAGGTGCTGTGCGACGTGCTGCTGGGCGGGGCGGTTCACCGCGGCCCAGAAGGCGTCCATCTGGTCCTTGAACTCGCCGTCGGGCCGCAGGGTCGCGACGTTGACGAAGTGTTTGATGTCCTTGATCGTCTGCAGGTCGAACGAGGCGATGCGGGACGCCAGTTCGTCGACGAAGCCGTCGAGTTCGGCGTCGGGGAAGGCGCGGTTGAGGTAGCCGTAGCGTTCGGCGAGGTCTCCGTCGAGGTCGAGGCCTCCGAGGAGGATCTCCAGGGTCCGGCCCCGCCCGACCAGTGCGGGCAGGCGCGTGGCGGGTCCTCCGCCGGGGATGGCGCTCATGCCGATCTCGAACTGGCCGACGACGGCCTTCTCCCGGCTGCCGAACCGCATGTCGGCGGCGAGCAGGAACTCGCTGCCCGCACCGCGCGCGATGCCCCTGACGGAGGCGATGGTCGCCATGGGGAGCTTGCTCAGCCGGGTGAGGAGGGCCGTGAAGGGATGTACCTCCTGCGGGTGGGCCAGTACGTGCTCCAGCTCGTCCTTGGCGGAGAGGTCGTAGTGGGCGATCCAGAACTCGGGGTCCGCGCTGTCGAAGACGACGACCGCGACTCCGGCCTCCTCAGCACGGGTGAAGACGGCGTCCAGCTCGCTCGTCATCGTCGCGTCCACGAGGTTGACCGGCGGGTTGTCGAAGGTCACGCGCCAGTACGTGGGCGTGTGCTCGGTCAACGAGAACCGCGTCGGTGAGTCCATGGGCCCGACACTAATGTCCGGTGAGGGAGCGGCAACCCGGTCGCGTCCAGCGGAGGGAAGGGCCCGGTCCCCCAGCCGGCGGGGTCGGGCCGGGCCAACCGCTCGAGCAGCGTCGTGCCGGTGCTCGCGTCCCGCATGCCCTGGTTGTCCCGAAGTCACGGTCAAGGGGCCCGGCCGCCGGGGAGGACGACTTGTCCGGCCCGCCCGCCTCCTCCCCCACCGACGCGGTGCCGGACCAGGTTTTTTACATCGAAACAACGCCAATGGGAATGGACGCGGCCCGACGTTCACCCAACAGATGGTTCTTCCTCAACGTGACGAGCCGCCGCATTCAGTACCTGTGGGTTTCCTTTGGATCATGTTCAGTTTGATAACACAACGCACCGGCTTGCGGGTTCACTCCGCGGGCCGTCGCGGGATGATGGCGACCGGCGTCGCCGCACTCGCGCTCGTTCTGGCGAGCACGTCCACGCCGGCCTCCTCATTCGCCTCCGCCGACGGCGGCACGCCGTGGCTCCCGCAGCAGCTCGACTCCTGGTCGACGATCACCCAGCACACGATGACCAAGCCGGCGCCGGTGACCGACGGGGTCACCTACTCCAGCGGCGCGGTCGACGCGATCGACGGCCGGGTGCCGGTCAACGTCGTGTCCGCGGACACCCGGAGCAAGAACGTGCGGCTCGGTGTCGTGGTCTCGCACGACGCCGTGGTCGACCCGCTGGACGAGACGACCACGTCGATGGCGGTCCGTACCGGAGCCGTGGCCGGCATCAACGGCGGGTACTTCCAGATCAACGCGTCCGGCCAGGCCAACGACGGCGAGATCGTCGGCGGTGAGATCTGGAAGAGCCCGACGTCGAGCCACGAGGGCACGATCTCGGTGCTGCGGAACGGCTCCGTGGCCTACGGGGACCAGGTCTTCAGCGGTTCCGTCGCCGTCGACGGCGGCGCGAGCCGTCCGCTCACCTCGGTGAACCGGCTGGCCGACGCGACCGGCAACGGCATAACGCAGGTCACGCCGCGGCTGGGCGACGTCGCGAAGACCTGGTTCGGCGGCACCAAGGTCATCGCGCTCGGTACCTCCGACGACAAGGGCGCCACGATCCGGATCACGGGCGTGACCACCGGTGACTCGATCGCGGCCGGGCAGTACGGCCTGGTCGGCGGGGACGCGGCCAGCGCGGGCGGCCAGTGGATCCAGCAGAACGTCCATGTCGGCTCGGTCGTGACCACGACGCACCGGATCAGCCCGAACAACGACATCCAGGAGATGATCCAGGGCCCGGGCCGCATCCTCAAGGACGGCGCGGTCTTCCAGGACCCGGTCAACCAGATGCCCAGCGGCCTGCACCCGGAGTCCGTGATCGGCAGCACCGCCGACGGGCACCTGGTCATGGCGACGTTCGACGGCCAGAAGGCCGCGAACGTCGCGCTCGGCGTGGGCTGGCAGCAGGTGGCCTCCTACATGCAGTCGATCGGTGTGCGGGACGCGGTCCTGCTCGACGGCGGCGGCTCGACCGGCATGGCCGTGCGCCGGCCGGGCGACACGCAGGCCACGCTGGCCAACACCCCCTCCGACCTGTCCGAGCGACCGGTCGCCAACGGCCTGTTCGTCTACTCGACCGCGACCGAGGCCGGGCCGGCCAAGAGGGCGTTCATCAACGACGGCGCCGACCTGTCGACGGCCGAGGGCGTCGCCTCGAAGGTGAAGGCGTACGCGACGGACAGCGACGGGAACCCCACCAGCGACCCGGTCTCCGTCACGGTCGAGCCCAGCAGCCTGGGCACGTGGGTGAACGGCGTCTTCAAGGCAGGCTCCGCCGGTTCCGGCACGCTGACCGTGCACTCGGGCCGCAAGACCGACGACATCGATCTGACGGTGGCGCCGGCGTTCGACCGGCTGACCGTCTCCCCCGCACAGCAGGGCCTGGCCAACAACGCCGCGCAGAAGTTCACGGTGCAGGGCACGAACGGCTGGTCCCCCACGGTCACCGTCGCGCCGGAGTCCGTGACCTGGACGCTCGACCGCAGCGACCTGGGCCGGATCGACCCGGCCACCGGGGTGTTCACCGCCGCCGCCACGGGCAGCGGTGAGGTCCGTCTCACCGCCGCGGCCGGCGGCCGCACGGCGACCGCGGTGCTGAGCATCGGCTCGGTCATCACGCCGCTGCTGACGGCCGACAACGCCGCCGAGTGGATGATGCGCGCGGACGGCGGCGCCGTCACGGTGCCCGCCGACCACTTCGCCGAGACCACCGACGTGCCGCCGGGCTCCGGCCAGGCGCGGGCGCTGCAGGTGCAGTACTCGTTCCCGAACGACACCAAGCAGCACCGGGTGCGCGTGGTGCCGAACAACGGCGCCGGCGTGAAGGCCGACAAGAACGAGCTCGGCCAGGTCCCGCAGAGCCTGCGCTTCCAGTTCAAGGTCGAGAGCGCCGCGCCGCAGAAGTCGTGGATGGTCCTCAACGTCTCGGACCCCGAGGGCCACCTGATGGGGCTCTGGCTCGAACTGGCCCCGAGCGACTACAACCGGTGGAACGAGCGGAGCGCGAAGCTGGTCTGGGGTGTCTTCACCTCCTACCCGCTGACCATCCAGGACATCAGCCTGGTGGGCCAGAACGCGACCGGCGCCAACGTCGGCAAGTTCACCTTCGCGGGCATGAAGCTCCAGTACTCGGTCGGCACGCCGACGCAGGCCACGCCCTACCAGGCGATCAACCCCAACAACCCGTCCTGGCTGGAGTACACCGAGGACCCGGCCGACTTCCGTCCCGGCGGGCAGACGTTCATCATCGGTGACGACGGCCACCTGGTGGCGGCCAACCCCGACTCGACGAGCGTCAAGAACATCGCCGGCATGGTCAACCGTACGACCGGCACGCCGTTCCGGACCGCGTCGGGCCAGACCGTCGCACCGCTGCCGGTGCAGGCCCGTCCGGACGTCGCGCTGAGCCTCGGCGACATCGCCGACACCGGCACCAAGGACGACCTCGCCTACGCGAAGGCGCAGTGGGAGAAGTTCGGCCTGCCGCTGTACGACGTGGTCGGCAACCACGAGGTGAGCCAGGGCGCCATCCCGCAGAACACCAACTTCTACGACGTCTTCCAGCAGAACACGCACTTCTCGTTCCAGCAGGGCCGGACGACGTTCATCGGCCTGGACAACTCCAGCGGCTCGATCGCGGTCTCCGACAAGTTCCAGAAGCCCGCGGAGCCGCAGTACCCGTGGCTGGCGCAGCAGTTGGAGAAGGCGACCACCCCGGTGGTGTTCGTCGGTGTGCACATGCCCGCCTACGACCACGCGCCGAACAAGTCCAACCAGTTCTCGAACCGCTGGGAGGCGCAGCAGTACCTCCAGCTGATCCAGGACTACCGGCTGTCCCACCCGAAGCAGCACGTGGTCCTGATGTACGGCCACTCGCGCGGCTTCGCCAACCAGCTCATCGACCCGCTGGGCAACGAGGCGGACGCCAAGCTGGGCATCCCGCAGTTCACGATCGCCGACATCGGCACGCGACCGTACGTGGCGGCCGACAAGGGAGGCCTCTTCCACTTCGCGCTGTTCCACGTCAACGAGGACGGCACGGTCCAGTACTCGGTCGAGGCCATGCTCAAGTCGATGACCATCGACCAGGGCACCGCCGGGCCCGACGCGGCCGCTCCGCGCACCGACACCATGGTGGCTGGTCAGGCGAAGCAGTTCACGGCGACCGCGGTGAACGCCAACGGCAACGACATCAGCGACCCGCCGACGATGCCGGTGGCCGACCCGATGTCCCACGTCTGGACGACCTCCAACAAGAAGGTCGCCAAGATCGACCCGGTGACGGGAGCGCTGACGGCGCTCAAGCCCGGCACCACGACGATCTCGGTGACCGCGGGCGGCATCACGAGCACGCTCAACCTGGTCGTTTCCCAGCCGTAAGGGGCTGACGCCCCGCACCGCACCATGAATGGGGGCGGCCGGCACTCCTCACGGAGCCGCCGGCCGCCCCACTGCGTTTCGGCGTCCCGCGTTTCCCAGTCGAGGCCGCACCGCCGGCCCGGGCCCTGAGACGCCTGTCGCAAGTCATGGCGGATCGCAGGGCAAGTGAGGTGCGGCAGAGCAACACGATCCTGGGGGTAACCCTGTCAGTCCCAGGGTTCGCAGGGTTCTGGCTCGCCCGCGAACCCGGACCCAGTATGGCCGTGTCGGCCTGAGCAGGCACGCCCCGGAGCGTTCCCGACGTCAAAGGCACGCGCCAGGGGCCTGCCGGCAGGTCGGGCACAGGAGACGCGCGACGGCGATCCGATCGCCGTCGGGCCCCCACTACAGGCAAGGCTTCGCACCATGACTCGCATCACCACCCCCTTCGGATTCTCCTCCACGGCCGCCGAGGTCGCGGAAGGTATCGACCTGACCGGTCGGCGCGCCATTGTCACCGGCGCGTCATCGGGTATCGGCATCGAGACGGCGCGCGTCCTGGCGGCCGGCGGTGCCGAGGTCACCCTGGCCGTACGCAACACGGAGGCCGGCGAGAGGATCGCGGCCGGGATCACCGCGTCGACCGGCAACAAGAACGTGAACGTGGGCCGCCTCGACGTGTCCGACCAGGAGTCGGTCGCGGCCTTCGTCTCGTCCTGGAGCGGCCCGCTGCACCTGCTGATCAACAACGCCGGCGTCATGGCCGTCCCGGAGCTCCAGCGCACGCCCGAGGGCTGGGAAATGCAGTTCGCCACCAACCACCTCGGCCACTTCGCCCTGGCAGACGGCCTGCACGGCGCACTCGCCGCCGGCGGCGACGCCCGCGTGGTCGTCGTCAGCTCCCAGGGACACCTCATCTCCCCCGTCGTCTTCGACGACATCAACTACCGCTACCGCGCCTACGACGCGATCGGCGCCTACGGGCAGTCCAAGACGGCGACGGTGCTGTTCGCCGTCGCGGCGAACCAGCGCTGGGCCGCCGACGGCATCACCGCCAACGCCTTGATGCCCGGCGCCATCGCCACCAACCTGCAGAAGCACACCGGCGGTCTGCGGACCCCCGTCGAGCTGCGCAAGACCGTCGAGCAGGGCGCGGCCACCACGATCCTCGTCGCCACCTCGCCCCGGCTGACCGGCATCGGCGGACGCTACTTCGAGGACTGCAACGAGGCCGTCCAGGTGCCCGACGGCAACGGCTGGACCAGCGGCGTCGCCCCCTACGCCCTGGACCTCGACAACGCCGACCGCATCTGGGAGATCTCCCACCGCTTCCTGCACGAGGCCGGCCGCAGCTGAGACAGCACGTTCCGTTCAAGGCCCTCGCCGACTGCGCCGGCGGCGGGTGGGGCAGCGACACACCACCACAGAGAGATCCACGTGACGAACCATCACCCGCAGCCGAACATCGGATGGATCGGCCTGGGCGACCAGGGCGCGCCCATGGCCCGCGCGATCGCCGACTCCGGCTACCCGCTCCAGGTCTGGGCCCGTCGCAGCAACTCGCTCGACGCACTCGACGGTCTGCCCTGCACCGTCCACACCAGCGTCGCCGAACTCGGTGCGGCCAGTGACATCGTCGGGCTGTGCCTGCGTGAGGACTCCGACATCCGGGAGGTCCTCACCGACGGCGGCCTGCTCGCCGGCATGAAGCCCGGCTCTGTCATCGTCAACCACGGCACCGGCCTGCCCCAGTTCGCCGGCGAGATGACCGGCATGGCGGCGGCCAAGGGCATTCACGTCCTGGACGCGCCGGTCAGCGGCGGCAACGCCGGCGCGGTCGCCCGACAGCTGACCACCATGGTCGGCGGCGACGCACAGATCGTCGAACAGTGCCGTCCGGTCTTCGAGACCTTCTCCAGGAAGGTCACCCACATGGGACCCTCAGGCGCCGGTCAGCTGGGCAAGCTCATGAACAACACCCTGCTGATGATGAACCAGCGCAACGTCCAGGACATCCTCGGCCTGGCCCAGGACCTGCACCTGGACATCGCGGCCCTGGTCGACCTCCTGTGCTCCGGCACTGGTTCGAGCTTCGCCCTGCAGGCTCTCGGCGGAGCCGTCACCACCGACAACGCCGAACACCTGACCACACTGCAGCTCATCGACATGGACATCTTCGACGACGCCGTCCGGGCCCTGGGACACAGCGTCCCCGACATCACCGCCCGCGCGGTGGAAGGAGCACGCGGCCTCCCCGGAGCGGCACGCATCGTC
This sequence comes from Streptomyces sp. NPDC046977, assembly GCF_040644455.1. Lineage (NCBI taxonomy): Bacteria > Bacillati > Actinomycetota > Actinomycetes > Kitasatosporales > Streptomycetaceae > Streptomyces > Streptomyces sp. NPDC046977. The sequence goes on from NZ_JBEYWO010000027.1 coordinate 89,373, forward strand.
GCCGCCTCGACCGGCCCCGCCCCGGCCGCCTCCCACTGACCGCACCGCACGTCGGGCAGACCGTGTGGCGTCCCTCGTCGGCCGCCCGGGCACCCCGGCCCCGACCGGAGCCACGCCCGATCCTCCTGTTCGCGGGTCGACGACGTACCGTGTCATTCATGGGTGGCAAGCAATTCGGCGACTATCTGCGCGCCCGCCGCGAGATCGTCCGGCCCGAGGATGTCGGTCTTCCGTCGGGTGGAAGGCGTCGGGTGCCGGGCCTGCGCCGGGAGGAACTCGCGCTGCTCGCCGGTATCAGCAGTGATTACTACTTGCGACTCGAGCAAGGACGTGACCAGAATCCATCTCCTCACGTTCTGAACGCTCTGGCGCGGGTTTTGCAGCTCGACGGTCCCGCCACCGACTACCTGCACGCGCTGGCCGGCCCCCCGCCGCGAGACCGCAGGCCTGCGGAACCGGATCGCGTCAGTCCCGGAATCCGGCAACTGATCGCGACGTGGTGGGCGGGGACGCCCGTGATCGTCTTCAATCGGTACATGGATGTCCTCGCATCCAATCCATTGGCCATCGCCATGTCTCCGATCTTCCTGCCCGGCGTGAACGTGATCCGCGCCGCGTTCCTCGACCCGGACGTACGGCGCCTCTACCTCGACTGGGACGACATGAGCATCCGCGCCGTGGCCGGCCTCCGCGCATTGGTAGGGACACAGCTGGAAGACGTACGAGTCGTGGAGCTGGTGGACGAACTGTCGACCAAGAGCCCGGAGTTCCAGCGCCTGTGGACCCGCCACGACGTCAGTCCGGAAGGCGCCGGCGTGGCCCGGATGAACCACCCGACCGTGGGTGGGATGACTCTGCAGTACGAGCGGCTCACGGTCGCGGGGACTCACGGTCAGCTCATCGTCGTCTTCCATGCGGAGCCGGGCAGCCCGTCCGCGGAGAAACTCGCCCTGCTCAAGAGTCCCAGCCTGCCCTGAGCCGTCAGGAACGCCATTTGGGCCCGGCCCTCAGGCGGGGAGGGCGGACGGTGAGGGCTCCGCCACAGGGACCCGGTCGGCGAGCCAGTCGAGGATCTTGCCGAAGGCGTACCGCTGCCCGCCCACATGGCAGTGCGCTCCGGCTCCTTCCGCGTCGGTGAGCCGCAGCAGCGTCTTGTCGGGTGCCGTCAGGTGGCCGAACACTTCCTCGGGTTGCCCCTTGAAGAAGAGGTCGTCCTCGGCCTCGCAGATCAGCACGGGGCAGCCGATCCGCTCCGCCACGCCGTCGCGCAGGTTGAAGTCCAGGGTGCGTGCGGCGTACTGGCGTGGTGTTTCGCCGCCCATGACGTACATGCCGTGGGTGATGGCCCAGCGCGCGGTGGGGCTCGAATCGGCGGCCGCGGCGAGTTGCTCGTCGATCTCCGGAGCCTCCGGTGCCCGCAGTGCCGCCCGCACCTTCTCGGGGTCTCCTTCGAGGAAGCGGAGCATCAGCCGGCTGAAGTCGTAGACCCCGTCCACGGCCATGACGGCCTTGATGCGCGGCTCGAACGCGGCAGCGCGGAGGCAGAGTTCGCCACCGAGGCTGACGCCGAGCAGGGCCACCCGGTCGGTGTCCACGTCCGGCAGGCCGGAGAGGTGGTCGAGGACCGGGCCGACGACGTTCTCCCAGTCGGGGCGGAAGAGGAGCCCCTGGTGCTGGCGCGCGCCGGGCTGGCCCGGTCCGTCGAAGGTCAGCACGTGGTACCCGCGCTCCTGGGCGGCGACCGCGCCGAAGAAGTGCATCTCCTCCGCGGTCCCGTCGAAGCCGTTGTGCATGACCACGACCGGCTGCTCGCCCGGGAGCGGGCTGGGATAGAAGTAGCCGTGGAGCGTCGCGCCCTCGAAGGGGATGTCCACGCGTGCGAGGGTGGTCCCACTCAGTTCGGCGAAGTCGTGGAACGCGTCGACGGCCTTGTCGTAGGTCATCAGGATCCGGGGATCCGCGGGATTTCCGTGCAGGAAGAACTCGGCCGTGCGGTAGTAGTTGGAGGCGCGCAGGTAGCTGTCCCGCGCGGTGTTCACGTGTCCCTGGGCACGGGCCTCGTCGGCGAGCGCACGGATGCGTTCCGCCGTGGCGTACCACTCGTCGAACCAACTGTCGTAGGCCCCGGGGCGGATCCGCTCGGCGGTGGCCTCCACTTCTCCGAAGTCGGCACCGCCATAGGCGATGTGCCCGAGCGAACGGAGCGTTTCGAACCAGAAGTTCTCGTCCTGGGCGAAGAGCAGATGGCGCACGACAGCTCCCGGGGTGGCAGCTTCGCCGAGCCCGGATCGATGGGACCCACCACCCGGCGCGGGGATGGCGTATCCAGTCCAGCCTAGTGCCGGGGGCGGCCTTTCGCAGATGCGAAAGGCCGCAGGTCAGCCCGGGTACGGCACCGACGTCAGGCGCCACCGAGCGTGACGGTCAGGGCGTCCGCGTCATCGGCCGTGTGGGAGAACACGACCGTCTCCCCGTTCCGGCTGAGGACCGTGCGGGAGAGGACGGCGACAAAGTTCCCGTTCCTGTCCCGCATGGCGAGGGTGTAGGTGATGGGCGAGGAGGTCTGCGTACGGCCCCGGGTGACCCAGGTCCGCAGGCCCATCGCCGCCAGGTCCTTTTGCAGTTGGGCGGCGTCGGCCGTCCGCGCGGCACCGGCGCGGACGGTGATCCTGACGGCGTCGTCCTGCTCGCGGTCCAGGGTGTAGGCGGCGGTGCTGATGTTGGTGAGCGGGCTGTCGGCCGGTCGGGGGGAGACGCCGCGGGACACCGTGACGCGGGGTGTGCGGTCGGCCGAGACGGTGGTGGACAGCTGGAAGGCGGTGAACGCCCCGACCGCTGCCGCGGCCACGGCGAGGGGCGTCGCGATGCGGACGAGGAGCCGGCGCGGCGTGCTCGCCCCACGGGACAGCCGCAGCCAACTGGTCATCAGGTGTTCCTCGTGCTGGCGACGGCGGCCGGGCGGGAAGTCCCGTTCCGCGGGGGCCGGGAACATCCGGCGCAGTGCCTGGAGGTCGTCGTGGTCCACGTCCCTGTTCATCGCGTCTTCCTCTCGTTCAGCAGGACCACGTCCGCCCGGTCGCCGGCTCCGGCCGCTCTGGCCGGGCCGGTGTTCTTCTCCGCGAGTTTCTCCAGGCGGCGTCGCGCCCGCGACAGCCGGGAACCGACAGTGCCGACGGGCACGCCCAGGGCCTCGGCCGCGCCCTCGTAGTCCAGCCCGCCCCACACGCACAGGGCCAGGACGTCCCTGTCGGCCCGTGACAGGCGGTTGACGACCTCCATGGCCGCGGCGATCCGGTCCTGGTCGTCCAGCCGGCCCACCACCTCGTCGGCGAGATCCGGCACCAGCTGGGTCGCCGGCAGCCGCCTCATCAGCCGCTGATTCCTCCAGGCCACCCGTCGGTGCCGGTGGACGACGCGGGTCGCGACACCCAGCAGCCAGGGCAGCAGGGTCCCGCCGTGCCGGTCCACTTTCGCCCGCGATCGCCATGCCTCGAGGAACACCAGCGACGTGCAGTCGTCCGCCGCCGCCCAGTCGCCCGTCAGACGGAAGCAGTAGTTGTAGACCGAGGTGGCGTGCTCTCGGAACAGCACACCGAAAGCGCCCTCGTCACCCGCCCGTATCCGAGCCCGGAAATCGTCGTCCATACCCATCTCTGCCTCGCCGGACAGCACCCCTTCCCGTGATGTGGCTCACACGCGGTTCGTCCCCGCGAGGCGGTGCGTCGTGGAGCTCACCGTACGTCCGCCCGCTCGGGGCCGGTCACCCCGGACTCAGCCCATCGGGCCGAAGTCGCGCGGTCCGCTCGCCCTCCCGGCCAGGGGGTAGGCCCTGTGGCACTTCTTGTTGATGTCCTCGAGCCGCGGGTGGTGGAACCACTGGGAGCGGGTGTCGATGACCTCGCCGCCGTACTTGCCGTCCGGGTCGGGGTAGTCCGTCAGTCCCGCCGCGCGCATGCACTTGGCGAACGCGAAGTCCTGTTCCAGTTCCTCGGCGGTGGGGAGCTGGGCGTGGAACTTCTCCGGCAGGAACGGTGAGCAGGCGCGGAAGGCCGCCTTGCCCTTGGCGGTCGGCGGGTAGTCGACGGTGAACTCCGGAGTGGCCGGATCCGGGATGTCGACGCCGTTGCTCCGCATGCACCGCGCGTATTTCGTGCCCGTCGCCTCGCTCCGGTCCTCGAAGGTCGGGACGGCTGAAGGGTCCGATGGGGCTGAAGTGCTCGGGGCCGGCGCAGTGGCGGTGCCGGGCGCGGACGGGGCCGCCACCTGGGCAGTGGGAATGGTCCGGTCGGCGCTGTCCACGGACGGGCCGCTCGCGCACGCGGCCAGGGCCGCGATGCCCACGCTCACTGTGCAGGCCACCGTCAGTGATGTACGACGTCTCAAGGCTCTGTCTTCCTCGTCTTCCTCGTGTCCGGGTCCGGCGCGAGCGGCTGCTCGGCAACTCGTACTGCCGCCCGACGGCGGCCCCTTCCCGTGACGCGCCTCACACGGCGCCGACGGGCGTCGTTGTGACGCACACCACTGCAAGGCGCCCGGGCCCCGGTGGCAGTACGGCGTGAACGGGCCATGAGGACAGGTATGAGGAGCAGCACATGAGGCACAGCGCCACGGCGGCCGGCGGCCGCCGCAGCGAGCCGTCGGGACGGTCCGGTGGGTAGGCGCTCGCAGCCGCGGAGCCGGGGGCCCCTGCTGGTGGCCGTCGCGGTGGTGGTGGCCGGCGCGGCGGTCGCGGTGGCGGTCGTCGGCCTGCACGCCGGGAACCGGGCGCCGGCGCCCTCCCGGAAGCTCGCGGTCGCCACCGCCGTGGTGACCCGGCAGACCCTGACGCAGACCGCGACAGCACCCGGGACGCTGGGCTTCGCCCACCCGGTCCAGGTCAGCAACCGGCTCGCGGGAACGTACACCGCGCTGCCCGCCGTCGGGGCGACCGTCACCCGGGGGCAGCGGCTCTTCGCCGTGGACGACCGCCCGGTGACCCTGCTGTACGGGCTCCTGCCTGCCTACCGGGAGCTGAAGCCCGGCGTGGTGGGGGACGACGTGCTGGAGCTGGAGCAGAACCTCGCCGGTCTCGGCTACGGCGACTTCACGGTGGACACCGCGTTCTCGGCCAAGACCGAGGCCGCCGTCCGGCGGTGGCAGAAGGACACCGCGCAGAAGGTGACCGGCGCCGTGGCCCTGGGACAGGTGGTGTTCCTGCCCGGGCCTTCCCGCGTGAGCGACGAGAAGGTCTCCACCGGTGACGCGGCGGTCGCCGGACAGCAGGTGATGGCCGCCACCGACACCACCCGTACGGTGCGCACGCAGCTGAAGCTCGCCGACAAGCCGCTGGCCGTCCCCGGCAGCAGGATCAAGGTGACGCTGCCCGACGGCTCGACGGTGCCGGCGACCGTGGCGATGGCCGCGTCCGGTGCGGCCGCGGACGGCGGCACGGGTGCGGGTGCCGACCCGGGCGGGGCGGACGCGGGACCCGCCGGGGAACCGACCGTGCAGGTCCTGGTCGCGCTGTCCGGTGCCGGGGCGCAGCGGGCCGCCGCACCGTTCGACGGCGCGGGCGTGGAGGTGACGTTCACCGCCCTGGTGCACCGCAACGTCCTGGCGGTTCCGGTGGAGGCCCTGGTGGCACTGGCCGACGGCGGGTACGGCCTGCAGGTCGTGGACGGCACCGCATCGACGTATGTGCCGGTCACCACCGGGATGTTCGCCTCCGGCAAGGTGGAGGTCTCCGGTCCCGGCATCAGGGCCGGATCCAGGGTCGGGGTGCCGCAATGACCCCCATGGTCCGCCTGGAGCGGGTCACCAAGGTGTACCCCGGGGACGTCACCGCCGTGGACGAGGTGTCCCTGACGGTCGGCCGCGGGGAACTGCTGGCCGTCGTCGGGCCGTCCGGCTCGGGGAAGTCGACCATGCTGCATCTGCTGGGCGCCCTGGACCGCCCGACCCGCGGACGGGTCGAGATCGACGGGCACGACGTACGGCGGCTGCCGGACCGGCAGTTGTCTGCGCTGCGGGCCCGCCGTATCGGCTTCGTCTTCCAGCAGTTCCATCTCGCGCCGGGGCTGTCCGCCGTGGACAACGTCAGTGACGGGCTGCTGTACGCGGGGGTCGGCACGGCACGCCGCCGCCGGATGGCCGAGGCCGCGCTGCACCGGGTGGGCCTGGGCCACCGGCTCGGCCACCGGCCGCAGCAGATGTCCGGCGGCGAACGGCAGCGCGTGGCCATCGCCCGCGCCGTGATGGGCGACCCCGCCCTGCTGCTCGCCGACGAACCCACGGGAAATCTCGACACCGCGTCCGGGGAGGCCGTACTCGCACTGCTCACGGAACTGCACCGGAGCGGAACCACGATCGTCGTCATCACCCACGACCAGGACATCGCCCGGAGCATGCCGCGCCAGGTCCGCATGCGCGACGGCCGGATCGTCCTGGACGGCGGGCCGGGGCGGGCGCCTGCGGAGGCACGGACATGAGCACACTCCTGCGCCCCGCCCGGATGCGGCCGCGGGACGTGGTCCGCGTCGGCAGCGTGGGCCTGCGCACCAGACCGCTGCGGGCGTTCCTGTCCGCGCTCGGCATCGCCATCGGCATCGCGGCGATGGTGGCCGTGGTGGCCATTTCGGCCTCGTCGCGAGCCGGCCTGGACCGGATGCTGGCGCAGCTGGGCACCAACCTCCTCACCGTCCAGCCGGGACAGGGTCTCGAGGGGCAGCAGAGCAGCCTCCCCGAGCAGGCCGTGGGGATGATCGGGCGGATCGGTCCGGTGACCGGCGTCTCCGCGGTCGGCCGGATCGAGGGCGCCAAGGTCTACCGTTCCGACAAGGTGCCCCCGCAGGAGAGCGGCGGGCTGGCCCTGTACGCGGCGCGCACCGATCTGCCGGGAACGGTCGGGGCCACCGTCCGCTCCGGGACCTGGCTCAACGCGGCGACGTCCCGGTACCCGGCCGCGGTGCTCGGCTCCGTGGCCGCGCGGCGGCTCGGCCTCGCCGCCCCCGACGCCGGGATCCAGATCTTCGTCGCCGGCAGCCGGTACAGCGTCATCGGCATCCTCGACCCGGTCACGCTCGCCCCCGAACTCGACACCGCGGTGCTGGTGGGCTGGCCCGACGCCCAGCAGCGGCTCGGCTTCGACGGGCACCCCACCACCGTCTACACCCGCGCCCTCGACGACCAGGTCGAGGCGGTCCGCAACGTACTCGCCCGGACCGCCAACCCCGAGAACCCGTTCGAGGTCTCCGTCTCCCGGCCTTCCGACGCTCTGGCGGCGAAAGAGGCCGGCGACAGGACGTTCGGCGCCCTGCTGCTCGCCCTCGGCGCGGTCGCGCTGCTGGTCGGCGGGGTGGGAGTGGCCAACACCATGGTCATCTCGGTGCTGGAGCGGCGGTCCGAGATCGGCCTGCGGCGCGCCCTGGGCGCGACCAGGGGGCAGATCCGCCTGCAGTTCCTGTCCGAATCGCTCCTGCTGTCCGGCCTCGGCGGCGGCGGGGGCATCCTCCTGGGCGCGGCGGCGACCTCGGGCTTCGCCGTCTCGCAGCACTGGCCCTCGGTGATCCCCCTGTGGACCCTGGCGGCGGCCTTCGCCGCCACACAGGTCATCGGCGGCCTGGCCGGCCTCTACCCCGCCGTCCGCGCCAGCAGGCTCTCCCCGACCGAGGCGCTCAGCTCCACCTGACGCCCAGGCGCCGGACGGCGCTCCCCGGAGACCCCGCGGAGCGCCGCCGGAGCCCGGCGTCCACGGCCCCGTCGACGGTGTTTGCCCACACTTCCAATAGGAGCATATGCTCATAATCATCAACCGAGGCTGCCCGCGACCCGCGCGGCGGCCCCCGACCGACCTCCGAAGGAGACTGGACATGCCCGATCCGGACAGCGGAAACGCCGCCACCCAGGGGCTGAGCTACTACCCGTGGTGGCTCGACAACCTGGCCGCCGACGCCACCCTCGAAGGCGCGGCGATGAACGGCACCGCGCGTGGCGCGGACGCCGTGCGCGCCATCGTGGTCAAGGCCCGCGAGCTGTACGAGTTCCAGGACTTCGGCTTCACCGGCGACTTCGGCGACGACGGCTTCCTCGAGATCTACGACGCCTCGGTCCAGGGCGAGCCGCTGAAGGTCGTCGTCACGGTGGTCCGCAACGCCGCCGGGCAGGCCCAGGACCTCGCGGTCCTCCACCGGCCGCGCAGTGCGCTGCTGCGCTTCTCCCGTCTGATGCACGAGAAGTTCGCCGGCACCCCGCTCGCCGGGCACTTCCTCGCAGACGAGGCCGTCTGATGACCGCCGGCCATCGTGTGCTCCTGCCCGGCGCCGGCGGCGTGAGCCGCGTGGTCTTCGACCATGTGCGCGCCCACGACCTGGCGGTGCGTGTCATGGTCCGGCGCGAGGACGAGCGTTCGGCCGCACTGCGGGAACTCGGGGCGGAGATCGTCATCGGCGATCTGACCCGGCCCGAGACCGTGGCGGCCGCGCTCGAAGGCGTGTCGCGCATGTACTTCGCGATGCGGGTGTCGCCCGATCACCTCCTGGCGGCCACCGTGGTGGCCTCGGTGGCACGGGAGTACGGAGGACTGGACGCCCTGGTCGACCTCTCGCAGATGACGGTGTCGCAGATGACGGCCACCAGCACCGGCGAGTCCCACCAGCAGCGGCTGCACTGGCTGGCCGAGCAGGTGCTGGACTGGTCGGGCCTGCCCGTGGTCCACATCCGGCCGACCTCGTTCCTGGACAACCCGCTGTTCACCGCGCTCGCGGCGCGGACGATCCAGCAGAACGGCACCATCGCGCTGCCGTTCGGCGCCGGGCGCACCTCACCGGTGGCCATGGACGACGTCGCCCGGGTCGTGGCGACCGTGCTGCGCGATCCGGCTCCGCACATCGGTCAGGTCCGCGAACTCACCGGTCCGCGGTCGGTCGACATGCACGAGCTCGCCGCGGAGTTCTCGCGTGCGCTGGGCCGCACGGTGTCCTACGTGGATGTGCCGCAGGAGCGGTGGGAAACCGAAGTCCTGGCCAAGGCGGGCCTGCCGCAGCACATCGAGCGTCACATCGCCACCATGGGACGACTGCACCGGGAGAACCGCTACGACCGCACCTCCGACGGTGTCGAGCAGGTGACCGGCATCCCTCCCCAGTCGATCGAGGCGTTCGTGGCCGCCCGGAAGGACTTCTACCTGGGCTGAGCGGCCGCGGCCCCGCCCACACCCATGTCCGGCCTGCTTCAGACGCCTTGAAGCAGGCCGGACGTCTGCCGGGGTACGGCTACTTCGTCGTTCCCCAGAGCTGGCCGGCAGGCACGTGGGAGGGATTGCCCATCAGCCGGGCGACCTGGATCTGCAGGGGTACGGCGGTGCGGTGACCGCGGTGGCCGTGGCTGCCGCGTGCGACGGTCATCGCGTAGGGGTGGGTGAAGTCGGCGGTGGCACCGCTGACCAGCGGAAAGTGCCCCTGGGAAGCGGTCGCCGGCGAGTCGGCCGTGTCGATGATCCAGACGGTCCTGCCGGGGGTGTCGCACTTCTGCAGGGTGAGGCCCTCGCCCTGGTGGGCGGTGTGCGCCAGGCCCGCACAGAGGCCGGTGCGTTTGCCGTGCGGCGCGTACTCGACCTCCACCGCGCGCAGTTTGCCGTAGTGCCGGTTCACCTCCGCGGACACCAGGCCGTCCTTGTAGAAGTCGGACACCGGGCCCGCGCGATGGCCGACGATGTCCCCGGCCGGGCTGGACGTGCTGACGTGGCGCAGCGCGGTGGGCCGGCCCACCCTCGCCACCCCCCGGTACACGGTCTCGACCAGGCGGGGGTGCTCGGCCGTACCGAACGCGGCGCTGTAGATCTGGATGCATCCGCCGCCGCACTCCGGGGTGGCCGCGCTCGCGGACACCGTTCCCGCCGCCGAGAATCCGGCAGCGACGGCCATGGTGGCCGCCGCGGCGAGCACCTTGCTCTTGAGGTTCCTGACGGACATCGAGATCTCCTTTGCTCGAACAGCAGCCGCGCCGTGCGGACTGCCGAGACGGCAGTCCGCCGCCTCGACATACGAGCATATGCGCGTATATGCCAAACGGAAGGGTCCGCGGCCACGCATCCGCACAACGGCCGGTGACATGACCCACCTTGCCGCTCCTCAAAATAGGTGCATATGCTCGTACCGAGACCGGCGAGGTCCGCCGGGTCCCCACATCGCCGCGCCGCCGACCGCTCGGCCGGCCCGCAACCCACCGAACGTGCCGACCAGCACGCACCAGGACAAGGAGTCCACCATGACCGTGAAGGTCGCCGCAGTCCAGATCAGCCCGGTGCTCTACAGCCGCGCGGGCACCGTCGCGCGCGTCGTGCGGAAGATCCACGAACTGGGCAAGCAGGGAGTCGAGTTCGCGGTCTTCCCGGAGACCCTGGTCCCGTACTACCCCTACTTCTCGTGGGTGAAGCCGCCCTACACGATCGGCAGCGACCAACTGCTCCTGCTGAACGAGTCGGTCATCGTGCCGTCCCCCGAGACCGACGCGATCGGGGAGGCCGCGCGGCAGAACGGCATGGTGGTCTCCATCGGCGTCAACGAGCGTGACGGCGGCTCCCTCTACAACACGCAGTTGCTGTTCGACGCGGACGGCGCACTGGTCCAGCGTCGCCGCAAGCTCACGCCGACGTACCACGAGAAGATGGTCTGGGGCCAGGGCGACGCCTCGGGCCTGCGCGCGGTGGACACCGCCGTAGGCCGCGTAGGCCAGCTCGCCTGCTGGGAGCACTACCAGCCGCTGGCGCGCTACGCGTTGATCGCCGACGGCGAGCAGATCCACGCGGCAATGTTCCCCGGCGGCCTGGGCGGCGAGGACTTCGCCGACCAGATGGAGGTCGCCATCAGGCAGCACGCGCTGGAATCGGCCTGCTTCGTGGTCAACGCCACCGCGTGGCTCGACGACGACCAGAGGGCCAAGCTCGCCGAGGACACCGGCGGCCCCGTCGGCGCCTTCTCCCACGGCTGGTTCACCGCCATCGTCGACCCCGAGGGCCGCATGGTCGGCGAACCGCTCACCTCGGGAGAGGGCGAAGTGATCGCGGACCTGGACTTCACGATGATCGACCGGCGCAAGCGCCTCATGGACGCCCGCGGCCACTACGCGCGCCCGGAACTCCTCAGCCTGCGGATCGACCGCGCACCGATGGCGCCCCTCCATGAGCGCGGCGCCCGGGCGGACACCGCCGGCCAGTGAACCGCGCCCAGAACCCCATCACCCCGTCCTCGAGGAGGTACACCACGTCAGCCAGGGCTCGTTCATCGACAACGGCCCGGTCCGGGGCCCGGAGGCCGTGCATGCGGTGGTGACGGCCGCCCGCGAACTCTGCGAGTTCCAGGACTTCGCGCACACCGGCGACTACGGCGACAACGGCTTCATCGAGGAGTACCGCACCCAGGTGAAGGGCGAGCCCCTCCACGTCGTCGTCACGGTCGCCCGGAACTCCGCGGGCGAGTGCGAGAAGCTCGTCGTCAACCACCGGCCGCGCAACGCGATGCTGCTCTTCTCCCGCGAGATGCACCGGAAGTTCGCCGGCACACCCCTCGCGGAGCACTTCCTCGCCGACGAGTCCTGAGCCCCGTCCCTACTCGGCCCAGGGGGTGAAACCGGTGCGGAGGACGGCTTCGAGGGCGCTGCGCAGCTGGGCGGCCTCGGTGCCGCCGAAGCTCTCCTCGAACCGGGTCTGCACCTCTCTCCACAGCGGCAGTGCCGCCTTCACCCGGGACAGGCCGTCGGGCGTGAGCGTGACGATCCGCGCCCGGCGGTCGGCCGGCGAGGGCTCGACGCTGACCAGGCCCTCCCGGACCAGCGGCTTGAGGTTCGAGGCCATCGTCGTACGGTCCATGGCGATCACGTCGGCGAGGCCGGTGATCGTCATCTCGCCGAGCACGCTGAGCTTCTGCAGGATGCTGAACTGCGTGCCGCGCAGGCCCACCGGGGCCAGGGCCTTGTCGTAGGTCGCGCCGAGGTACCGCGCCGCTTTGCGCAGGGCCAGGCTGTTGCACGGAACGTCGTCGTCCGTCGGCGTGGCGGTCATCGTCCCCTCCAAACTCGTCCCTCCCACGATACGAGCAAATGCTCGCACACGTGAAACAGCGGGCGATGCCTGCCGGTCCGGGCGTATTGCCCCGCACCGGGCACGCCTTCCACGACCTCATCGCATCCCGCGGAAGCGTCGGGAGCTGCTGCTCATCCCCTGGCTCGAGCCGGGTCGACGGTCCCGGCCCGTCGCGGAGGCCGGGGCGGCCTCTACGGCACGTGCGGCCCGGAGACGTAGTGACCGTTCTTGTCGTACGGCCAGGCGTTGGCGACGCAACCGTTCAGCCCCTTGATCTGCTGCATCATGACGGGGGCCAGTTGGCCGGGGCCGCCGCAGGTCATGTGCGTGAGGCCCAGGGAGTGGCCCATCTCGTGGTTGATGATCAGCGCCCGGTACTCGTGGATCGGTCCGTCGAAGGTGGGCGAGCCCTTCACCCAGCGCTTGAGGTTCACCACCACCCCGCCGGGGATCTCGCAGTTGTACTCGCCGTGGGTGCTCTGGTGGATGCCCGCCCAGCACAGGGCGTCCGCCGTCCCCGGTGTGGCTATCTTGATCATGAGGTCGTACGACTCCCCCGCGCCCGCCGGCCGGAACGAGTTGTTGCCGCTGTGGGTCCAGCCCCTGGGAGCGGCGAGTATCTGCGCGATCTCCCGCGCCGCGTCGTCGGGGGAGATGTCGAGCCCGGTCTCGACCTGCACCGCGTAGCGGATCAGATGCGCACCGCGGCCGACCTTGTCACCACTGGCGCGCGCGGTGGTGAACGTGCCGCTGCCCGTCGCCGGGACGTCGATCTCGGTAGGTGTCGGGATGGGCGTCGGCGTGGGCGTCGGGCTCGGACGGGGCGCGGGCGCGTGGGTGAGGTGCGTCACGTGCCTCGGGGGCTGCGTACTGCTGGACGCGTCGCTCCGCCCGCCGTCGAGGAGGAAGATGGCGGAGCCGAGCAGGCCGGCGGCCGCCAGGACCGGGATCAGCCAGCGTCCGGCCCGGCGGTGCGGACGGCGGCGATGGGACGTCCGGCGGCGCCCGCCGCGCCCGGAGTCGCTCTGCGGGCGACTGCGGTGGACGGCCGCGCCCTCGGTGGGCGGTGCGGATTCCCGCTCTCGTGCCGAATACATGGCAGCTCAAACTGGTCATTTCAGATGATCGCCATAGGTTCGGAAAGTCACAAGAAGATAACGGACAGCTCTCCTTATGACCCTTCTGTAACAGGCCCCGGGAGGGGCTCTTCACGGGCCGATCACCGAATACGGTCTGCGTACACTGTCGAGGTGTCGCGAGTCCTTATTGTCGAAGACGACCCGGATGTCCGCAATGCCGTGCAATTGGCGCTGCGGCACCAGGGCCATCACGTCGTGGCCGCCGGTACGGGCGAAGAGGGGCTGGAGCAGCTCCGCCCCTTCCGGCCCGACGTGGTGGTGCTCGACCTCATGCTGCCCGGCATGTCCGGTCTTGACGTGTGCCGGCGGATCAGGGACCGCGACCAGGTGCCGATCATCATGGTGACCGCCAAGGGGGACGACATCGACGTGGTCGTGGGCCTGGAGGCCGGCGCCGACGACTACGTGGTCAAGCCCGTGCAGGCCCGGGTGCTCGACGCCCGAATACGGGCCGTGCTGCGCCGGCAGGACCCGTCGGTCGCCGACGGCATCCGCCCCAGGGCGGAGTCGCACGGCGCACTGGTCATCGACCGGGCCGGGCTCGTGGTGACGCACCACGGCGCCCCCGTCGCGCTCGCCCCCTCCGAACTCCGGCTGCTGCTCACCCTGTCGGCCTCGCCCGGCCAGGTCTTCAGCCGCCAGCAACTGCTGGAAGCCGTCTGGGAGCACAGCTACCACGGCGACATACGGCTCGTGGACGCCTGTGTGAAGCGGCTGCGCAACAAGCTGGGCGAGCTGGGCGGGGATCCCCAGTACATCCAGACCGTCCGCGGCTTCGGCTACCGGTTCGTCTCCCCGTGAGCGGCAGGAGATCCGTACGGGCCCACGAGGCCGCCACGGCCGCCGGCGAGCCCGTTCCCCGGCCGAAACGGTTCCTCGGAGCGGTCCTGGCGAAGGCGCCGCTGCCGCTGCGGGGCCTGCGCGCCCGCCTGGTGGTGGCCTTCGCGCTGGTCGCCGTGGTCAGCTCCCTGAGCACCGGAGCGCTCGCCTTCCGGGAGGCGCGCACGGGAGTCCTCCAGCAGAGCCAGGACTCCGTGATCCAGCAGTTCCGCAACAGCGTCAACGATGTGGCCGGGTCCCTCCCCGTCGTACCGAGCCAGTCGGAGCTGCAGGCGGTGGTGAGGCATGTGGCCGACACCGACCCGGCACAGCGGTGGCGCGTACTGGCCACGCACGGCAGCCTCCGCGCCTGGTCGACGAGTCCGGACTTCGAACGGCTGAGCCCTGAACTGCTCCGGTCCGTAGGCACCACACGCGCCGCAGTGTTCCAGCGGGTGAACGCCGACGGACAGCCCTGGCTCGTCGTCGGCATGCCGGTCACGTACAGCACGCTCCAGGCGAAGGAGCTCGAACTCTCGGGGACCGTGCTGTATTTGGTGGTGCCGCAGAACACCGAAGAGGCATACGTCCAGGCGATGGTCAGCGGCATCGAGCGCGCCACCCTGGTGGCACTCGCCCTCGCCGTTGTCCTGGCACTACTGGCGGCCAGCGGCGTCCTCCGTCCCGTACGTGCGTTGCGCAGGGCGACGCGCCGCATGGCGGAGGGGCATCTCGACGTCCGGCTCACCGTCAACGGTTCCGACGAACTGGCGGACCTCTCGCAGTCCTTCAACGACACGGCCGCCGCGCTGGAGAAGTCGGTTGCGGAACTGCGCCGCCTGGAGGCCCAGGCACGCCGCTTCGCCGCGGACGTCTCCCACGAACTGCGCACCCCGCTCACAGCGATGGCGGCACTCACCGACGTGCTGGACGAGAACGCGCTGCACCACGACCGGGAGACCGGCGACGCACTGCGGCTCATCAGCGAGGGCACCATCCGGCTCAGCGCCCTGGTGGAGGACCTGATGGAGATCTCCCGCTTCGACGCCGGTGCGATCGAACTCAACCTGGACGAGGTCGACCTGGCCGAGTCGGTACGCCGCACCCTCACGTCCCGGGGGTGGCAGGACCAGGTGAAGACCGATCTGCCGGACCCAGGCGTGCTCAGGACGCGCGTGGATCCGCGCCGCCTCGACGTCGTCATGGCCAATCTGGTCGGCAACGCCCTGCGGCACGGGGCGCCGCCGGTGCGGCTGACCATGAGCGTGAGGGAGGAACGAACCGACATGGCATGGGCCGTCATCGAGGTGTCCGACAGCGGACCGGGGATCGCCGAGGAGGCGATGCCGCACATCTTCGAGCGCTTCTACAAGGCCAGCACGTCGCGGACGAGAAGCGAGAGCAGCGGGCTCGGCCTGGCGATCACGGCGGAGAACGTCCATCTCCACGGCGGACGCATCGGGGCCGCGAACCTGCCGTGGGGCGGGGCGGCGTTCACGGTCGAACTCCCCCTGCACCGCGAGTCCTCGACCGCCGACGCCGACACCGCAGGTGGCCGGTGAAACGCTCGCGTGCATGGGCGCCGGCGGCCGGACTCGTGGCCGCGCTCGCGCTGTCGGCGTGCGGAATTCCTCCGTCCGGCGTCATCCAGGCCGGTCCCGCGGCGAGCGGCATCGTCGCCGACGCTAAGCCCGCGGCATTGACCGATGTGTACTTCCTGGTCGATGGCAATCCGGCGCCCTACGCCCGCAAGGTCGCCGAGCCCGGGGACCTCGGATCCGTCCTGGGGCTGCTCTTCGACGGACCGACCTCGGCCGAGGCAGCATTGGCCACCACCGAGCTGCCCCACATGATCGCGGTGCCGAAGACGGCGATCGACGACGGCACCGCCTCCGTCCTGCTCCCGGAGAACTTTCCCCCCTTCAGCCACGCGGCCATGCTGCAGTTGACCTGCACGGTGACCCACGCGACCGGGCTGCAGGACCCCGGGTCCCTCGCCTCGGCAGGGGGGAGCGGCGGCGCTCCGGATGATTCCTTCCAGGCGCAGAAGGCATCCGCGATCAAGAACGTCCGCGCGCTCGGGAACGGATGGACGAGAACGCTCCCCGCCGACGCGTGCCCGGTTCCCGTCAGTCCGTAACGGCGGCAGCGTCCGGTCAGCCGCGCAGGAGCGCGTTGAGCCGGGCGGCCTGCCGCGTCAGATGATCGCGCTCGGCGAGGTCGGGTGCCCTGCGGGCCGCCTCGGCGTACAGCCGTGCCGCCGTCACGAGGTCGCCGTCGCGCTCGTGGAGATGGGCCGCCACCGCGGTGTGGCGGGGAACGGGGTCCGCGCCCGGGGAGGCGGCCGGGGAGCCCGTCACCGCCGCGAGCGCCGCCAGCCCCGCGCGCGGCCCGTCGGCCTCGCAGACGGCCACCGCGCGGTTGAGCCGCACGACCGGACTGTCGGTCAGGCGCACCAACTCGTCGTACCACTCCACGATCTGCACCCAGTCGGTCTCCTCGGCGGTTCGCGCGTCGGCATGGAGCGCCGCGACGGCGGCCTGGGCCTGGTACTCGCCCAGCCGGTCGCGGGCGAGGGCCGCCTGGAGGATCGCGACGCCCTCGGCGATCGCCCCGGTGTCCCACCGTCCGCGGTCCTGTTCGGCGAGCGGCACCAGGCTGCCGTCGGGCGCGGTCCGGGAGGCGCGGCGGGCGTGGTGGAGCAGCATCAGGGCGAGCAGCCCGGCCACTTCGGGATGGTCGATCGCGGCGGCGAGTTGACGGGTGAGGCGGATCGCCTCGGCGGCGAGGTCGATGTCGCCGGAGTAGCCCTCGTTGAAGACCAGGTAGAGGACGCGCAGCACGGTGGCGACGTCGCCGGGCCGGTCGAGGCGCACGCCGGAGACGGTGCGCTTGGCACGGCTGATGCGCTGCGCCATCGTCGCCTCGGGCACCAGGTAGGCCCGCGCGATCTGCCGGGTGGTCAGGCCGCCCACGGCGCGCAGGGTGAGCGCGACCGCGGACGAGGGCGTCAACGACGGGTGCGCGCACAGGAAGTAGAGCTGGAGCGTGTCGTCCCTGTCCGGCGCGGGCCCCGGCGCCGGCTCCTCGTCGACGAGGTCCTCGCGCCGGCGCCGGGCGGCGTCCGCCCGGGCGGCGTCGAGGAACCGGCGCCAGGCCACGGTGACCAGCCACGCCCTGGGGTCGCGCGGAGGATCGTCCGGCCAGACGCGGACCGCCTCCACCAGGGCGTCCTGCACGGCGTCCTCGGCCGCCGCGAAGGGGGCTCCGCGGCGGACGAGGATCGCGAGCACGCTTGGTGTGAGGCTCCGCAGCAGGGCCTCGTCCATCGCAGAGGTCACTCGGTGATGGTGTGGGACGCGGTCAGGAACGGGCGCAGCTCCAGCCACTCGTGGATGGGCTTCCCGCCCGCTCCGGGTGCGGCGGACAGCTCCCCGGCGAGTTCGACGGCGCGCTCGTGGCTGTCGACGTCGATCACCATCCAGCCGGCGATGAGGTCCTTGGTCTCGGCGAACGGGCCGTCGGTGACGGGCGGGCGCCCCTCGCCGTCGTACCGCACCCAGGTCCCCTCGGGGGCGAGCGCCTGGCCGTCGACGAACTCGCCGCTCTTCTCCAGCCGGGCCGCGAACTCGTGCATGTACTGCATGTGCGCCGAGATCTCCTCCGGCGTCCACTCGGTCATGGGCACGTCGTTGACCGCGGACGGAGCGCCTCGGTAGTGCTTGAGCAGCAGGTACTTGGCCATGGTGGTTCTCCTCGCTCCTGGTGCGGCCCATTGTGGCCGCCTTCACCCCTGGGACGGAGCCGGCCGCCGGTTCTCGACACGGCGGGGCCACGAATTCAGGGCCGGGCCGAACGCAGTCCGGCGACGAGGAGTCCGACCAGTACGCGCGGGTCGTAGCGGGGATCGCTCTCCGCGCCGATGCACAGGTTCCCGACGCCGCGCATGAGCTGGTAGGCGTCGGTGCCGGTGCCGATCTCCCCGGCGGCGGCCGCGGCGTCGAGCAGCTGGGCGCACACCGGCAGGAGCCGGTCGAGGAAGTAGGCGTGCAGGGCGTCGAACTCGGTGTGGTCGGACCGCAGCACCGCGGCGAGCCCGTGCTTGGTGACCAGGAAGTCGACAAAGAGATCGATCCACTGCCCCAGTGCGGCGTACGGACCCGCCCCGCCGGCCAGCAGCGCCGGTCCGGCCTCCGCGCACGCCTCGACCTGGTGCCGGTAGACGGCGATGATCAGATCCGCCCGCGTGGGGAAGTGGCGGTAGATCGTGCCCGTCCCGACGCCGGCCCTGGCCGCGATGTCGCGCACCGGCGCTTCGACGCCCGCGGCGACGAAACTCGCGGCGGCCGCTTCGAGCAGAATCTCCTTGTTGCGCCGGGCGTCCGCCCGCTTGGGCCGGGCCGCGCCCGCCGCGCCCGCGTCGCTGTCGTTCACCGCGGTGTGCCTCCACTGCCGAATCGTGCTTGCTAAACGGAACGTCGTTCCGTATTGTTAACGGAACAAGGTTCCGCTTGCTCATGATGCCAGAGCAGGGGGCCTACGACCAAGCAGTTCCAGAGGAGACACGGTCATGCAGTACCGCACCTTGGGCCGCACCGGTGTGCAGGTCAGCTCCCTCGCGCTCGGCGCGATGAACTTCGGCGCGATCGGACGCACCACCCAGGACGAGGCCACCGCGATCGTCGACGCCGCCCTGGAGGGCGGCATCAACGTCATCGACACCGCCGACATGTACGGCGACGGGCAGTCGGAGGAGACGGTCGGCAAGGCCGTCGCCGGCCGCCGTGACGACATCGTGCTGGCCACGAAGGCGGCCATGCCGATGGGCGACGAACGCAACCACCGCGGCGGCTCACGCCGCTGGCTGGTCACCGCCCTCGACAACAGCCTGCGCCGTCTCGGCGTCGATCACGTCGACCTCTACCAGATCCACCGGTGGGACCCGGCGACCAGCGACGAGGAGACGCTGTCGGCCCTGACCGACCTGCAACGCGCGGGAAAGATCCGCTACTTCGGCTCCTCGACCTTCCCGGCCCACCGCCTCGTCCAGGCCCAGTGGGCCGCCCGGGAGCACCACCTGGGCCGGTACGTCACCGAGCAGCCCAGCTACTCCATCCTGCAGCGCGGCGCCGAGGCCCATGTCCTGCCGGTGACCGAGGAGTACGGTCTCGGCGTGCTGGCGTGGAGCCCGCTGGCCTCCGGCTGGCTGTCGGGGGCGGTCCGCGCGGGCCGGGAGATCACCACCCACCGCGCGGCGCTCCTGCCGCAGCGTTTCGACCTGTCCGTACCGTCCAACCGCGCCCGGCTCGACGCGGTGGAGCGCCTCGCCGCGGTCGCCGACGAGGCCGGTCTGACCATGATCCAGCTCGCCCTCGGGTTCGTGACCGCGCACCCCGCCGTGACCGGCGCGATCATCGGCCCCCGCACGACGGAGCACCTGCACGCGCAACTGGCCGCCGCGGACATCACGCTCTCCGCCGATGTGCTCGACGCGATCGACGCGATCGTCCCGCCGGGTGTCGACCTCGCCGCGCACGAGAAGTTCGACACGCCGCCCGCCCTGCTCGACCCGTCGCTGCGGCGCCGCTGACCTCGGCGGGATCAGCACGTCATCGGCGCCGGCGCGCCCGCCACCGGGCGCCGAACCGCCGACGTGGCCGCCCCTTTGGGGAAGTTCGGCGGGAAGCGCCTTCCTCGCGCACCGGCCGCCAGGGGTCGTCGGGCGCCGCCACGGGCATCCTCCGCTGCGCCTGCGCCTGGATCTCGTAGTGCGCGTCGTGGGCCGTCACCTGGAAGGCCTCCTCGTAGGAGGCCATGGCCACCCGGACGGCGGAACCGGCCACGCCCCGGCGGCGGATCACCGTCGCCAGCCACGCGAAGAGGCCCATGACCGCGGCCAGGCAGGCGGCGAGTGCCACGTACGGCAGGAGCGGTCCCATGGGCCCGAGCCTAGGCGTGCGTGCCGCAAAAAAACACCGGCGTCCTGGCCGGCCCGACGGGGCCTGCCAGAACGCCGGGGCGTCACACGGTCAGACAGTCACACGGTCGGACCGTCAGACGAGGTCGAACCGGTCGAGGTCCATGACCTTGGTCCACGCCGCGACGAAGTCGCGCACGAACTTCTCCTTCGCGTCGTCGCTCGCGTAGACCTCCGCGAGCGCGCGCAGCTCGGAGTTGGACCCGAAGACCAGGTCGGCACGGGTGCCGGTCCACTTGACCTCGCCCGTGGCGCTGTCGCGGCCCTCGAAGGTGTTCGCGTCCTCCGACGTCGCCTTCCACACGGTGCCCATGTCGAGCAGGTTGACGTAGAAGTCGTTGGTCAGCGACCCGGGGGTCGTGGTGAGGAGACCGAGGGACGACTGCTGGTAGTTGGCGCCCAGGACGCGCAGGCCGCCGACGAGGACGGTCAGCTCGGGGGCGCTGAGGGTCAGCAGGTTCGCCCGGTCGATCAGCAGGTACTCGGCCGGCAGGCGGTTGCCCTTGCCGAGGTAGTTGCGGAAGCCGTCGGCCGCCGGCTCCAGCGCGGCGAAGGACTCCGTGTCGGTCTGGTCCTGCGTGGCGTCCGCGCGGCCCGGGGTGAAGGGCACCTCGACCTCGAAGCCCGCCTCCTTGGCGGCCTGCTCGACGCCCACGCCGCCGGCGAGGACGACCAGGTCGGCGAACGAGACCTCCTTGCCGTCGGTCCGGCCGGCGTTGAAGGACTGCTGCACGCCCTCCAGGGTGCGCAGCACCGTCGCGAGCTCGTCCGGCTCGTTGACCTCCCAGCCGGCCTGCGGCTGGAGGCGGATGCGCGCGCCGTTGGCGCCGCCGCGCTTGTCGCTGCCGCGGAAGGAGGAGGCCGACGCCCACGCGGTGGACACGAGCTGGGCGACCGTCAGGCCCGACTCGCGGATCAGGCCCTTGAGGGCGGCGACGTCGCCGGCCTCGACGAGCGGGTGCGTCACGGCCGGCAGCGGGTCCTGCCACAGCAGGACCTCGTCCGGGACCTCGGAGCCGAGGTAGCGGACGACCGGGCCCATGTCGCGGTGCGTCAGCTTGTACCAGGCGCGCGCGAAGGCGTCCGCGAACTCGGCGGGGTTCTCCAGGAAGCGCCGCGAGATCTGCTCGTAGGCCGGGTCGACGCGCAGCGACAGGTCGGTCGTCAGCATCGTCGGCGCGTGCGACTTCGACGCGTCGTGGGCGTCCGGGACGGTGCCCGTGCCGGCGCCGTCCTTCGGCCGCCACTGGTTGGCACCGGCGGGGCTCTGGAACAGCTCCCACTCGTAGCCGAAGAGGATCTCGAAGAAGCTGTTGTCCCAGGTGATCGGCGTGTTGGTCCAGATGCCCTCCAGACCGCTGGTGATGGCGTCACCACCCTTGCCGGTGCCGAAGCTGTTCTTCCAGCCGAGGCCCTGCTCCTCGAGCGACGCCGCCTCCGGGTCGGCGCCGACGCTGTCGGCCGGGCCCGCGCCGTGGGTCTTGCCGAAGGTGTGACCGCCCGCGATCAGGGCGACGGTCTCCTCGTCGTTCATCGCCATCCGGCGGAACGTCTCACGGATGTCGCGGGCCGCGGCCAGCGGGTCCGGGGTGCCGTTGGGGCCCTCGGGGTTGACGTAGATGAGGCCCATCTGGACGGCGCCGAGGGGGTTCTCCAGCACACGGTCGCCGGTGTAGCGCTCGTCGCCGAGCCAGGTGGTCTCCGGGCCCCAGTAGACGTCCTCGTCGGGCTCCCACACGTCCGCGCGGCCACCGGCGAAGCCGAAGGTCTCGAAGCCCATCGACTCCAGGGCGACGTTGCCGGCGAGGATCATGAGGTCGGCCCACGAGAGGTTCTGGCCGTACTTCTTCTTGACCGGCCACAGCAGACGGCGGGCCTTGTCGAGGTTGCCGTTGTCCGGCCAGCTGTTGAGGGGCGCGAAGCGCTGCTGCCCGGCGCCGGCGCCGCCGCGGCCGTCGCTGATGCGGTAGGTGCCCGCGCTGTGCCACGCCATGCGGATGATGAACGGGCCGTAGTGGCCGAAGTCCGCGGGCCACCAGTCCTGGGAGGTCGTCAGGACCTCGGCGATGTCGCGCTTCACCGCGGGGAGGTCGAGGCCCAGGAAGGCCTCGGCGTAGTCGAAGTCGCCGCCCAGGGGGTTGGCCACGGCCGGGTTCTTGGCGAGGATCTTCAGGTTGAGCCGCTCCGGCCACCACTGGCGGTTGCCGCCGCCCTGCGTCGGGTGCGGAGCACGCCCGTGGGCGACCGGGCAGCCACCTCCGCCCTCCGTCTTGGCGTCGACGACGATGGCGTCATGGTTCTCAGACATGGGAATCCTTCCGGACCAGGCGGATCACGGTGCTCAGGCACTGCGGGCGGCGGGACAGCGGGGGCAGGGGGCCTCGGCGCTCGTACGACGGGGGCCGGGCGCGGCGCACGGGACGCGCCGCGACGCGCGCGGAAGGGGCCTCAGCCACGGCTCGGCAGGGCCGGCACCGCGCAGAACGCCCGCGGTGATCCCGTCACGTCCCTGTCTCCTGCCGCGCTGAAGGCTTCCAGTCCCTTGGCTGTTGCCGGAACCGATCCTACGATGGACGCAGTCCAAGTCAAGAAGCGTGCCAACCCCCCACCGCCGATCACACCGGCTCCGGGACCTCCACTGGTAAATTTCGGGTATCCGATCGAACCTGAACAGGTGAACCGACATGAGTGACCTTCTGGAGCGACTGCGAGGGCGCGGCTGGCGGATGACCTCCCAGCGGCGTGTGGTCGCGGAGGTCCTCGACGGCGACCACGTGCACCTCACGGCCGACGAGGTGCACGCCCGCGCGTCGCGGCGGCTGCCCGAGATCTCCCGTGCGACCGTCTACAACACCCTCGGCGAACTGGTCTCGCTGGGCGAGGTCATCGAGGTCGCCACGGACGGCCGCGCGAAGCGCTACGACCCCAACGCGCACCGCCCGCACCAGCATCTGGTGTGCTCCGGCTGCGGCGCCGTCCGCGACGTCCACCCGGCAGGCGATCCGCTCGCCGACCTCCCCGCGGAGGAGCGCTTCGGCTTCACGGTGTCCGCCGTCGAGGTCACCTATCGCGGACTCTGCCCGGCCTGCGCCTGAGCCGGCCCTTGCACACGCCGAACGGCGCGCTCCGTGCGCGCCGTTGGCGTTCCTCCCGGCTCTCCCGGTCTGCCGGGTCGTCTAGTAGTAGTGGCGACGGCCACCGACTGCGTGGCCCAAGGCGCCCAGCACCCAGAGCACGAGCCCGATGACCACGAGGATGATCCCGATGGTCCACAGGATCGATATGCCTGCCAGGAATCCGATGATCAGCAGGATGACGCCGAGTACGATCATGATGTCCTCCGTTGGCCGATGTCACGACGCCCGATTCCGCACGGTGCGAGCGGCCGTCGCTCCGTCGCGTCACCGGCGATCGCCCGAGTTCTGTGCAGGTCGCCGAGGTGCCTGTCCCGCCGTTCCGGCGTGCCGCGCGACCGTGCGGTCATCGAAATCACCTCTTTCACCACATTTCGTCCCTGAGGGGCGGCTACCCCGGCGGACGCGGATCATCCCTGTCCCGACTTGTGCACTTCCCGAGGGCCCGCGATCGTCGGAGGCGGGGCCCGCGGAGGCCTGAACCGGCTCGACAAGAGGTGCGACATGAGCGGGACCAGCGCGCAGTACGCCGTCGGAAAGGCGTTCCACTCCGCGCTCGCCGAGGCCGACTGGAACGGTCTGCGGGCCCTGCTGCACGACGACGTGGCCTGGACGCTCCCCGGCGACAGCGCGATCTCCGGCACCGCCCAGGGCCCCGACGAGGTCGCGGGGCTCGCCCGCCGCATCGCCGGCTACGGCCTGCGCTTCGAACTGCTCCACATCCTGGTCAGCCGCGACAATGTGGCCCTGTCCCTGCACAACACCGCCCGCCGCGACGACTCCGTGCTCGACGAGCACGTGGCAACGGTCCTGGCGCTGCGGGACGGCAAGGTGGCCCGCATCGAGAGCTTCCTGTCCGACGTCGACGGCGTGAACGCCTTCTTCGTCTGAGACCCCGACAGTCCCCCGGGTCCACGACCGCCGGATTGGCCCTGGCCTGCGGCTTCACACCCCGCCTAGGCTCACGGCATGCGGATTCGAATCGTCGACGCCTTCACCGACCTCCCCTTCGGGGGCAATCCCGCGGGCGTGCTGCTGCTGCCCGACGCCGACGCCTTCCCCCCGGACGAGTGGCTCCAGTCCGTCGCCGCGGAGCTCAACCTCTCCGAGACCGCCTTCGCGCACCCCACGCCCGGCGCCGCCGACGCCGACTGGGCGCTGCGCTGGTTCACCCCGGCGGCGGAGGTGAACATGTGCGGGCACGCCACGCTGGCCACGGCCCACGCCCTGCACACCAGTGGCGCGGCCACCGGCACCGTGCGGTTCAGCGCCCGCTGCGGGGTGCTGACGACGAGCACGGGCGCCGACGGCACGATCACGATGGACTTCCCGGCCGCTCCGCTGACACCGGTCGAGGTGCCCGCCGGCGCCGCACCGGCGATCGGCGCCGACGTGCTGTCGGCCCACGGGACCGGTGAGGACGTGGGCGACCTGCTGATCGAGGTGGCCGACGAGAAGACGGTACGGGCGCTCGCCCCCGACATGGCGAAGGTGGCCGCGCTGCCGTCGGGGCGGGGCCTGATCGTCACGGCGCGGGCCGAGTCCGCCACGGCGGAGTACGACTTCGTCTCGCGGTGCTTCTTCCCCGCCCTCGGCATCCCCGAGGACCCGGTGACGGGCAGCGCGCACACCGCTCTCGCCCCCTTCTGGGCGGCGCGGCTGGGCCGCGGCGAGCTGACCGGACTGCAGGCCTCCGCCCGCGCCGGCCTGGTGCGCACGGTGCTCCGCGGGGACCGGGTGCTGCTCACCGGCCGGGCGGTGACGGTGGTCGACGGCGCGCTGCACGCGCTCCCCTGACCCCGCGCGCGCTCACGCGGTGGGCAGCCAGCCCACCTTGCCCGCCAGCACCGCGTACCCGACGAACGCCACGATGTCGATGAGCGAGTGGGCCGCCACCAGCGGGCCCACCCGTCCCCAGCGGCGGTAGAGCAGCACGAAGACGACGCCCATCGCCATGTTGCCGAGCAGTCCGCCGATGCCCTGGTACAGGTGGTACGAGCCGCGCAGCACGCTGCTCGCCACCAGTGCCCCCATCGGCGTCCAGCCCAACTGGCCGAGCCTGCGCAGCAGATAGCCGACGACGATCACTTCTTCGAGCACGGCGTTCTGGATCGCGGAGGCGATGAGCACCGGGATCTTCCACCACACGTCCGGCAGGGACTCCGGCACCACGGTGAGGTTGGCCCCCGAGGCCCGGGCCCCCAGGTAGAAGAGCAGCCCCGTGCCGCCGATCACGGCGGCCACCACCGCTCCGCGCAGCACGTCCGAGCGCGGCCGCCGCAGGTCGAAGCCGATCACCGGCATGCCCGTGCCCTCGCGCGCCAGCAGATGCGCGACGAGCGCGACGGGGACCAGCGCGGTGGCGATCCCGAACAACTGCCAGGCCAGGTCCAGCCAGGGCCGCCCCGGGGCGTGCGTGCCCACCAGCGTGGCGGCCTGGTCCTTCAGCCCGCCGGGCTTGGTGACGGAACCGATGAAGCTGATGAGCGCCGAGAGCGCGCTGGCGCCGAGCGACAGCGCGAGCACCAGCAAGGTCTCACTGCGCAGCGTGCGCGGCTCCAGTACGCGGGCGTCGCCGGTCCCCGCGCCGCCCGCGTCGACCGTCCTGCCGTTCTCCGAGGCCTCCACGCGCGCCATCCTGCCTCATCGGCCCGGCGGACGGCGCGCGGGCCCGGCTCAGAGCTCCACGGGCCACTCGTGGACGGGCGCCCCGTCCTGCATCAGCTCGCAGTACCGCACGGTCATCGCGGCCAGCGCCCGCTGCCGGTCCAGCCCGCGGTCCAGCTCGCGGTGGAAGACCGCGGCCTGCCACTCGGCGCCGTTCGTCCGCTTGCGGCAGCGGCCCTCGATGATCCCCAGGTAGCGGTCCCGGTCCACCGGGTCGATGCCCCAGCCGTCCAGGCCGGCGGCGGCCATGGGCAGCAGTTCCTCCAGCACGAGTTCCACGACGGGCACTTCGATCGTCCCGCTGCCGCGCGAGGACCGGGGCCAGCGCAGCACGGCCTCGATGCCGTGGCGGCAGGCCTCGTCGAAGTTGGCCGCGGCGGCGGCGAACGGCAGGCGCGTCCAGACCGGGCGGGACGCCTCCGCCAGCGCCCGCACGAGGCCGTAGTAGAAGGCGGTGTTGGCGACGACGTCGGCGACCGTGGGCCCGGCGGGCATCACCCGGTTCTCCACCCGCAGGTGGGGGACGCCGTCGACGACCGCGTAGACCGGGCGGTTCCAGCGGTAGATCGTGCCGTTGTGCAGGGTGAGTTCCTTCAACTGCGGCACCCCGCCCTCGTCCAGGACGTGCAGCGGGTCCTCGTCCTCGCAGATCGGCAGCAGGGACGGGAAGTAGCGCACGTTCTCGGCAAACAGGTCGTAGGCGGAGTCGATCCAGCGCTCGCCGAACCAGGTCAACGGGCGGACGCCCTGGGCGCGGTGCTCCTCGGGGCGGGTGTCCGTCGCCTGCTGGAAGAGCGTCGGGCGGGTCTCCCGCCACAGCTCCCGGCCGAACAGGAAGGGCGAGTTGGCGCCGAGCGCGACCTGCGGCCCGGCGACCACCTGTGCGGCGTTCCACACGGCGGCGAAGCGTGCCGGGGTGACCTGCAGGTGCATCTGCATCGAGGTGCACGCCGCCTCGGGCGCGATGGAGCCCGACGTGCTGGTCAGACGTTCCACGCCGGCGATGTCGAGGGTGATGTCCTCACCGCGGGCCGCCAGAATGCGGTCGTTGAGCAGGGTGTAGCGGTCGACGCGGGAAAGATTCGCACCCACCAGGTCCTGCGCTCCGAGCGTGGGCAGGATTCCCACCATCACGATCTGCGCGCCGACCTCCCGGGCCTTTCTGTCGGCATATCCCAGTGCCATGCGCAACTCTTCCGCGAGGCGGTCCAGGACACGACCGGAAAGCCGGTGCGGAGCGATGTTCACTTCGATGTTGAACTGCGCGAGCTCGGTCTGGAAATCACGGCTCGCGATGCGCTCCAGTACCTCTTCGTTCATCATGCGCGGCAGGCCGTCGCGGTCCGTGAGATTGAGTTCGATCTCCAGCCCCATGAGATTCCGGGGACGGTCGAAACGTTTCTCCTCCAGCAGCCGCTCCAGTCCCAGGAGGCACTGCTTCAGCTTCCTGCGGTAGCGCTGGCGGTCGGAGAGGTCGAACCCCGTGGCCGCGACCTTTTCCCCCATCGAAGGTCCCTTCCTCGCGTGGGCCGTGATCACAGCATGCCCAGCGACGAGATCGATAACGCCCCCTGTGACGCACGCGACCCGGTAAGCTGGCGGGAGCACCGTCTTCCGGCACATTCCGGTGGCATGGCACATCATTCATGTGCCATCGGCGGCCCCCTCGTGAAAAACGCCGACGAGATTCGGCCATCCGTGGCGGCGAAAAAGAAGCAGTTCGCCGGCCGGGGAGCCGGTTCGAATAGGGACCATTCGGCCACCCAGGATGTCCTGGTTCCGCCTTGCGCTCAATATCGCCGGCGGCTAGGTGAAACACTGCCAGAACACACCTCGTATATCCTCTGTTCACAGGCAGAGCCTCCGCGATCCGCCGCGCGCCCGCGACGCTCCGGCCACGGGAAAGGGATCCGCATGCCCCCGCTGATTCCGCACGCCGCCACCCACCGGCGCCCCATGTGCTGGGCCTGCCCTGGCCTGCCGATTCATCGCTGACAGCGCTGTTAGCACCCACTGAGCACCCCGTGTCTCCCCATGAGAGGCCGCCCACCATGCCGCTGCAGGTAGCTCCAGCCCCCGCACCCGCTCTGCGGAGCGTTCTCGCCGCACTCAGCTCGCCCACCGCCGTCCGCGAGGCCCGCACGCCCTCACTGCGCACCGCGACCGGGCTGCTCACCGCCGAGCACCCGCTGCCGCTGCACGTGCTCGACCCCGTGATCGCCGGACCCGACGGGCTGCCGCGGGCGCGGCTGGCCGGCTGGCGCTTCCACATCCACGCCGGGGAACGGAACGACGCGGCGGTCCCGCCGCAGGAGAGCCGCGGACGGGTGGTCGCCGCCGGGGAGACCGTCCACACGCCCGACGGATGGGCGTTCTCGCACTTCTGCGAAGGGCCGTACCTGGCCTCGACCGAACGCGCGCTGCTCCAGGCGGACGCCCTGACCGCGTCCTACCAGCCGCACCTGCTCTCGGTACCGGGCCTGTACATGCTGACCCTGTGGCTGCACGGCGACACCGGCGCCGACGCCGGAACGGCCCAGCCGGCCGCTTCGGACCTGCTGATCCCCCTCGCGCCGGCGCCGCCCGGCATCGCGGCCCACCGTGTGCACCGGCTCTCCGACCTGGTGCCCGTACTCACCCTGCGGCTGGCGCCCCCGCCGCTGCTCGGCACGACCGCTTGACGTTCCCCTCAGGGGCGGTGCTCGTACGCCTCCGTGACCGACCGGTCACGGAGGCGTTGCATTGTCCGGGCAACCGCCCGCCAGAGTGAAAGCGTCACCAACTATCGAGCACAGCTCGCGCGAAATCCCTGCGGAAAACCGTCAGTAGAGCAACACTGGGACCGACCGACGAACGGGGGAACGGCCATGACTGAGGTTCCTACCCAATCAAGCCGTGTGTCACACCACTCGCAGCGAAAGACATCGTCCATGTGCCCGCACCAGCCGCATTGTCCGTCCGCCGCCAACTCCGACCGGGAGGCCGCGCACATCGTCGCCAGCCACCCCGAGCAGGGCTGGAGCCTGCTGTGCAACGGCGTCCTGCTCTTCGACGACACCGGTGAACTGCTCCCCGACGGCCGGATCATCGCCCCGCACCGCCCGCTCGGCAGCGAGCACGTCGTCACCGCCGCATAACCCCGATCAACCGCGGCACCGCCGGCACACGAACGACGTGAAGCGCAAGGAAAGGGCCGACCCCGCCGACGAACAGCGGGGCCGACCCTTGTGAGTCCCCGGCGCCCGGTCCCCGGGCCCGGTCGCACTACGCGTCGTACTCGTCCAGCGGCGGGCAGGAGCAGACCAGGTTGCGGTCGCCGAAGGCGCCGTCGATCCGGCGCACCGGCGGCCAGTACTTGTCCGCGGCCGACACGCCCGCCGGGAACACCGCCTCCTCGCGCGTGTAGGAGTGCTTCCACTCCCCGCCCAGCGCGGCCGCGGTGTGCGGCGCGTTGCGCAGCGGGTTGTCGTCCTTGGGCCACGCCCCCGAGCCGACCCGGTCGATCTCCGCGCGGATGGCGATCATCGTGTCGCAGAAGCGGTCCAGCTCCGCGAGGTTCTCGCTCTCCGTCGGCTCGATCATCAGCGTCCCGGCCACCGGGAACGACATCGTCGGCGCGTGGAACCCGTAGTCGATCAGGCGCTTGGCGACGTCGTCGACGGTGACGCCCGTCTCCTTGGTCAGTTCGCGCAGGTCGATGATGCACTCGTGGGCGACCAGCCCGCCGGGACCGGTGTAGAGCACCGGGAAGTGCGGCTCCAGGCGCTTGGCGATGTAGTTGGCGCCGAGCACCGCGACCTGGGTGGCGCGCTTGAGGCCCTCGCCGCCCATGAGGCGCACGTACGCCCACGAGATCGGCAGGATGCCGGCCGAGCCCCACGGGGCCGCCGAGATCGGGCCCACGCCCGTCTCCGGACCGGCCTCGGGCTGCAGCGGGTGGTTCGGCAGGTACGGCGCGAGGTGCGCGCGGACCGCGACCGGGCCGACGCCGGGGCCGCCGCCGCCGTGCGGGATGCAGAAGGTCTTGTGCAGGTTCAGGTGCGAGACGTCGCCGCCGAAGTGACCGGGCTTGGCGAGGCCCACCAGGGCGTTGAGGTTGGCGCCGTCGACGTAGACCTGGCCGCCGGCGTCGTGCACCGCGCCGCAGATCTCGCCGATGTGCTCCTCGAAGACACCGTGCGTGGACGGGTACGTCACCATGAGCACGGCGAGTTCGTCGCGGTGCTGCTCGATCTTGGCCCGCAGGTCCTCGACGTCGACCTCGCCGTCACCGGCGGTCTTCACGACGACGACCTTCATGCCGGCCATCACCGCGCTGGCGGCGTTCGTGCCGTGCGCGGAGGACGGGATGAGGCAGACCGTGCGCTGAGTGTCGCCGTTGGCACGGTGGTACGCGCGGACGGCGAGCAGACCGGCCAGCTCGCCCTGGGAACCGGCGTTGGGCTGGAGGCTCACCTTGTCGTAGCCGGTGACCTCGGCGAGACGGTCCTCCAGCTCGCGGATGAGGGTGAGGTAGCCCTCGGCCTGCTCGGCGGGGGCGAAGGGGTGCAGCTGGCCGAACTCGGGCCAGGTGACCGGCTCCATCTCGGTGGTCGCGTTGAGCTTCATCGTGCAGGAACCGAGCGGGATCATGCCGCGGTCCAGCGCGTAGTCGCGGTCGGCGAGGCGGCGCAGGTAGCGCAGCATCGCGGTCTCCGAGCGGTGCTGGTGGAAGACCGGGTGGGTCAGGTAGTCCACCTCGCGGACCAGGCCGGCGGGCAGCGCGTCCTCGGTGGCCGTGTCGAGGGCCTCGACGTCGCCGGTGACGCCGAAGGCGCCCCAGACCGCCGCGAGGTCGGCACGGCCGGTGGTCTCGTCGCAGGCGATGCCGACCAGGTCGGCATCGACCTGGCGCAGGTTGACCCCGGCCTCGCGGGCGGCGGCCACGACCTCGGCGGCCCGGCCCGGCACGCGGGCGGTGACGGTGTCGAAGAAGGCGTCCGTGGTCACCTCGACGCCGCCGGCGCGCAGGCCCCCGGCGAGGACGGCGGCGTAGCGGTGGGTACGGCGGGCGATCTGCGCCAGGCCCTCGGGGCCGTGGTAGACCGCGTACATGCCCGCCATGACGGCGAGCAGCACCTGCGCGGTGCAGATGTTGCTGGTGGCCTTCTCGCGGCGGATGTGCTGCTCGCGGGTCTGCAGCGCCAGGCGGTACGCCTTGTCGCCGTCGGCGTCGACGGAGACGCCGACCAGGCGGCCCGGCAGGCTGCGGGCGTGGGCCTCGCGGACGGCCATGTAGCCGGCGTGCGGGCCGCCGAAGCCCATCGGCACGCCGAAGCGCTGCGTGGTGCCGACCGCGATGTCGGCGCCCAGCTCGCCCGGGGAGGTGAGCACCGTCAGGGCGAGCAGGTCGGCGGCGACGGTGACGATCGCGCCGAGCCCGTGGGCCTGCTCGATGACCGGCCTCAGGTCGCGCACGGCACCGGAGGCGCCCGGGTACTGCAGCAGCACGCCGAAGACGCCGCGCTCGGCGATCTCGGCGGGGATGCCGTCGGTGAGGTCGGCGACGACGACCTCGACGCCGGTGGGCTCGGCGCGGGTCTCGATCACGGCGACGGTCTGCGGGAAGGTCTCGGCGTCGATGAGGAAGACACCCTGCTTGACCTTGCCGACGCGGCGGGCCAGCGCCATGGCCTCGGCGGCCGCGGTGCCCTCGTCGAGCAGCGAGGCGCCGGAGGTGGGCAGACCGGTCAGGTCCGCGACGACCGTCTGGAAGTTGAGGAGGGCCTCGAGGCGGCCCTGGGAGATCTCGGGCTGGTACGGGGTGTACGCCGTGTACCAGGCGGGGTTCTCCATGACGTTGCGCAGGATGACCGGCGGGGTGAAGGTGCCGTGGTACCCCAGGCCGATCATGGGCCGCAGCACCTGGTTGCGGTCCGCGAGCGAGCGCAGCTCGGACAGCACCTCGGGCTCGGTGCGGGCGGTCGGCAGGCCCAGGGCCTCGGCGCTCTTGATGGTGTCCGGCACGGCTGCGGCGGTGAGCTCGTCCAGCGAACCGTAGCCGACGTGCGCGAGCATCTTGGCCTGCGCGGCGGCATCGGGTCCGATGTGGCGCTGCTCGAACGGGATGCCGCGCTCCAGCTCGGTGAGAGGGGTGCGGTGGGCGGTCATCTGCGGAGGCCTCCTGGTCTGGCGCGACTCGGCCTCCCCCTCTGTCATCTGAACCTGAGAGTTTCACCGCCCCGCGCGAGCAGGACGGCTTTCACCGTCGGTGAGGAACGGGCCCGCCACGGACGGGCTTCCCTTCCTGCTTTCCAGAGTGACCTCACCCATGCGGTACGGATGCCTGAGAGATTCCGGGGAGGGTTTGCTCCTTCGGCGCCCGGCGGCCGGTGCTTCGCACCGCCAGGACTCTCCCGCATGGGGTCGCCAGCCAATGCCAGCCTACCAGCGGCGTTCGTTGAACGGTCATGTGACAGCGGACACCTTTCGTGCCTAAATAGGAGTATTCGCGACCAGTTGGAGGGACCGTGCAGACCGGTATCGATCCGCGGAGCCTGATCGGGCGCAGGGCCTTCGACCGCAACGGAATGAAGATCGGAACGGTCGACGAGGTGTACCTCGACGACGCCACCGGCGAACCCGAATGGGCCGCGGTGCGCACCGGGATCTTCAGCCGCGACGCCTTCGTCCCGCTGGAACCGAGCGAGTTCGGCGAGGACGGGCTGCGCGTCCCGTTCGACAAGTCGCTGATCAAGGACGCCCCGGACTTCGGGGTGGGCCGGCATCTCTCCCCGGAGCAGGAGCTCCAGCTCTACCACCACTACGGGATGTCCGGCCCCGGCGCCGTCGCCGGGCCGGGCGACGAGCCGCCGCCCGACCGGGACTTCGGCAAGCTCGCCGGCGACAGCTGACCGCCTCCCTCGCCCCCGGCTCACCCGCCCCCGGATAACACCAGCGGCAGCGCCTCGGACGGCTCCAGGTCCGGGTCCGTCACCGCGAAGGTGCGCACCCTCCCCGGTACGGCCGACTTGGGTTCCTCGAAACGCACGGTGACGCGGCCGACACCGCTGCCCTGCACCCAGCCCGCGCCGTACTCCACGTGCCGGACGTCCTGACCGGGCATCCAGCGGCGCTCCGCGGCGGACGGCACCCGGGCGGCACCGGCGGGCGGTTCCTCGTCCGCGTCCGCCCCGGCGGCGCCCTCTTCGGCGGGGGGCTCCTCCGCGCGCTCGGCCGCCTGGGCGAAGAGGTCCTCCTGCGTGAAATCCGCGAGTCCGGCCACGCCGACGCCGAGCAGCCGCACGCCGCTCGTGATGTCGACGGCCTCCAGCAGCCGCTGCGCCGTCTCCCGGACGACGGCGGGGTCGTCGGTCGGCGCGCGCAGCGTCTCGGACCGGGTGAGGGTCGTGAAGTCGTACCGGCGCACCTTCAGCACCACGGTACGGCCGGAGCGTCCTGCCTCGCGCAGCCGCCGCACACAGCGGTCGGCGAGCCGGTCCACCTCCAGCCGGATCCGGACGCGGTCGGTCAGATCGACGTCGAAGGTGTCCTCGACGGAGATCGACTTGTGCTCGCGGTCGGGGACCACGGGCCGTTCGTCCACCCCCAGGGCCATGCCGTGCACATGCGCGCCGTGCGCCCTGCCCAGCAGGCGCACCAGCTCGGCCTCGCCCGCCTCCACGACGTCCCCGACCGTGGTGATGCCGCCCCTGCGCAGATGCTCGGCCGTGGCGGGCCCCACGCCCGGCAGAGTGCGCACCTGCATGGGCGCCAGCAGCTCGCGCTCGGTGCCGGGCTCGATGACGACCATGCCGTCCGGCTTGGCCTGCTCCGAGGCGATCTTGGCGAGCAGCTTGGACCCGGCGAGCCCGACCGAGCCCGTCAGCCCCGTGGCCGCCCTGATGTCGGCCCGCAGCCGCTCCCCCACCCGCCGCGGCTCCTCCGTGATGCCGCCCGCCTCCAGGTCCACGAACGCCTCGTCCAGGCTCAGTGGCTCCACCAGTGGCGACAGCCGGGCGAGGATCTCCATGACGACATCGCTGACCTTCCGGTACACGCCGAAGCGCGGTACGAGGTACGCGGCGTTCGGGCAGAGCCGGCGGGCGTGCGCCATCGCCATCGCCGAATGCACCCCGTGCACACGGGCCTCGTACGAAGCCGTCGCCACCACGCCCCGCGGGCCCAGCCCCCCGACGACGACCGGCTTCCCC
This sequence comes from Streptomyces sp. NPDC046977, assembly GCF_040644455.1. Classification (NCBI taxonomy): domain Bacteria; kingdom Bacillati; phylum Actinomycetota; class Actinomycetes; order Kitasatosporales; family Streptomycetaceae; genus Streptomyces; species Streptomyces sp. NPDC046977. The sequence goes on from NZ_JBEYWO010000027.1 coordinate 123,356, forward strand.
CGCAGACTCGGCTTCGCGGCCTGCTCGACGGCAGCGAAGAACGCGTCCATGTCCAGATGGAGGATGGTCGGCGCGCTTCTCACGTCACCGATGGTGCCCTACGGCACCGACAGTCGCCGTACACCCGTACGGCGGCTGTCGGTGCCGTGGGAGTCGTACGACGGCCCGCCGCGGCGGCACGCGGGTCAGACCGCGCGATTGCGGCGCCTGGCGAGTTCGTCACCGGGGTTGTGGCCGACCAGCGTCTCGCCGGTGTCGACCCGCTCGCCGTGCAGCTGCGACAGCCCGCTCTCCACGTCCCGCCACACCACGCCCACCGCGATCCCGAAGATGCCCTGGCCGCCCTGGAGCAGGTCCACGACCTCGTCCGGCGACGTGCACTCGTAGACGGTGGCGCCGTCGCTCATCAGGGTCATCCGGGCCAGCTCGGCGGGGCCGGTGGACCGCAGGTGCTGCACCGCGGTGCGGATGTTCTGCAGGGAGACCCCCGTGTCGAGCAGCCGCTTGACGATCTTGAGGACGACAACGTCCTTGAAGCTGTACAGCCGCTGGGTGCCCGAGCCGTAGGCCGGACGGATGCTGGGCTCCACCAGCCCCGTACGGGCCCAGTAGTCCAGCTGGCGGTAGGTGATCCCGGTCGCCGCGCAGGCGGTGGGCCCGCGGTAGCCGACGCTCTCCCCCGCCTCTTCCGGCTCCTGGCCGGCGGTCTCCCCCGTACCCCCGCCGGAGGCCACGGCCGCGTTGCGGGCCAAGGCCGCGCGCATCGGGTACGGGCCGCCAGCGGCCATACCGTCGCCGGTGCTTCTCACGCCGACCTCCCGTCCCTTCGCACCCCTGAGGGCACGCGCACGTGCCATCGGGACTTTCCCTCTCGACGGTAGGCAGTCACTCCGGGTGCGTCAACGATCGCCACGCTCGGCACGCCGAGTGATATCAACCCCTGGAGTGGTTTCCCGTATCCGTTCAGGGGGTATGGCTCGTCGAATGGTCCGCGCCGGACCTCACTGGCTGCTGGTCCCGAAGTCCTCGGGCGAGATCTGATCGAGGAACTCGCGGAACTTCTCGACCTCGTCCTCCTGCTCGTCGGGGATGGCGATGCCGGCGTCGTCCAGCACACCGTCGCTCCCGTAGATGGGGGTTCCGGTCCGCAGGGCGAGCGCTATGGCATCGGAGGGACGGGCGCTCACCTCCACGCCGCTGGCGAACACCAGCTCGGCGTAGAACACGCCCTCGCGCAGGTCGGTGATCCGGACCTCGGTCAGCCTCTGGCCGACGGCCTCGAGCACGTCCTTGAAAAGATCATGGGTCAGCGGCCGCGCGGGCGTCATGCCCTGCTGCGCGAAAGCGATGGCGGTGGCCTCCCCCGGCCCGATCCAGATGGGCAGGTAGCGGTCGCCTCCCACTTCCCGCAGGAGCACAATCGGCTGGTTGGAGGGCATTTCGACCCGGACACCCACGACGTCGAGCTCGTTCACACAGCAACCCTAGGACGTGCTCGGCAGGTTTGGGTAGTCGGGACGGGTCCGGCCGGTCACCGGCCGGGCCCGTTCCCGGTCACTCAGCGTCAGAAGAGCCGGATCAGAAGAGCCGGATCCTGAGGGCCGACTGGACCAGCGCCGCGTGCAGTCGCACCGACAGCGCCGCCAGCTCCTTGGCGGTGGCCTCGGCGTGCGTCCTGGTCTGCGGATTGCGGTGCAGCCGCAGCGGGGCGACGACCTGCTCCACCAGACCCGCCTCGCGTTCGGCGGCGGCCTTCACAGCGCGTAGGTGCCGCGGCTCCAGACCGAATCGCCCCAGATCCGCCACGAGCTTGGCGATGTTCACCGTTTCGGCGTCATAGTCGCCGTCCGGACCGGCCTCCACCAGCCCGTAGGACTCCCACTGCGCCAGTTCGGCGTCGTCGGCGCCCGTGGCGGCCATCAGCTCGTCCCGGCCGATCCGCAGTCCAGCAGGGCCGCCCGGCTCCACGCCGCCGGCCTCCAGCAGTTCCCGGGACTCGGCGGGGGCGGGCAGCGGCAGCGGCTCGCCCCGGTCCAGGGCGTCCAGGTGCTCGCGGATCACTTTCAGCGGAAGATAGTGGTCCCGCTGCATCCGCAGGACATGACCGAGCCGCTCGACGTCCCTGACCGAGAACTTCCGGTAGCCGGACGGAGTGCGGTGCGGTTCCACCAGCCCCTCCGCCTCCAGGAAGCGGATCTTGGAGATGGTGACCTCGGGGAACTCCTCACGCAGGTCGTTGAGCACCGCTCCGATGCTCAGCGGTCGGTCCTCCGCGGTGGCGGTGCCGTTGCCGGCACCGCCCGACGGTGTACGAAGCATGAACCTTCCCTCGCGGGGTCAGGCGCCCCACTGGCTCGCGTAGAAGACCAGCCGGTACTTGCCGATCTGAACCTCGTCACCACTGGCCAGGGTCACCGAGTCGATGCGCTCCCGGTTGACGTAGGTGCCGTTGAGGCTGCCGACGTCGGAGACCGTGAAGCTGCCGTCCTGGCCGCGCCGGAACTCCACGTGCCGACGGGAGACGGTGACGTCGTCCAGGAAGATGTCACCTTCCGGGTGACGGCCGGCCGTCGTCAGCTCGGCGTCCAGCAGGAAGCGGCTGCCCGAGTTGGGACCGCGACGCACGACCAGCAGCGCCGAGCCCGGAGGCAGCGCGTCGACCGCCGCCTGGGCCTCCGGGGACAGTGCGGGAAGCACGGTCTGCCCGGTGACCTCGGCCTCGTAGGCCTCCAGGCCGGAGATCGAGATCGTCGACGTGGTCTCGGAGGCACGTTCCGACGGCACTCCGGCACGCAGCGGCGCACCGCAGTTGGAGCAGAAACGACTCGCTTCCGCGTTCTGGAAACCGCACCGCGTACAGACCGGCAAGGACCCTCCACCCGTGCTGGAGCCTGATGGTTGACCGAAACCTATGCGCCCCGATGCGGCAGGGTCAACAGAAACCGCACCATGACCGCCCGAAATGTCGCCACCCGGAGCAGCGCCCTGATCCCGGAACAGCGGGCGATCCTCGCCCATGGACTCATCTTGCGCGTGCCGCGGCGCCCGGTGACGTGCCGTAGCGCTGTCACCGTCCGGACGCGCACTCTTGCCGAACCACTTACCGAACAACTTCACGGGCGATTCCCCTTGAACGACACAGACCCGCCCGTGGGGCAGGACGAACCCTCAGTCACGACCAACACACAGTTTCCCTCACGCACCACCCCAACGGTGCGGCGACCCCCCGCATTCTCCTGCCCTCCCCCGCGCACCCCCACTCGTGCCCGGCTCACCGGGATGACGACTGAGCGTAGTCAGGCTGCTCCGGCGGCCGCAAGGCATCCACGACGATCTTCTGCGAACGCGTCACATCGACCGTGGCCTGCTCCTTCTCCAAAGTCTGTACCACGCCTCCCGGGATGTTCAGGGCGGGTTCGAGATCTTGTGGATTACCGATGACCTTGAAGCGGTACGGCTGTGACACCTTGTGGCCGTCGATCTCCACAGCACCGTCGGCGCCCTGGGTGAAGTACGTGTCGGCGACCACCCGGATGTCGTTGATCTGGATCGCCTCGGCCCCGGCGGCCCGGAGTTCCTGCAAGGTGTCCAGCAGCATGTCGGACTCGACGCCGCCGCTGGTGTCGGTGACCGTCAGCGTGATACCGGGGCCCTGCGCCGCGACCGTGCCTGCCAGCACGCCGAGTTGGGCGGCCTTCTGCTCGGTCTGCTTCCGGGCCTCCTCGGCCTGGTCGGAGCTGTTCTCCAACTCCCGGCGCTGGTCCTCCAGACGCTGCTTCTCGTCCTCCAGGCGCTGGGTGCGGTTGTCGAGCTCGTCGAGGATCCGCACCAGGTCCTCCTGACGGGCGCCGCGCAGCGCGCTGGTGTCGCTGGTCGAACTGACCTGGATCGCCAGGCCCAGCCCGAGCACGAACAGCAGCAGCGCGACGATGAGCTGCGCGCGGCTGGCCCGCGGCGGCCAGAGGCCGGCCTTGAGCCGCTGGCGGCCCGTCGACACCGCGGTGGACGGCGCGGGCACCTGCTCGTGGGGCTCGCGCGGCCCGGGGCCGGAACCGGGCCCGGCAGCGGGCGGCGGCGCCGACTCCTGGGCGGGCGCCGCCTCTTCGGGCTCCCGCGGGCCGGCGCCGGGCACGGCCGCCGGCGGCAGCTCCGGGGAGCCCGGGGACTCCGGCCGGGCCGGCCGCTCGGGGACGCCGCCGGGCGCTCCCTTGGGCGCGCCGGACCCGGAGCCGGGTCCTTGCGCCGGCTCCTGCGGTTCCCGGCCGTTCTCTTCGTGCCGGCCGTGCTCGTCCGTCATCGTGCTGTCACGCCCGGAAGACATGGCGGCGGATGGCCGCCGCGTTGGAGAAGATGCGGATGCCGAGGACCACCACGACACCCGTGGAGAGCTGGGCCCCGACCCCCAGCTTGTCACCGAGGAACACGATCAGGGCCGCCACCACGACGTTGGACAGGAAGGAGACCACGAAGACCTTGTCGTCGAAGATCCCGTCGAGCATGGCGCGCAGACCGCCGAAGACGGCGTCGAGCGCGGCCACCACGGCGATGGGCAGGTAGGGCTCGACCAGCGTCGGCACCACGGGACGGACCACAAGGCCCACCACGACTCCTACGATCAGGCCCAGTACGGCGATCAATTCGTGCCCTTCCCAGTTCCGTTTGCGGCCGGCGAACCGGCCGAGGGGACCGGCGTCGCATAGCGGATGATCAGACTCGGCGCCGCCGGCAGACTCAGCTTCTCCTCCTGGGAGATGCTCACGCGGATCCCGTAGTTCTCGTGCAGGACGTGCAGATACTGTCCGTCCGCACTGTCCTGGAACGACGTACTGAGGTGCTGCGGGTTCCCGATCGCCGAAATCGTGTAGGGCGGCACCAGGGGCCTGTTGTCCACCAGTATGGCGTCTCCGGCGGCGCGGATGGCCGAGAGGGCGGTGAGGCGCTGCCCGTTGACCGCGATCGCCTCGGCTCCCGACGCCCACAGTCCGTTGACGACGCGCTGCATGTCGCGGTCGCGGACCCGCCCGGTGTCCGAGAAGCCACTGGTGGTCCGCGGATTGCCGTTGCCGCCCGAGGACGCCTCCTTGGCGTCGTCGACCTTGACCTGGATGCCCGGACCGGTCACCGCCGTCGCGCCCGCCAGCAGCGCCACCTGCTCGGCGCTGCCGCCCTTCTCCTTCAGCGCCTGGCGCTGCCTGGCCGCCACGTCGTCGCGCAGCGTGTCCACGCTGCCCTGCAGTTCGTCGGCCGCGGCCGTCTCCGACTGGATGCGGTCGATGAGTTTCTGCCGCTCCTTGGCCAGCGTCGGGGCGGCGACCTGCGTCTGCGCCGCCCCCACCGTCACCACGACGGCGGCGAGCACCAGCCCGAACCCGAGCACCAGTTTGCCCCGCAGGGACCCGGGCAGCCGGGAGCTCCCGGTCTCGCCCCTGCGTGCCGCGGCCTCGGCATATCCGTCGTCGAGGCTGTGCTCCATGACGTTGGTCAGCAGCGACATGGAGGCATCGGGGCGCCGGTTCACCGCCCTGTCACTGGGGCTGCTCCGATCAGGGTGCTGCTGCGGCATGCCGCACATCGTCGCACGTCGCCGCCTCCGACCTCGAACGGGCCCCTCCCGGCGCGCCGTTGCGCGCGCCGGGAAGAGCCCGTGAGCCGTACACGGAGTGTGATCAGCGACCGGCGCTGTCCACGATCGCGGACCACTCGTCGAGCAGGGCCTGCGCGGACGCGTCGTCCGGACCCTCCGCCCACACGTGGGTGACCGCCTCGGACGGGTCGGGCAGCACCATCACCCAGCGTCCGTCGGACTCGACCACACGCACCCCGTCCGTGGTGTCGACGGAGCGGTCCCCCGCCTCCTCCACGACGCGGCGCATGACCAGGCCCTTGACCGCCCACGGCGTCGCCAGGTCCCGCTTGAGGACGTGGGCGCGCGGGATGCGGGCGTCGATCTGGCTCAGGGTGAGCTGCGTACGGGCCACCAGGCCGATCAGCCGCACGAACGCGGCGGAGGCGTCGAAGACGCTGCTGAACTCGGGCACGATGAAGCCGCCCCTGCCGTCGCCGCCGAAGATCGTCGACTCCTGGCGGCAGACCCGGGTGAGGTCGTCGGGCGACGTCGTCGTCCACTCCACCTGCGTGCCGTGGTAGGCCGCCACCTGCTCGGCGATGCGCGTCGTCGTCACCGGCAGCGCCACCCGGCCGCTGCGGCGCTCCGCGGCGACCAGGTCGAGCATGACCAGCAGCGCGCGGTCGTCCTCGATGATCTTGCCGCGCTCGTCCACCAGCGACAGCCGCTCGCCGACCGGGTCGAACCGCACGCCGAACGCGGCCCGCGAGGACGCCACGATCTCCCCGAGCCGCACCAGGCCCGCCCTGCGGCCGTCGGAGGTCTCGGTCGGGCGCGCCTCGTTCAGGCCGGGATTGATGGTGAGGGAGTCCACACCGAGCCGGCCGAGCAGGCTCGGCAGAACCAGGCCCGCGCTGCCGTTCGCGGCGTCCACGACCACCTTCAGCCCCGCCTCGGCGATGCCGGAGGTGTCCGCGGCCCGCAACAGCGCACCGGTGTAGGAGTCGAAGACGCTCGAGGGGAAGTTCAGGTCGCCGATCTCGCCGGGGAACGCGCGGCGGTACTCCTGGCGCGCGAAGACCCGGTCCAGCTTTCGCTGCCCCGCGGCCGACAGGTCCGCGCCCCGCTCGTCGAAGAACATGATGTCGACCGAGTCGGGGATCCCCGGGCTGGTACGGATCATGATGCCGCCGGCGCTGCCGCGCGCGGTCTGCTGCCGGGCCACCGGCATGGGCACGTTCTCCAGGTCCCGTACGTCGATGGCGCTGGCCTGGAGGGCCGAGATCACCGCCCGCTTCAGGGCACGGGCACCACGGGAGTGGTCACGGGCCGTGGTGACGGTCGAGCCCTTCTTGAGGGTCGTCGCGTACGCGCCCGCCAGCCGCACGGCCAGTTCGGGGGTGATCTCCACGTTCAGGATCCCGGAGACACCGCGCGCACCGAAGAGATTGGCCTGCCCCCGGGACTCCCAGATGACCGAGGTGTTGACAAAGGCGCCGGCCTCGATCGTCTTGAACGGGTAGACGCGGACATTGCCCGCGATGATCGACTCCTCGCCGATCAGGCACTCGTCGCCGATGACCGCGCCGTCGTCGATCCGCGCCGCCCGCATCACATCGGTGTTCTTGCCGATGACGCAGCCGCGCAGATTCGTCTGGGGCCCGATGTACACGTTGTCGTGCACCACGGCCTTGTGCAGGAACGACCCGGACTTGACGACCACGTTGGAGCCGACCACGGAGTGCTCGCGGATCTCGGCGCCGGCCTCGACCTTCGCGTAGTCGCCGATGAACAGCGGCCCGCGCAGCACCGCGTCCGGGTGCACCTCGGCGCCCTCGGCGACCCACACCCCGGGCGAGATCTCGAAACCCTCGAGCTCGACGTCGACCTTGCCCTCGAGGACGTCGGCCTGCGCCTTGATGTAGCTCTCGTGCGTACCGACATCCTCCCAGTAGCCCTCGGCGATGTAGCCGTAGACCGGCTTGCCCTCCTTCATCAACTGCGGGAAGACATCGCCGGACCAGTCGACGGAGACATCGGCCTCGACGTAGTCGAAGACCTCGGGCTCCATGACATAGATACCGGTGTTCACCGTGTCCGAGAAGACCTGGCCCCAGGTCGGCTTCTCCAGGAAGCGCTCGACCTTCCCCTCCTCGTCGACGATGGTGATGCCGAATTCCAGGGGATTGGGCACCCGCGTCAGGCAGACCGTGACCAGCGCACCCTTTTCCTTGTGGAAATTGATGAGCTCGGTCAGGTCGAAGTCGGTCAGTGCGTCACCTGAGATCACCAGGAACGAATCGTCCTTGAGCGCGTCCTCGGCGTTCTTGACGCTGCCGGCTGTGCCGAGTGGCTTTTCCTCGTTCGCGTACGTGAGCTCCATGCCGAGCTCTTCGCCGTCACCGAAGTAGTTCTTGACGAGTGAGGCGAGGAACTGCACGGTCACCACGGTCTCGGTCAGACCATGCCGCTTGAGCAGCTTGAGCACATGCTGCATGATCGGCTGATTCACGACCGGCAGCAGCGGCTTGGGCATGCTCGAGGTCATCGGGCGAAGGCGTGTGCCCTCGCCGCCGGCCATCACGACGGCCTTCATGTCGGAAGCGTCCTCCTTGAAGAGACGACTGGCTTGCCGACGTCACCCGCGCTTCGGACCTGCGGTCCGGCGGACCACCTGGTCACACGTCGGGTACCCGGCGGGAGGCCAGTCCTGCCGGGGATCGCGGGCTCAATCGGCCGTGGCGTCCGCTCTCACGAGTCGGCGGACCTGGACCACGTACAAGATTCCTGCCCACCAGTAGAGGGTTGTACCCCATCCGGCGAACGCCCATCCGAAAATAGCAGCGAGCGTGTTCAGCCACCCGTCACCGTCGCTGAGCAGCAACAGCGGGAACGCGTACATGAGGTTGAAGGTCGCGGCCTTGCCCATGAAGTTGACCTGGGGAGGACCCCAGCCGCGGCGCCTCATGACCAGGATCATCACCCCCAGGACGACGTCCCGGGCCACCAGGATGGCCGTCAGCCACCAGGGGAGGATCCCGCGCCACGTCAGGCCGACGAGCGTCGACACGATGTACAGCCGGTCCGCGGCCGGGTCCAGCACCCTGCCGAGGCTGCTGATCTGGTTCCAGCGGCGCGCGAGCTTGCCGTCGAGGTAGTCGCTGATGCCGCTGAGGGCGAGGACGAGGAGCGCCCAGCCGTCGGCCTTCGGGCCGCCGAACTCCGGCCACAGGATCAGCCACAGGAAGACCGGCACGCCGGCCAGCCGTGCCATGCTCAGGATGTTGGGGATCGTGAGGACCCGATCCGTCTGCACCCGTGTCTCCTGGACCTCCACCGGGGGCCCCTCCTGTTTGTGCGTATGCTCCGAATGATTCCACCCGACCCTACCCCAGGGCACAAAAAAGCCTGTCCCCGGGGATCGTGATCGATCTCCGGGGACAGGCTGAAGAATTGTTCGGCGGCGTCCTACTCTCCCACAGGGTCCCCCCTGCAGTACCATCGGCGCTGAAAGGCTTAGCTTCCGGGTTCGAAATG
>NZ_JBEYWO010000028.1:0-123733 GCF_040644455.1 Streptomyces sp. NPDC046977
GGGCGTGTGGAGGGCGGCCGACGGGCAGGGACGGCGGGGAAGCGTCGCCGTCGGCCGTCGCCACGGACTGTGTGCCCCGGGGCAAGGTACCCGTGCCGCCGGACCGGGACGCGGCGTCCGCGCCGCGGAAGAGCGGGCGGGCCGTGAATCCGTAGGTCCGATGACGCGGGTGGCCCTGCGGGGGGGCGGACGGCCTCCGCCGCGCGAAGGCGTCGGTGCCGCCTTGGACAACGCTGTCCGAAGGCGGCACCCTGCCCCGCTGCGGCTGCTACTCGCCCAGGCGCAGCCAGACCGCCGTGTCCCGGGGCAGCCGGCCGTCCTCGCCGAGCGGCCCGCTGGCGAGCAGGACCTGCCGGTGGCCGGGAAGGTCCACCGGGGTCTCCGACAGGTTGACCACGCAGGCGAAGTCGCCGTCGCGGCGGAAGGCGAGCACCTCGCCGGCGCTGTCGAGCCAGCTCATCGGCCCCTCGCCGAGGCCGGGTTCGGCGCGGCGGAGGTCCAGCGCGGTGCGGTACAGGGTGAGCATGGACTCCGGGTCGGCCTGCTCGGCCTCGGCGGTGTACCGCGCCCAGCCGTCCGGCTGGGGCAGCCACAGCCGCTCGCCGCCGAAGCCGTACGGCGGCGCGTCCCCGGACCAGGGCAGCGGCACCCGGCAGCCGTCGCGGCCCGGGTCGGTGCCGCCGGAGCGGAAGTACATGGGGTCCTGCAGCCGGTCGGCCGGGATGTCCTCGACCTCGGGCAGGCCCAGCTCCTCGCCCTGGTACAGGTAGACCGAGCCGGGCAGGGCGAGCGTGAGCAGCGCGGCGGCGCGGGCGCGGCGCGTGCCGACCACCAGGTCGGTGGGGATCCCGTGGGCCTTGGTCTTGAAGTCGAAGCCGGTGTCGGCACGGCCGTAGCGGGTGGCCGTACGGGTCACGTCGTGGTTGGCCAGCACCCAGGTCGCCGGGGCGCCGACGGGCGCGTGCACGGCCAGCGTCAGGTCGATCGAGGCGCGCAGCCGTGCCGCGTCCCAGGGGCACGCCAGGAAGTCGAAGTTGAAGGCGGTGTGCAGCTCGTCGGGGCGCAGGTAGCGGACGAAGCGCTCGGCGTCCGGCAGCCACACCTCGCCGATCAGGACACCGTCGTAGGAGTCCGCGATGGTGCGCCAGGACCGGTAGATCTCGTGGAGTTCGTCGCGGTCGATGTAGGGGTGCGGGTCGCGCCCCTCCTCGAAGTCGGGCAGCAGCGGGTCCTTGGCGACCATCGCCGCCGAGTCGATGCGCACGCCGGCGACGCCGCGGTCGAACCAGAAGCGCAGCACGTCCTCGTGCTCCTTGCGGACCGAGGGATGATCCCAGTTGAGGTCCGGCTGCTCGGGCGCGAACAGGTGCAGGTACCAGTCGCCGTCGGGCAGCCGGGTCCAGGCGGGGCCGCCGAACTGGGACCGCCAGCCGTTGGGCGGCAGTTCGCCGTTCTCGCCGCGTCCGGGGCGGAAGTGGAACAGCTCGCGCTCCACGCTGCCCGGCCCCGCGGCGAGCGCTGCCTGGAACCACACGTGCCGGTCCGAGACGTGGTTGGGGACGATGTCGATGATGGTGCGGATGCCGGCGCCGCGGGCCTCCGCGATGAGCTTCTCGGCCTCGGCCAGGGTCCCGAAGGCCGGGTCGATGGCCCGGTAGTCGGCGACGTCGTAGCCGCCGTCGGCCAGCGGCGAGGGGTACCAGGGGCTGAACCAGAGGGCGTCGACGCCCAGCGCCGCCAGGTACGGCAGTCTGGACCGGACCCCGGCGAGGTCGCCGGTGCCGTCCGCGTCGCCGTCGGCGAAGCTGCGTACGTACACCTGGTAGATGGCGGCGCCGCGCCACCACTCGTCGGTGGCCTCGGTCGGCTGGGTGTCTGCCACGTGACTGGTCCTTTCGGGCAGCTGGGACCACGCCGCCGGCCCTCACGGCGGGCGGCGTGGTGCTGGTGGGAAGCGGCGTCGCGGTGGACGGGTGCGGGCCTCAGCCCTTCAGACCGCCGGCGGTCAGGCCGCTCATGATGTTGCGCTGGAACACGAGGAAGATCAGCAGGGTCGGGACGGAGGCCATGGCGATGGCCGCCAGGAGCCAGTTCTCCGGGACGCCGCTGGCGAGCGAGTAGATGCCGACGTTGAGCGTCTGCTTCGTCGGATCCGGCAGGGTGAGCATCGGCCAGAGGAAGTCCTTCCAGACCCCGACGATCGCGAAGATGGAGACCACTCCGAGGATCGGGCGGGAGATCGGCAGGACCACCGACCACAGGGTGCGCACCGGGGAGGCCCCGTCGATCGCGGAGGCGTCCAGCAGTTCCTGCGGCACCGAGTCGAAGAACCGCTTCAGCAGGAAGATGTTGAAGGCGTTGGTGACCGACGGCAGCCAGATCACCCAGGGCGAGTCGAGCAGGTTGCGCTGGAAGATCGGCACATCCAGCACGGTCAGGTACTGCGGCACCACCAGCACGGTCGCCGGGATCATCAGCGTCGCCAGCATCATGCCGAGGATCACGTTGCCGAGCACCGGACGGAGTTTGGACAGCGAGTAGGCGGCCGCCACGTCGAGGACCAGCTGGAAGGCGAGCGCCCCGAACGCGTACCAGAGGGTGTTGAGCAGCAGGTGGTACAGGTCCATCACGGACCAGGCGCTCTTGTAGTTCTCGGGGTGGAAGGAGCGCGGGAAGACGGTGGGCGGGATCTGCGCGAACTCCTGCGTGGACTTCAGCCCGTTCGCGGCCATCCAGTACAGGGGTCCGAGGAAGACCAGCGTGAAGGCGGCGACCACCAGGAGGAGGACCGTCCGGTAGAGGATCTTGCCGCGCCGGCTCGCGAGTTGCGTCGGCGATATCAGCGATCTCGTGCTGCTGCTCATCGGTGGGTCCCCGCCCTACTCGTCCGCGGCCCGGCTGAGCCGCACGTACCCCGCGGAGAAGACCGCCAGCAGCACGAGCAGGACCAGGCCGAGCGCCGCGGCGCCGCCGTAGTTGTTGAAGTTGAACGCGTACTGGTAGATCAGGTAGACGACGGTGGTCGTGGAGCCCTCGGGGCCGGAGCCGCCGGTCAGCAGGAAGGGCTCGGTGAAGACCTGCATCGTGGCGATGATCTGCATGAGCAGCATCAGCGACAGGATCAGCCGGGTCTGCGGGATCGTCACGTGCCAGATCTTGCGCAGGAGTCCGGCCCCGTCGAGCTCGGCCGCCTCGTACAGCTCGCCGGGGATGCCCTGGAGTGCGGCCAGGTAGATGAGAGTGGCGCCGCCCATGTTCATCCAGGTGGAGGCGATGACCACCGACAGCATGGCGGTGTCGGTGGACTGCAGCCATTGCTGGGCGGGCAGGTGCAGCGTCTCGAGGATGCGGTTGAACAGGCCGTACTCGGGGTTGTAGAGGTTCTTGAACAGCAGCACCGAGGCGACCGGCGGCAGCATCACCGGCAGATACACCAGCAGCCGCAGATAGCCCTGCGCGTGCCGCAGTTCGTTCAGCAGCAGCGCGACGAAGAACGGCACCGCGAAGCCGAGCAGCAGCGCCAGGCCGGTGAAGAGCAGGGTGTTGCGCCAGGCCTGCCAGAACGCGGGGTCGTGGAAGACGTAGTTCAGGTTGGACCAGCCGGCCCAGGTGGTGTGCCCGTCCTTGGTCTTCTGGAAGGCCAGTACGAACTCCCGGACCATCGGGTACCAGGAGAAGAACGCGAAGCAGAGCACGGCGCCGATCAGGAAGCCGTACGCGGTGAGGTTGCGGCGCAGGGAGCGGCCGGCCCGCCCCGGACGGTGGGGATCCGGGGCGGGGCGGCGTGCCGAGCGGCGCGACCGGCTCTTCGCGGGAGTGCTGGCGGGCAGGGTGGGGGCGCTGGGGGCCGACATCGTTACTCCTGAGTGCCGGGGGGCCGGGGGTCCGGTCCGGAGCTACTGGTTGGCGAGGACCTGGTTGACCTGGGTCTCCGCGGTGGACAGCAGCTTGGCGGCGTCCGCGTTCTTGTTGGTCAGGACGCCGGACATCACGTTGTCCAGGACCTTGTAGATCTCCTGGGCCTTGGCCGGCTCGGCCTTGCCGGGGATCGGGTTGTCCATGAAGGCGCGGAAGTTCTCGACCGGCATGGTGGCGCTGGCCGCCTTCAGCTGGTCGTCGTTGGTCTTGCTGGCGCCGGTGAAGAAGGCCGGCTGGGGCAGACCGACGGGCAGGCCGTCCGCCTTGGACCGGGCGTACTCGAACTGGCCCTTGCCCGGGGTGAGGGTCTTGAAGTTCAGCCAGGCGATGGCGGCCTTGATCTTGTCGGGCGAGCTGCCCTTCTTGATCATGTAGTCGTTGCCGCCGAAGAGGGTCGCCTTGCCGCCGGGGATCGGGCCCATGCCGAAGTTGGCGTAGTCGGCGCCGAGCTGCTGGACCATGTACGTGATGTCGTCGGGCGCGGCCAGGAACATGCCGAGCTTGTCCGTCGCCATCTGCTTCTGCAGGTCGCCCCACTTGAGCAGCTGGGTCTGGCCCATGCTGTTGTCGGTCCAGCGCATGTCGTGCAGGTTCTGCACGACCTGCTTGCCGAGGTCGTCGTTGAACGCCGCCTTGGTGCCGTCCTCGGAGACGACGTCGCCGCCCAGGCCGTACATCGTCGCGGTGAAGTGCCAGCCGCCGGTGTTCTGCGCGCTGTAGTCGCCGTAGCCGGCGATGCCCTTGCCGAGGCCCGCGATGGCCTTGGCCGCGGTGCGGACCTCTTCCCACGTGGCCGGCGGCTTGTTCGGGTCGAGGCCGGCCTGCGTGAAGAGCTTGCGGTTGATGAGCAGGCCCATGGTGTAGTTGCTGGTGGGCACGCCGTAGAGCTTGCCGTCCTTCTTCAGGACGCCCAGCACGTTGGGGTCGATGTCCTGGAGCGCGGGGACGGTCTTGTCCGTCACGTACGCGGAGATGTCCTCGGCGCCGTCGTTGTCCAGCACCTGCTGCAGGTCGGTGAAGTACGTGTAGAACACGTCCGGCTGGGACTTCGCCTTCAGCGCCGCGGTGAAGCGGGCCGGCTCCTCGCACTGACCGGGCGTCGACTTACCGTCGATGGTCACGTTCGGGTACTGCTTGTTGAAGGTGGCGACGTCCTCCTTCCACTCCTTGAGCTCCGCCTTCTTGGCGGCCGGCGGCATGCAGTCGATGGTGAGCGTGACCTTGGCCTTCGGGTCCAGCGGGGCGGCCGGGTCGGACGATGAACCGCCGCCGGCCTTCTCGTCGTTGTCCGCGCTGCTGCTGGTGCCGCAGGCGGTGAGGGCGACCAGGGCCAGCGCGGAGACGAGCGTGGCCGCGGAGGCACGGCGGGCGGGGCGGAACCAGGAGCTTCTCATCGGTGGTCCCCTTCGGGCATGAGCGTGGAAGGCCCCCGGCTACGCACAGCGGGGGCGCCCACACTCAAGCACTCCTCACAGATGTCCGCAATATCTCGCGCAGTTTTCGCAAAAGACTGACGAGCTTGCGCAGGTGGGCTGCCAACCGTTTCCACGGCGGGGAACGGGGCTGACCGGCGGGACCGGCCGCCCACGGGCGGCCCCGCGCCGCGGCACGGCTCCACCGCGGTCCTGCCGGGCTCCGGGCACCCGGGACGCGCGAGAGCCCGCGGTGCCGGGCACCGCGGGCTCTACGGGGGTACGCCGTGGCGCGGCGCGCGGACTCAGGCGCGCACCGGTCCCGTCGTCCCGCGGACGACCAACTCGGGCTCGTACAGGAGCTCGTCGGAGGCGACCTGCTTGCCCGCGATCTTCAGCGCGAGCAGTTCCACCGCGGTGCGCCCCATCGCCTCGATCGGCTGGCGCACGGTCGTCAGCGGCGGGTCCGTGCAGGTCATGAACGCCGAGTCGTCGTACCCGACCACCGAGACGTCCTGCGGCACCGAGAGCCCCATCCGGCGCGCCGCGCGCACCGCTCCCAGCGCCATCGGGTCGTTGGCGCAGATGATCCCGGTGACCCCGCGCTCCCACAGCTTCGCGGCCGCCGCCTGGCCGCCCTCGAGGGTGAACATCGCGCGCCCGACGTGCTCGTCGGGCAGCGACGAGCCGGTCGCCGCGGCCACGCCGCGGGCCGCCGTCAGCTTGCGCCGCGACGGCACGTGGTCGGAGGGCCCCAGCAGCAGGCCGATCCGCTCGTGGCCGAGCGAGGACAGATGCCGCCACGCCTGCTCCACCGCCACCGAGTCGTCGCACGAGACCCTCGGGAAACCCAGGTGCTCTATCGCCGCGTTGATCAGCACGACCGGCAGATTGCGTTCCGCGAGCAGCCGGTAGTGGTCGTGCGGCGCGTCCGCCTGCGCGTAGAGACCGCCGGCGAACACCACGCCCGAGACGTGCTGCTGCAGCAGCAGCGAGACGTAGTCCGCCTCCGACACCCCGCCCGCGGTCTGCGTGCACAGCACCGGTGTGAGCCCCTGCTGGGCCAGCGCCGCGCCGACGATGTCGGCGAACGCGGGGAAGATCGGGTTCTGCAGCTCGGGCAGCACCAGCCCGACGAGCCGCGCCCGGTTCCCCCGCAGCTGTGTGGGCCGCTCGTACCCCAGCACGTCCAGTGCCGTCAGCACCGCCTGCCGGGTTCCCTCGGACACCCCCGGCTTTCCGTTCAGCACCCGGCTGACGGTGGCCTCGCTGACCCCGACCTTCTTCGCTACTTCGGCAAGCCGTCGCGTCATGTGTGCAAGCATACGACACGCCATGCAAGTGGTTTGCGCTCTTGCGCAAGGCCGTTGGGACCCGCGATATCCGGGTAGGCCACCGGTACAGCCGGGACGGGAGCGCCGTCCCTCTCGGGGCAGAGGCGGACATTACGGAAGTCCGGGCCGCGACCCGCGCCGTACGGGAGGGGTTGGAGAGCCGCACGAGAGTCAGAAGGTTAGGCTTACCTTCATGAGCACCTGCACGACCGTGTCGAGCTCCTTGGCGGAGCCCGTCGCTGCGACCGCGGCCACCGCGCGCACCTGGCTGCTGCTCGAGCAACCGGGGCCGTGGGGGCCCAAGGCGCTGACCGGCAGCCATCTGGACCCTCGGGTGGGCCGGGCGCTGGAACGGGCTGCCGCGGGGACCGGGGTGCGCGTGGGGCTGATCCGGCGGCCCGGGCCGCACGCGGACCGGCGCCGCGACATCCCCCGGCGCACCGCCTACGTGGCGCACACGGTGCCTGGGCGCTCCTGGGTGCGGGAGGCAGTGCTGGAGGACCCGGAGACCCTGCTCGGGCTGGACTTCACGGCGCTCGGGCACGGGGACCACCGCGGCTTCGGAGTGCCGTACGAGGGCGACCCGCTCGCCCTGGTGTGCACCAACGGCCGGCGCGACCGCTGCTGCGCGCTCAACGGCCGCCCGCTGGCCGCCGAACTCGCCGCCGCACGGCTCGGTCACGTGTGGGAGGTGACCCATCTCGGCGGCCACCGCTTCTCGCCCACGATGCTCGTGCTGCCGCACGGCTACGCCTACGGGCGAGTGGACCTCGCGCTCGCACGGCAGGTGCTGGAGGCCACCCGTGAGGGGCGCGTCGTGCTGGAGGGCTGCCGCGGGCGCTCCGCCTGGGAGCGCCCGGGCCAGGCGGCCGAGCTCGCAGTCCGCCGGCTGACCGGCGAGGACCGGGCGGGGGCGCTGAGCGTGGACGGCACCCGCGTACGGCACGTCGACGGCAGGGTCTGGGACGTCGGGGTGACCGCGGTCGCGGCCGAGCCGCCCCGGCCCGAGAGCTGCGGGGCGGCCCTGGGGGCGCCGCTGCGCATGGAGATCAGCGGCATTCAGCCGGCGCTCTTGACGAACTCCGTGGTGTAGGTCCTGCTCAGGTCCACCTTCGCGTTCTGCAGGTTCGGGTTGAACGCCTTGAGGACCCGCTCCACCGTCTCGGGGCCGCCCTCGGGCATGACCCCGTCCTTGGTGAACATCGGCAGCGTGTTCTCGATGGACCGCGTGTAGAGCTCCTGGCCGCCGCCCTGCGCGTAGTCGGCCGGCATCTTCGCGGCGATCTCGGCGGCGCTGTGCGTCGACATCCAGGCGAGCGTCTTCACGAAGGCGTTGGCGAGCTTCTGCACGGTCTCCTTGTGCCCGTTCACCCACTCCGTCTGCATGTACAGGCTGGAGGAGGGGTAGAGCCCGCCGAGCGCCTGCCGGGAGCCCTCGGGGGTGCGCATGTCGATCAGCACCTTGCCGAGCTTCTTGTCCAGGATCGTGGCCACGGTCGGGTCGGTGGTCATGCCGCCCTGGATCGAGCCCTGCTCCAGCGCGGAGATGAAGGTCTGGCCCGCGCCCACCGCGACCGGAGTGAACTCGCTGGTCTTCACGCCATTGCTGACGGCGAGGTACTTCGTCAGGAAGTCGGTGGACGAGCCGATGCCGGTCACGCCCAGCTGCTTGCCCTTGAAGTCCGCGGCGCCCGCGATGTCGTCCGCCGCCTTGTTGGAGACGATCTCCACCTCGCCCGGGGCCTGCGAGAACTGGACCACCGACTCCACCTCCTTGCCCTTGACCTGGAGGTCGAGCGTGTGGTCGTAGAAGCCCACGGTGCCCTGGACGTCGCCGGAGACCAGCGCGGTCTCGGCCTGCACACCGGCCGGTTCGGTGAGCAGTTCGACGTCCACGCCCTCGGCCTTGAAGTAGCCGAGCCGCTCGGTGAGCATCGCGGGGAGGTAGATGACCTTGTCCAGGCCGCCGACCATGATCTTGACCTTGCCGGCGGAGCCGGAGCCGGAGGCCGAGGAGTCGCCGCCGCAGGCGGTGAGCAGGGAGAGGGCGACGGCCGAGGCGGCGACGGCGGCGGTGGCTCTGAAGGGTGCGCGCATCTGGTTCACGTCCTTGTGGGAAGCGGTCGAGGGGGGTGCGGGGGCAGCGGGGGTCAGCGGTCGGAGCCGGCCTCGGCCGGCTTCCAGCGGAAGAGCCGCTTCTCCAGGAAGGTCAGCAGGCCCTCCGCGAGCAGCGCGACGACCGCGAGGACGGCCATGGCTGCGTACACACCGGCGGAGTTGAAGGTCCCCTGCGAGGCAGCGACGAGCAGGCCCAGGCCCTTGGTGGCGCCGATGTACTCGCCGACGATGGCGCCGATGAGGGCGAAGCCGAAGCTCACGTGGAGGCTGGTGAAGATCCAGGAGGTCGCGGAGGGCACGACCACCTGCAAGGTGACCTGGCGGTTGCCGGCGCCCAGGATGCGGGCGTTGGCGACCAAGTTGCGGTCGACCTCGCGCGCGCCCTGGAAGGCGTTGAAGAAGACCGGGAAGAAGACCAGCACCACCGCCGAGGCCACCTTCGACGCCGGGCCGAGGCCGAACCAGATGAGGAAGATCGGCGCGAGCACGATGCGCGGCAGCGCGTTGAGCACCTTGATGTACGGCCCGAGCACATCGGCCAGGAAGCGGATGCGCCCCAGCACGATCCCCAGCACCACACCGGCGACGACGCCGATCGTCCAGCCGAGCAGGGCCTCGTAGAGCGTGTACCAGATCTGCTCCCACAGTGAGCCCTGCGCGGTGCCGTCCACCGCCCAGGTGCGCATCTGCTCCCAGATCCGCGACGGCATCGAGAAGTGGAAGGGATCGACGGCCCCGGCACGGGCCAGCCACTCCCACAGGCCGAGCACGGCGATCAGCAGCAGGACCCGGCTGCCCTGGACGAGGTAGACGCGGTTCCGGGCGGCGCGGGCGCGGGACCGCGCCCGGTCGGTGGCCCCGCCGGCGTCCGTGGTGACGGCGGCCACCGGGGCCGCAGCGGTCTCAGGCGGCATCCGCCGCACCCCTCTCGCGGGTGATGCGGACCTCTTCGCCGAGCGAGGCCCAGATCTCCCGGTAGATCTCGATGAACCGCGGCTCCAGCCGCACCGTCTCGACCTTGCGCGGGCGCGGCAGGTCGATCTCGAAGACCTCCTTGACCGTGGCCGGCCCGGCGGTCATGACAACGACCTTGTCCGCGAGCGCGATGGACTCCTCCAGGTCGTGGGTGACGAAGACGACCGAGGCGCCCGTGCCGGACCACAGCTCCAGCAGCTCGTCCGACATCAGGGCGCGCGTCTGCACGTCCAGGGCCGAGAACGGCTCGTCCATGAGCAGGATCTCGGGATCGTTGACGAAGGTGGCCGCGAGGGCGACGCGCTTGCGCTGACCGCCCGACAACTGGTGCGGGTAGCGGTCCTCGAAGGCGGTGAGACCGACCCGGGCGAGCCATTCGCGGGCCCGCTCCTTGGCCTCGGCCTTGGGCACGCCGCGAAAGCGCGGACCGGCCATCACGTTGGACAGCACGGTGCGCCAGGGGAAGACCGCGTCCTGCTGGAAGACGAAGCCGACCTTGCCGCCGATGCCGCGCACCGGCTCGCCGGCCACCAGCACCTCGCCCTCGGTGGGCTCCTCCAGCCCGCTGACGAGGGTCAGCGTCGTGGACTTGCCGCAGCCGGTCGGTCCGACGACGGCCACGAACTCCCCGCGCCCGACGGTCAGGTCCAGATCGCGCACGGCGGTGTGAAGGGCCCCGGACGGGGTCCTGAAGGCCTTGCTCGCACCCCGCAGTTCGATGGCGGGGCTGGGGTGTGTGCTCATGCGCCGGGACGCTAGACGCGGCCCGGGCCACCGCGGCAGCCTTGCGGTCACAACTCCACCTTGTGCCCACAACCCCCTGTTCTGCTCGTTCTGCTCGCGCTACGACAACGAAAGGGCCACAGGGGCTGGGCAGCGCACCCCGGCGCCGTTTACGTTGCGTTCACAGCCAGGCAAACGGACGAGCGACTTCCGCATGGACGCGGACCGCCGGGCAGGACAGGGGGACGTCATGCGCATCCGGTGGCCACGCCGTGTCTTCGCCCAGGTCCTGCTGGTCCAGCTGGTCCTCACCACCGGCGTGATCACCCTGGCCACCGGCCTGTTCCTCGCCCCGCTCAGCTCGCAGCTGGACCAGCAGGCGATGCGCCAGGCCCTGTCGATCGCCCAGACCACCGCCGCCACCCCCGGCCTCGCCCGCGACCTGCTCGGCAGCCGCCCCGGCGTCACGGGCCCGGTGCAGCAGGAGGCCGAACGCATCCGGCGCGCCACCGGGGCGCTCTACATCGTCGTCATGGACACCCACGGCGTGCGCTGGTCGCACACCGACGTGGCGCAGATCGGGCGGCACGTGTCCACCGACCCCAGCGTGGCGCTCGGCGGCCAGGAGATCATGCAGATCGACCGGGGCACCCTCGGCCGCTCCGCGCGCGCCAAGGTGCCGCTGCGCGACGACGGCGGGCGCATCGTGGGCGCGGTGTCGGTCGGCATCGCGTACGACAGCGTGCGCGAACGGCTCCTTGCGACCGTCCCGGTACTGCTGCTGTACGCGGGCGCCGCGCTGGGCGTCGGTGTGCTGGCGGCGCTGCTGGTGTCCCGGCGGCTGCAACGGCAGACGCACGGGCTGGCGTTCGCCGACATCTCCGCCCTGCTCGACGAGCGCGAGGCCATGCTGCACGGCATCCGTGAGGGCGTCATCGCGCTCGACGGCCGGGGCAGGATCCGGCTGCTCAACGACGAGGCGCAGCGGCTGCTCGGACTCGGCCCGGACGCCGCCGGACGCGCCCTGGACGACGTGCTGCCCGCGGGCCGCACGACCGACGTACTGACCGGCCGGGTCGGGGGCACCGACCTGCTGACCGTCAGTGGCGCCCGGGTGCTGGTCGCCAACCGGATGCCGACCGGGGACGGCGGCGCCGTCGCCACCCTGCGCGACCGTACGGAACTGGAGCGCCTGGGCCGCGAACTCGACAGCACCCACGGTCTGCTGGACGCCCTGCGCGCCCAGGACCACGAGCACGCCAACCGCCTGCACACCCTGCTGGGCCTGCTCGAACTCGGCCTGTACGACGCGGCGGTGGACTTCGTCGCCGAAGTGGCCGACGGCCGGCGGGCCTCCGCCGAGCAGGTGGCCGAACGCGTCCACGACCCGCTGCTGTCGGCGCTGCTGGTCGGCAAGTCGGCGATCGCCGCCGAACGGGGCGTGACCATGACGGTCTCCCCCGCGACGCTGCTGCCCGATCGCGTCGTCGACCCGCGCGACCTGGTCACCGTGCTGGGCAACCTCATCGACAACGCGCTCGACGCGGCGGGCTCCACGGTCGAGGTCGAACTGCGTGCCGAGGGCACGACCGCCCTGCTGCGGGTGTCCGACGACGGGCCGGGCGTGCCGCCCGAGGCCCGCGAGCGCATCTTCGCCGAGGGCTGGACGACCAAGGCCTCCCCCGCGCACCGGGGCCGCGGGCTCGGGCTCGCGCTGGTGCGCCGGCTCGCCGGGAGGTACGGCGGCACGGCCCGCGTCACCGCCCGTGCCGGGGGCGGCGCGGTCTTCACCGTCGTCCTGCCCGAGGCGCTGGCCGTATCCGGGCCCATCCCGGCGGAAACCGTGTCCGCTGGAGGAGCACGATGATCGACGTCCTGGTCGTGGACGACGACTTCCGTGTCGCCGAGATCAATTCCGCGTACGTCGGCAAGGTTCCCGGCTTCCGGGTCACCGCGCGCGCCCACACCGCCGCGCAGGCGCTGGCGACGCTGGAGCGCGCGCACGTCGACCTGGTCCTGCTGGACCACTACCTGCCCGACGAGACCGGCCTCACCCTGGTGCGGCGCATGCGCCAGCTCGGCCACCACGCGGACGTCATCATGGTCACGGCCGCGCGGGACGTGGCGACCGTGCAGGCCGCGATGCGCTTCGGCGCGCTGCAGTACCTGGTCAAGCCGTTCAGCTTCGCCGGACTGCGGGTGAAGCTGGAGGGGTACGCGGCCCTGCGCCGGACCCTCGACGGTGTCGGCGGCGGGGGCGGCGAGGCCGGCCAGGAGCAGGTCGACCGGATCTTCGGCGCACTGCGCACCGCCGTCGCGGCCCCGGCGGAACTCCCCAAGGGGCACTCGGCACCCACCGCCGACCTCGTGCGCCGGGTTCTCACCGAGGCGGAGCAGCCGCTGTCGGCGCACGAAGTCGCGGCACGCGCGGGGATCAGCCGCTCCACCGCCCAGCGGTACCTGAAGTTCCTGGAGCGCGAGGGGCGGATCAGCCTCACCCTCAAGTACGGCGACACCGGCCGCCCCGAGCACCGGTACGCCTGGACCAAGGCCGGCTGACCCCGCCATCCGTGTGCCCCGTGACGCATCAGCCCCTCGGGCACATGCGCCGCGGCGCCCACGCCGGGGCGATGACGGAGATCACGGCGAGGCCGAACAGACCGCCCTGTGAGGGCCGTTGAGGGCCCATGGAGGATGTCCCGCCAGCCCCCGGCCGGCGGGGGGCCACAGGGCCGCCGCAGGGCCTCCTACGCCGCTCCGGCGCCCGTGAGGGCGCGGACCTCCACCTCGGCGTACGCGTCGGCGTCGGCGGGCTCGCGGGAGAGCATCGTGCCGGCCCAACCGGCCAGGAAGCCCAGGGGGATCGAGACCAGCCCCGGGTTCTGGAGCGGGAAGAAGGCGAAGTCCACCCCCGGGAAGAGCGAGTCCGCGCTGCCGGAGACCACCGGCGACAGCACCACCAGCGCCACCGCCGGGACCAGCCCGCCGTACACCGACCACACCGCGCCCCGGGTGGTGAACCTGCGCCAGAACAGGGTGAACAGCAGCACCGGCAGATTGGCCGACGCCGCCACCGCGAACGCCAGCCCCACCAGGAACGCCACGTTCTGCCCCTGCGCGAACAGGCTCAGCCCGATCGCCACGCCGCCGATCCCGACGGCCGCCAGCCGGGCGACGCGTACGTCCTCGTGCTCGCGGCGCGCGGTGCCGGGGCGCGGCCGGCGCAGCGTGGCGTACAGGTCGTGCGCCACGGAGGCGGAGGACGCCAGGGTGATGCCCGCGACGACGGCAAGGATCGTGGCGAAGGCGATGGCGCCGACGACGGCGAAGAGCACGGTCCCGCCCGTCGATCCCGCGCCCCCGCCGAGGTCGAGGGCGAGCAGCGGCACGGCGGTGTTCCCGGCCGCGTTGGAGGTCCGGACGGCGTCCGAGCCGACGACGGCGGCGGCGGCCACACCCAGCACGATGATCATCAGATAGCAGCTGCCGATGAGGCCGATCGCCCAGACCACCGAACGCCGGGCCGAGCGCGCGGTCGGCACGGTGTAGAAGCGGGACAGGATGTGCGGCAGCCCGGCCGTCCCGAGCACGAGGGCGAGGCCGAGACTCATGAAGTCCAGCCGGGAGGTCCAGTCCCCGCCGTACTTCAGGCCCGGTGCGAGATAGGCGCGCCCGTGGCCGCTGCCGTCGGCCGCCGCGCGCAGCAGGCCGCCGAGGTCGCCGTGGAAACGGATCAGGACCAGCACCGTGAGGGCGAGCGTGCCGCCCATCAGCAGCACCGCCTTGACGATCTGGATCCACGTGGTGGCCCGCATGCCGCCGAAGGTCACGTAGAAGACCATGAGCGCGCCCACCCCGACCACGGTCCAGGTGCGCGCGGCCGAACCCTGGCCGCCGAGCAGCAGCGCCACCAGGCTTCCGGCACCCACCATCTGCGCGACCAGGTAGAGCACGGAGACGACGACCGACGCGCTGCCCGCGGCGATCCGCACGGGCCGCTGCTTCATCCGCGCGCTGAGCACGTCGGCGAGGGTGTAGCGGCCGCAGTTGCGGACCAGTTCCGCGACGAGGAACAGCACCACCAGCCAGGCGACCAGGAACCCGACCGAGTAGAGCATGCCGTCGTAGCCGAAGAGCGCGATGAGGCCGGAGATGCCGAGGAAGGTCGCGGCGGACAGATAGTCGCCCGCGATGGCGAATCCGTTCTCCAGGGGGGAGAAGAGCCTGCCGCCCGCGAAGAACTCGACCGAGGAACTGCGCCGCCGCCCCGCCCATGCGGTGATGGCGAGGGTGACGGAGACGAAGACGGTGAAGAGGACCAGCGCGAGTCCCTGGTGGTTGCCGGTCACCGCATCCGCTCCTGGGTGTCCCAGCGCAGCTCCAGGGCGGCCCGGTCCCGGCGCAGCCGGGCGTGCCGGGCGTAGGCCCAGGTCAGCAGGAAGGTCGAGGCGAACTGGGCGAGTCCCAGGGCCATAGCGACATTGAGCTCGCCGGCGACCGGCCGGGCCATCAGGCGGGGCGCCGCGGTCGCGAGGACGACGTAGAGCAGGTACCAGGCGAGGAAGGCGAGGGTCGCCGGGAAGACGAACCGCCGGTAGCGGCCGCGGACTTCCTGGAACGGGCCGCTGCGCTGCACCTCCCGGTACACGGCGGCGCGGCCGGACGGCGGGGCCTGTGGGGGTGAGGGCGCCGGCGGCGGTTGCGTTCCCTCCCAGTCCCCTGCGGCCAGGGCGTCGTACCAGGGGTCGTCCACCCGCAGCCCGCTGGGCTCCGCCCCGTCGTGCTCTTTCACGGACTCTCCTCGCTTCACGGACCGTTCGGCCGTGCGCCCAAGCATGGACATTGCGGGAAGAGCCGGGAGGCCCCAAGCAGAAACCTTCACCCCATCAGGTGACGATCCCCCACCCCGGGGGGTGGGGGACGGCACCTTCGCCTAAAGGGCCTGGCGGGGCGGCCCCGCCGGACCGGGCGGACCTCAGGCGTCGATGCGCGAGCGGTCCAGGGTGGCGGCGGAGTTGGTGATGAACTCGCGGCGCGGCGCCACCTCGTTGCCCATCAGCAGGTCGAACGCCAGCTCGGCGCCCTCCAGGTCGCTGATGTTGATCCGGCGCAGGGTCCGGTGGCGCGGGTCCATCGTCGTCTCGGCCAGCTGGTCGGCGTCCATCTCGCCCAGGCCCTTGTACCGCTGGATGTTGTCCTTGAAGCGGATGCCCTTGCGCTCGAACTCCAGCAGCGTCTCGCGCAGCTCGCGGTCGGAGTACGTGTACACGTACTTCTCCTGGCCCTTGCGCGGGTTGGTGAGCTCCACGCGGTGCAGCGGCGGGACGGCGGCGAAGACCCGGCCGGCCTCGACCATGGGCCGCATGTAGCGCTGGAAGAGCGTCAGCAGCAGGCACCGGATGTGGCTGCCGTCGACATCGGCGTCGGTCATCATGATGATCTTGCCGTAGCGCGCCTGGTCGATGTCGAAGGTGCGGCCGGAGCCGGCTCCTATGACCTGGATGATCGCCCCGCACTCGGTGTTCTTGAGCATGTCCGAGACCGAGGACTTCTGAACGTTGAGGATCTTGCCGCGGATCGGCAGCAGCGCCTGGAACTCGGAGTTTCGGGCGAGCTTCGCGGTGCCCAGCGCCGAGTCACCCTCGACGATGAAGAGTTCGCTGCGGTCCACGTCGTCGCTGCGGCAGTCGGCGAGCTTGGCCGGCAGCGACGAGGACTCCAGCGCGGTCTTGCGGCGCTGCGCGTCCTTGTGCTGCCGGGCGGCGATCCGGGTGCGGGCCGCGGCGACGGCCTTCTCCAGCACGGCGCGGGCCTGCTGCTTGTCGTCCCGCTTGGTGGAGGTGAGGAAGGCCTTCAGCTCGCGGGAGACGACGGTGGAGACGATGCGGTTGGCCGCCGAGGTGCCGAGCACCTCCTTGGTCTGGCCCTCGAACTGCGGCTCGGCGAGGCGGACGGTCACGACCGCGGTCATGCCCTCCAGGGCGTCGTCCTTGACGATGTCGTCCTCGGCGACCCGCAGCAGCTTGTTGGCGCGCAGCACCTCGTTGACCGTCCGCGTGATGGCCCCCTCGAAGCCGCGGACGTGGGTGCCGCCCTTGGGCGTCGCGATGATGTTCACGAAGGAGCGCAGCGTGGTGTCGTACCCCGTGCCCCAGCGCAGCGCCACATCGACGCCGAGCTCGCGGGTGACCTCGGTGGGGCTCATGTGGCCGCGGTCGTCCAGGACCGGCACGGTCTCCTTGAAGGTGCCGCTGCCGGACAGCCGCAGCACGTCGCAGATCGGCTTGTCCGGGGTGAGGTAGTCGGCGAACTCGCTGATGCCGCCGTCGAAGTGGAAGGTGTCCTCGACCGGCTTGCCGTCCTCGGAGCCGTTGTCGGCGCGCTCGTCGCGGACGACGATCGTCAGTCCGGGCACCAGGAACGCGGTCTGGCGGGCGCGCTGGTGCAGCGTCTCCAGGGAGAGCTTGGCGTCCTTGAGGAAGATCTGGCGGTCCGCCCAGTAGCGCACCCGGGTGCCGGTCCGGGTCCGCGGCACCTTCTTGGACTTGTCGAGCCCGCTCTCCGGCTCGAAGTGCGCCTCCGGGCCGGGCTTGGCGAAGCGGCCGGGGACGCCGCGCCGGAAACTGATCGCGTGGGTGTGGCCGCTCCGGTCCACCTCGACGTCGAGCCGGGCGGACAGGGCGTTGACGACCGAGGCTCCCACGCCGTGCAGACCGCCGGAGGCCGCGTAGGACCCGCCGCCGAACTTGCCGCCCGCGTGCAGCTTGGTCATGACGACCTCGACCCCGGACAGGCCCGTCTTGGGCTCGATGTCGACGGGGATGCCGCGGCCGTTGTCGCGCACCTCGACCGAGTTGTCCTCGTGGAGGACGACGTCGATGTGGTCGCAGTGACCGCCGAGGGCCTCGTCGACGGAGTTGTCGATGATCTCCCAGAGGCAGTGCATCAGGCCGCGGCTGTCGGTGGAGCCGATGTACATGCCCGGGCGTTTGCGCACCGCCTCCAGGCCCTCGAGTACCAGCAGATGCCGCGCGGTGTAGTTGGAGCCGTCACGATCTGCACCGGTCAGCAACGCGGTGGACGGCACGGATGTTTCGGCGGTCACGCGGGACGTCTCCTCGATGAAGTTCTACAGCCGTATCGGTCAGAGGGTACCGAGGCCGCGCGCGGCCGTTTCGCCGCGACCCGGTATGCGGTCCATGCTAGCCCTCTCTCGAAGAGATGTTCGATCCCTCGTTTGAGTGATACACATGTCACGTTCCACTGGAGGCATGAACCATTTAGGCTGCGGGCACGTCCTCATCAACAACCGGCAAGCCAGCCGGCGGGACATAACTGAAGAATCTGACCAGTTCCGCCTGATTGCCCCGAAGACGACAAATAACCACACCAGAGGATCATTCGCCGCCAATCGGTAGCATCCAGCCGCTACAACAACGGTTTCCAGGAAAAAGGCACGAGCGGGAACAGTTTCGGCCTGGTTGGATGTTGACCCTGGTACGACAGCTCGTCGAGCTAGAGAAGAGGCGACGTGACTACAGTTCTGACCCCCGCGAGCCCGCTGACGGCGGCGGACCGCTGCGACCGTTGCGGCGCCCAGGCCTACCTGCGCGTCGTACTGATCAGCGGCGGTGAGCTGCTCTTCTGCGCGCACCATGGGCGTAAGTTCGAGCCCGAACTGAAGAAGATCGCTGTGGAAATACAGGACGAGACCGGCCGCCTCACGGCCACGCCGACCGTTGCGGCGGATGACGAACGCTGACGCATAGGACTGCGAGAGCTTTCAACGGGCGGCCTCCGCGAAGGAGGCCGCCCGTTGGCGTGTCCGCTGCCGCTCACCGCGGCGGAGGGGCACCGCGGTGCACGATCATCCATCAACCGGTCACGAGTGCCGCCCGACCAGCCCGGAGACCGACGAGACCCTGGTGTAGACCCCCGGTTGGCCCGCTTCGGCGCAGCCGGATCCCCAGGACACCAGACCGATGAGGCGCTGCCCCGCCACGAGCGGGCCGCCACTGTCCCCCTGGCAGGAGTCCCGCCCCCCGGTGAGCTCACCCGCGCACACCATGGAACCGGACATGTACTTGCCGTCGACACTCCCCGGGTAGGCCTTCTGGCACACCGAGTCGGGGAGCACCTTGACCGGGGCCGCCCGCAGGGTGTTCGAGTAGGTACCGAGCCCCGTCGTGTCGCCCCAGCCCAGGACCTTGGCCGGGGTACCGGAACGGTAGACCGCGTTGTCGCCGGGCTTCGCCATCGGGATCGCCGCCGACGCCGGAAGCCGCCCGGCGAGCGTGACGACGGCCACATCGCCGTTGTTGGTCGCCGGATCGTAGGCCGGGTTCACCCAGATCCTCCGGACCGGCACCTCCCTGCCCCCGGCGCCGCTCAGATCCGTGCGCCCGCCGATGACGCGCAGATCGGGCACCTCCCTCCAGTCCCCGCCGAGCGCGGCCGGGGTGAAGCAGTGCGCGGCGCTCACCACGGTGGCCGGCCCCACCAGGGCACCGGCGCAGAACTGCCCGGAGCGCGTCGTCCCGTACCGCGAGCGGCTGGAAATGGCCACGGCCCAGGGGTACTGCTGAGTCGACACCGGCGCCCCGCCTATGACGGAGCCGGTGGCACCCTGCGACGGCGCCTGCGGGCTCGCCACGTCCGAGGCGTCGCGGGGCACTTCGGGTGCCCCCGGCGCCGCCACCCGGCCGAGTCGCGCGGAGGACTCCGCGCCCCGGGCTATGGACTGCCGCCCCGGCTCGGCGGCAAGAGCCCCCTCGCCCTGCCGCGACACGGCCTCGGGGACGGCGGCGCCGACCGCCTCCGGGGCCACGGGTTCCACGCCCGGCACGGCGGGCTCAAAGGCGGCGGCATACGCGGTGTACGCGGGGGCCACCAGCGGCATCGCGAGCGCGGATGCCAGCGTCAGTCCGCCGATCATCGCGCGGATCGAGGAACGCATGCACTCTCCTCACCCTCCGGATCAATAAGTGCACTCAGCGTGACCCGGAGGACCCACCCCCGCATCCGGAGAGATCTCCGGAAACGCCGACGGGCCCGCGACCGCCAGTGGCGTTCGCGGGCCCGTCGGGAACCGGTCCGGATCAGTCCAGGTAGTCGCGGAGCACCTGGGAGCGGGACGGATGACGCAGCTTGGACATGGTCTTCGACTCGATCTGGCGGATGCGCTCACGGGTGACCCCGTACACCTTGCCGATCTCGTCGAGCGTCTTCGGCTGGCCGTCGGTCAGACCGAAGCGCATCGAGACCACGCCGGCCTCGCGCTCACTGAGCGTGTCGAGGACGGAGTGCAGCTGCTCCTGGAGGAGCGTGAAGCTGACCGCGTCGGCCGGGACGACCGCCTCGGAGTCCTCGATCAGGTCGCCGAACTCGCTGTCGCCGTCCTCGCCCAGGGGGGTGTGCAGGGAGATCGGCTCGCGGCCGTACTTCTGGACCTCGATGACCTTCTCGGGGGTCATGTCGAGTTCCTTGGCCAGCTCCTCCGGGGTGGGCTCGCGGCCCAGGTCCTGGAGCATCTGGCGCTGGACGCGGGCCAGCTTGTTGATGACCTCGACCATGTGCACCGGGATACGGATGGTGCGGGCCTGGTCGGCCATCGCGCGGGTGATCGCCTGGCGGATCCACCACGTCGCGTACGTGGAGAACTTGAAGCCCTTGGTGTAGTCGAACTTCTCGACCGCACGGATCAGGCCCAGGTTGCCCTCCTGGATCAGGTCCAGGAAGAGCATGCCGCGACCGGTGTAGCGCTTGGCCAGCGAGACCACCAGACGGAGGTTGGCCTCCAGCAGGTGGTTCTTGGCCCAGCGGCCGTCCTCGGCGATGATCTCCAGCTCGCGCTTGAGCTTGGGGGCGAGTTTGTCCGCCTGGGCCAGCTTGTCCTCGGCGAACAGACCGGCCTCGATGCGCTTGGCGAGCTCCACCTCCTGCTCGGCGTTGAGGAGGGGGACCTTGCCGATCTGCTTCAGGTAGTCCTTGACCGGGTCGGCGGTGGCGCCGGCCGCGGCGACCTGCTGCGCGGGCGCGTCGTCCTCGTCGTCGTCGGAGAGCACAAAGCTCTCCGCCTCGGCCTCGGCGGCCGGGACGTCCTCGTCCTTGCCGGGCGTGACCTCCTCGAGGAGCTCCTCGCCCTCGACGAGCTCGTCGTCCTTCTTGGACTTGGTCTCGGCGGCGGCCGTCTTCTTGGCCGTCGTCTTCTTGGCGGCGGTGGTCTTCTTGGCCGCGGTCTTCTTCGCCACGGCCTTCTTGGCGGGCGCCACGCCCTCGCCGGCCACGTCCGCCACCGCATCCGCCTCGACGGCGGACCCGGGCGCCGCGGCGGCCTTGGCCGCCACGGTCTTCTTGACCGGCGCGGCCTTGGTCTCGACGGTCTTGGTGGCAGTACGCTTCGCCGGGCTCTTGGCTGCGACGCTCTTACGGGTGCGCTTGGGCGCCTCAGCGGCACTCACCATCAGCGTCACACCCTCCTCGTCGAGGACCTGGTTGAGGCTGCGCAGAACGTTCTTCCACTGGGTTGCCGGGATCTGGTCCGCTTCGAAGGCTCGGCGCACGTCGTCGCCGGCGATCTGACCCTGAGCCTTACCCCGCTCGATGAGCGCCATCAGAGACTCGGACTCGGCGATCTCCGGCGGGAGCGTACGGGATGTGCTGGCCGACACGAACAACCTCTCGGAACGATGGAAAACGACTACGGTGGAACCGCTCAGCAACTCAGCGTCATGTTCGTCGCGGATATTCCTCGCGCGGCCGCCACCTCTTACCTCATCGCGCTGCTCGCGAGAGCGTTACGCCCGACTCCACGTGGTCCGAGTCACACCCCGGAACGGCATCAATCAGTCGATAGCCGGACACTCGCCGTGAACCCGCAGGCCACATCCGTCCGCCCGGCCGGGGCGGACGGCTCCGCCGCCGGGCCCGGAGGGTGTGGGCCGGCGGCGGAAATCGGTGCCGTCTCCGGTTCGCTCCGTGCGATCAGTGCTCGCGCGGGGCGGGAACGACATGGTCGGGGGGCCCCGCCGGGCCCGGCTCGGTGTGCACGGCCAGCAGCTGGCGCATGACGGCCTCCGCCTCGGCACCGTCGGAGGCGGCCAGCGCCTCGACCACCCGCGCGTGGAGGGCGACGGAGTGATCGCCGGGGCGCTCGCAGCCGGTGACGGGGCCGCCGGAGACCTGGAGCGCGGCGGAGACGATGCCCGCCAGGTGCTCCAGCATGCGGTTGCCCGCGACCTGCAGCAGCAGGGCGTGGAACTCCGCGTCGGCGCGGGAGAAGGTCAGCCCGTCGCCCTGGCCGACGGCGTGCGCCATGATCTCGGTCATGTCCGCCAGGCGCTGCTGGATGTCCTCACGGCCGTGGCCGGCGGCGAGGCGGGCGGCGAGCGGCTCGATCGTCCAGCGCAGCTCGAACAGCTCACGGCGCTGGTCGTCCCGCTGCGGACCGAAGGCCCGCCACTCGATGATGTCGGGGTCGAGCAGATTCCAGTCGCTGACGGGACGGACCCGGGTGCCGACGTTGGGCCGGGCACTGACCAGGCCCTTGGCCTCCAGTACACGCAGCGATTCACGGACGACGGTACGGGAGACCTCGAAGCGCTGGCCGATCTCCTCCGGGACGAGCGGGCGGTCGGCACCCAGATCGCCGGAGACGATCATCTGGCCGAGCTGCTGGACGAGTTGGCCGTGGAGCCCGCGGCCACGGCTGCCGCCCGCCCGGCGGCCCACCCGGCCCATGTCGGCGTCGCCGCCCTCCCAGGAGGGCGCGCCGCCCGTCCGGTCCGGCGAGGAACCGGCCGAGACGTCGGCGTACGGATAGCGGTCGAGCTCGCCACCGCCGACAAGGCTGGGGTCGACGGAGCGGGCGGCGGTCATCATGGTGTGCGCAAGGGTACTCACGCATCATTTGTCGGCGATGGGACGCGGCACCTTGAGGGCTTTGCTGAAAAGCACACGAAAGGGTGAGCACTCATCACCTGATAATTGACGCTTTATCGGAAGGAAATGGGGTTTCTCCGGCGCAAGACCGTTGCCACATAGGCACACAACAGAGCGAAGAGCGACAAGACGAAGGAATAGCGGACGGGTTGGGTCGCCAGCCGCACCGCGTCGATCGCCGGAGAGGTCGCCGCACGGCGCACCACCGGAGCCACCAGCAAGGGCACCGCCAGCACCCCGGCCAGCCCCAGCGCGGTGGTGCGGAACACCCCGGCCGCCAGCACACCGGCCCAGCAGCACACCAGCGCCAGCACTCCCCACGTCACGCAGATCCGCGCCAGCGCCGGCAGACCGGGCAGCCCGTGTCCGCCCAGGACGTACGCCTCCACCGCTCCCGCCAGGGCCGCGCCGCCGGCGATCACGAGCGCCGCACCACCGTTCACAACGAGCTTGGCCAGCAGCAGCCTCAGTTGGCGCGGCACAGGCGCGTTGGCGGGCGCCAGGGCCGGGTACCGGAACTCCTGGCCGTACGAGAGCGCGCCGAGCAGCCCGCCTCCAAGGGCCGCCGGGGGAAGCGGCAGTGAACGCGCCCAGCCGGTCAGCAGCCGCAGGGAGACCGCGTGGTGCCCCGTGCGCAGCAGCACGAGGGTCGAGAGGGCGGAGCCGAGCACGCCGGCGAGGGCGATCAGCCACGGGCCGCGGATGCCCGCGAGGCGCCGCAGTTCGTAGCGGACCGGACGCGCGGGCCCGGCGGGCGGGCGCGCCTCGCGCACGGGCGCCAGGCTGATGGTGCCGGGGGTGCGGTCGCCGTGCGGCGACTCCGGGACACCGGTGTCGCCCACCTCGTCCGCGAGGCGGTGCAGCAGGATGCCGTGCCGGAAGGCGGTCTCCCCGATCCGGGCGGTGGTCGTGCCGTAGACGCAGATACGGCTGCCGCTCTCGTGGGTGATCTCGGTCTCGTCGTCGGTGAGGAGCAGCGCCAGGCGTTCGGCCTGCGGCGACTGCACGGCGACGTACGGCCGCAGCCGTCCGCGGCCGAACTCCACGGCGGACTGGTCGGCGACGAGCCGCCCCGCGTCGAGCGTGACGATGCGGTCCGCGAGACGTCCGGCGGTCCGGGGGTCGCTCACCGTGACGACGACCGTTCCGCCGCGCGCGGCATAGGTCTTGAGCAGCCCGTACAGCCAGGCGGTGTCGCGGGGCGACAAGTCCTGGGCGGGGTCGTCGAGCAGGAGGGCGGGCGGGTCGCCGAGCAGGGCGGCGGCGACGCCGAGGCGGCGGTCCATGCCGAGCGAGAACTCGCCGAGGCGCCGGTCCGCCGCGTCGTGCAGGCCCACGATCTCCAGGACCTGGTCGGCGCGTTCGGCCGGGGCGCCTGCCGCCGCGGCCAGCATGCGCAGGTGGCCGCGGGCGGTGCGGGAGGGATGTCCGGGGACGTCGCCGAGGAGCACTCCGACGACATTCGCAGGATGGGCGTGACGGTGCAGGGGCCGTCCGCCGAAAAGGGTGATGCCGCGGCCGGGTTCGAGTTCGAGCATCAGCCGCAGGGCGGTCGACTTGCCCGCGCCGCTGTCGCCGAGCAGGGCGGTGATCTCCCCGGGGCGGGCGTCAAAGGTGAGGTCGTCCACGGCGGGTGCTTCGTCGCCGCGGGACGCGCTGGTCAGTCCGATGGCCTGGATCACCCCTGCACGATAACGTGCGAAAGGTCCGAAATTTACACCTCTGGCCGCAACATGGGCGGATTGAGGATGGTGGCCCCACCCGCGCGGAACAACTGTGCGGGCCGACCGCCCTGACGGGTCGTCGTACCGCCGGTGGGGACGAGGAATCCGACCGTGCCCGTCACCTTGCGGTGGAAGTTGCGCGGATCGAGGGCGACGCCCCACACGACCTCGTAGACCCGGCGCAGTTCACCGACGGTGAACTCGGGCGGGCAGAAGGCAGTGGCCAACGCGGAGTACTCGAGCTTGGAGCGGGCGCGTTCGACACCGTCCCCCAGGATCCGCGCGTGGTCGAAGGCGAGGGCGCCGTCCTCGCCATTGCGCAGCAACTCCTCCACCGGGGCCCAGCGGGCGCTGCGCGCGTCGCCGCCGGCGCGGGGGGCGGGCAGGTCGGGGGCGAGCACGAGATGCGCGACGCTCACCACCCGCATGCGCGGGTCGCGCTGGGGATCGCCGTACGTGGCCAGCTGCTCCAGATGCACCCCCTTGCCGGCGCGGAGCCCGGTCTCCTCCTCCAGTTCACGGGCGGCGGCCTCGGCCAGGTCCTCGTCGCCGCGCACGAAGCCGCCGGGCAGCGCCCACCGGCCCTGGTACGGCGGCTCGCCGCGACGGACCGCGAGCGCGCACAGGGCGTTGCTGCGCACTGTGAGCACGACGAGGTCGACGGTGACGGCGAACGGCGGGAAAGCTGACGGGTCGTAGGGCGGCATGTCCGCGATCATAGTCGTCTTCTTGACGATAAGCAGCAGGTTGGAAGGATGACGGGACCCGCTCTCGGCCGGTTGTTCGACGTGGTGGTGAAGCCGGCCGCGCGGCCGGGGCGCCGGCGGGCCGAACGGTGGAACCGGGTGCCCGGCACGGCTCAGGAACCGAGCTGCAGTCCGGCCGCGGCGTCCTCGACGACGGCCGTCCCGAGCCGGCCGACCCGTACCGCGAACGGCTCGCCGGCGACCGTCAGCCCGGTGAGCCGCAGTTCGCCGAGGGGCGCGCAGCCCACGGGACGGACGGCGACGACCCGCTCGGGGACGTCCGGGCGGATACCGGCGAGGGCGGTCAGCAGCTGCACCGCCCCCGCGGCCGCCACCGCGGCGGGACGGGACGCGGTCGGGTGCGGGGCGGGGACGCGCCCGGGGGCACGCTGCTCGCCCGCGTACATCTCGGGGAGCCGGTGGCCGAAGACGGCGGCCGCGTCGAGCACACCGCGCAGCAGAGCGGCGGCCTCCCGCTCGTAGCCGTGCGCGGCCAGGCCGGCGACCGCGACGGCGGTCTCGTGGACGCGCACGGCTCCTCCCCGGTGCCCGAAGGGGTTGTGGCCGGGCGCGGCGGCCGACAGAGTGCGCAGCCCCCACCCCGAGTCGAGCTCCGGCGCCGCGAGCAGGCGTGCGAGCTGCTCGGTCTGCGCCTTGTCCAGCAGTCCGGGGGCGATCTCGCCGCCGCCGGTCAGCCCGGTGTCCAGCAGGTGTGCCGCCGCCGAGCCGAGATGCGGCACCGGTCTGCCCTCCGGGGTCAGGGCGGTGGCGGGCCGGCCCCCGGCCCCGTCGTCCAGCCAGAAGTCCTCGCGGAAGCGGCGGCGCAACGCCTCCGCCCGCTCGCGCCACTCCTCGGCGCCCGGGCGCCCGTAGGCCTCCAGCAGGTCCGCGCCGTACAGCATGGCGCGGTGCGCGTGCGCCTGCACGTCGCAGCGCAGGGGACCGCCCGGCGCGGGGTCGGGCATGTACCCGCCGGAGGTCAGGGACGACCGCAGCCACCGCAGGGAGCGCTCCGCCGCGGGCAGCAACTGCTCGGCCTCCCGTTCGTACATCCCCCAGCGGCGCGCCTCGGCGAGCACGGTGACGAGGAGCAGCCCGGCCTCCACGCCCGAGGACGTGGGGGGCAGGTGCGGCCCGGCGTGCCGCAGCGGCCCGGGCACCTGGCCGGTCTCCGGGTCCTGCCGGCGGGCCAGGGTGCGCAGGGTCCCGGCGGCCAGCCGCGTGCCGAGCGGCAGCAGCATGCGCGCCGCCCACACCGCGTCGGCCGGGGCCAGACCGAGCCGCCACGGCGCCCCGGCCGCCACATGGGCGTCGAGCGGATGTCCGGGCTCCCGCAGCAGCAGCGCCCGCAGGTCGTCGAGGGCGGTGCCGAGCAGGGCGGCCGCACCACTGTCCTCGCTCTCGATGTGCGCCGCGGACCACGGCACGGCGGGCGGTCCGGACGCCGGTCCTGACGGCTGCGCCCCGGCGGGCTCCAGGACCACCCGCAGCTCGATCGTGCGGGACGCCCCGGGCGGCAGCGCCAGGTCCCAGCCCAGCAGGCCGGCCGAGGCCATGGCGTTGTCGGGCCCCGGCTCGGCGACCACCCGGACCCGTCCGCCCTCGCCCGCCCACAGCAGTCCCGCGTCGCAGACGCTGGCCGGCAGTTCGGGGCCGGACGCTCCCGAAGCGATCGCCGGCAGCTCCGCGAGATCGCATGCGAGGGACACCTCGCAGGGGATGCGCACCTCGCGCGGCCCGGTGTTGTGGACCGTGATGCGCTCGGTGCCGCCCGCGAAGCGCAGGCGCTCCACCGTCAGGGCCGGATCGGGCGCCGTGTCACCCGGCACCCGCGCGAGCGCGGTGAACCGCGCCTGCCCGGCCGCCACCGGCAGACCCTGCACCGGCACCGGCACCGCCCCCGCGAGCCGGAGCTCGCAGCGGGCCAGCACACGCCGCCCGGCCTGGTAGAAGCCGTCCAGGCCCTCGCCGCGCAGCTGCCCGTCCCGGCCCGAGACCGCGAGCGAGGGGGCCGCGACGGAGATCACCGCGTCGTGCACCGCCTGCGGCGCCCGGTCGGCGCGGGAGGACGACCGATGGGCCGGATGCGGGGCCATGCCATCTCCTCGTCGGCTCGGGCGGGCCGTGCCGCCGCTACCCGGTGAACGCCCGTGTGGGCACTCGGGTCACGCGCCGTCTACCGTTCCTGATCGGGAAATCGTTCGTATCAGCGGAAAGAGAGCCATGGCCGTCTACCGCCAGCCAGGGACCGTCATCACCGACCGCACCTTCCAGGTACCGCTCGACCACGCGGAGCCACGTGGCGAGCAGATCGAGGTGTACGCCCGCGAGGTCGTGGCGGTCGGCAAGGAACGGGAGCCATTGCCCTGGTTGTTGTTCCTCCAAGGCGGCCCCGGGGGCAGGTCGCCGCGGCCACTGGGCCGCGACGGCTGGCTCACCCGGGCGCTGGACGACTACCGGGTGCTGCTCCTCGACCAGCGCGGCACGGGCCGTTCGACCCCCGCCAACCGGCAGACCCTGCCGCTGCGCGGCGACGCCGCCGCGCAGGCCCGGTATCTGGAGCACTTCCGCGCGGACTCGATCGTGCGGGACTGCGAACTGATCCGCCGTGAACTGCTCGGCCAGAGCGTGCAGTGGAGCCTGCTGGGGCAGAGCTTCGGCGGCTTCTGCACACTGACGTATCTCTCCCTCGCCCCCGAGGGGATTCGCGAGGCGTTCGTGACGGGCGGTCTCGCGGGTCTGCGCAGCAGCGCCGACGACGTCTACCGGGCGGCCTACCCCCGGGTGGAGCGCAAGGTGGAGGGCCACTACGCGCGTTACCCGGAGGACGCGGAGACGGTTCGCGCCCTGGCGCGGCACCTTCGGGAGCACGAGGTGACGCTGCCGGGCGGCGGGCTGCTGACCGCCGAGGCGCTCCAGTCCCTCGGCCTGATGCTGGGCACGGGCACCGGCTCGCACACGCTGCACTATCTGCTGGAGGACGCCTTCCTTCCGGGGACCGGCCGTCCGCAGCTGTCCGACTCCTTCCTGGCCGAGGTGCAGGGCCATCTGTCCTTCGCGGGCAACCCCCTCTACGCGGTGCTGCACGAGTCGATCTACGGCCAGCGCTCGGTGTCGCCGCGGGGCACCGGCTGGGCGGCCGAGTCGGTGCGCGGCGAGTTCCCGCAGTTCGACGTGGACAAGCCGCTGGCGGACGACGCGCCGGTGCTGCTGACCGGGGAGATGATCTACCCCTGGATGTTCTCCACCGACCCGGCGCTCGCCCCGCTGGCCGATACCGCCGAACTGCTGGCCCGGCGCGAGGACTGGCCCGACCTGTACGACCCGCGCCAACTGGCGGTGAACGAGGTGCCGGTGGCCGCGGCGGTGTACCACGACGACATGTACGTCGACACGGCCGACTCGCTGGCGACCGCGCGGTCGGTGCGCGGCCTGCGGACGTGGGTCACCGACGAGTACGAGCACGACGGGCTCCGGGTGAGCGGCGGCCGGGTCCTCGACCGGCTGATCCGGCTGGCCCGCGGCGAGCTGTGAGAAGGGCGGCGCGGCGGGCCTGCCCGGCGCGCCGCCGGCGCAGGTAGCGGCGCAGGGGCTCGGGTGAGATCCCGTTGTTGACCGCTGCGTTGAGCAGCCGGGCGAAGGTGTAGTCGGGGGCGAGGTCCAGCGCGCGGCCGAAGGC
The DNA here is from genome assembly GCF_040644455.1 of Streptomyces sp. NPDC046977. Lineage (NCBI taxonomy): Bacteria > Bacillati > Actinomycetota > Actinomycetes > Kitasatosporales > Streptomycetaceae > Streptomyces > Streptomyces sp. NPDC046977. The sequence goes on from NZ_JBEYWO010000028.1 coordinate 28,570, forward strand.
GACGCGCGCGGTGGCCTCGTCCCCGGCGGACCAGGCAACCCAGCCGGCCAGTGTCAGCGGTGCCGCGGCGTGCTCCTGGTAGGGCTCGACGCAGCGGCGGGCGAGTGCCCGCCACAGTCGCAGGGCGGGGTCGGTGTGCGGCGGGTCCATCCACTCCGCGGCGCGGTCGCGGGTGTCGCGGTCCTGCAGGCCGAGGATCATCGCGGCGGCCTCGTCGTCGCCCAGCAGGGCGTCGTCCCGCCGGTCGCCGATCGGTCCGTCGTCCTCGGGGGCAGCGGCCCTGAACCGATCCAGGGCTGCCTTGAGCAGTCGCAGCGTCGTACGCCGCACCTCGTCGGAGTCGTCGCGCTCCAGCATGCGCGGCACCAGCCCGGCGGCAGCCGCGTCCAGCGCCTCCTCCCGCGCGAGGGCCGCCGTCGATCCCGCCGGGGGCGGGGTGAGGCGGTCCTCGAACTCCTTGCGCGAGCCGCGCACCCGGATGCCCGCGTAGGCGGCCGCGGCCGCCATGACCGAATCACCGGAGGGCGGCACCGCCGCGCCTTCGGGAGGTCCGCACTCGCTGTCCGGGCAGGAGTAGGACCACCAGCGCCCCGCGGACACGCACAGCGCCTCCACCACGGGCACGTCGAGCCGGCCGCAGGCCAGACGCAGTCCCTGGGCCAGCGGCCGGAGCCGTTCCATGACCTGCCCGGGGGTCTCCCCCTCGGCGGGGTCCTGGACGAGGAAGAGCACGATGGCGTCGGGGTGGGCGCCGCGCTGGGCACTGCCGGTGACGAGGCACTCGGCCAGCTGCGCCGCCGCGTCGGGCCACTCGCCGGGGTTACCGGGGATGCCCAGCCTGGCGCGGCCGCCGAAGCGGCCCCGTTCGCCGTGGAGGGCGATCATCAAAATGCTGTCGTCCGGATGGAAGCCGACGAAGTACGGGAGCGCGGCAGCGAGTTCGGCCGGGCTGCGCAGGGTGACCTTCGGGTCGTCCGAGGGACGGGAGGATGCGGTGTGCTGAGTCATGATCCGAAGGTGGCGCACGGCGTGGATCTCCGCCAGACCCCTCCCGAACCTGTGGATAAACCAGGCATATCATCGCAATAACTCAGAGTGAGTTATCCACAGGCCCGGTGAGGGCGGTTGGCACGGTGTCGGTGTCATCGGGTTGCATGGGGGCATGACCACCGCACTGCGCACCACCGCCGACACGATCCTCAGCCGGCTCGTCGGGGACCCGACGGGCACCGCCCGCCTGCGCGAGGACCAGTGGCGCGCGGTCGAGGCGCTGGTGGCCCAGGGCCGCCGGGCCCTGGTCGTCCAGCGCACGGGCTGGGGCAAGTCCGCCGTCTACTTCGTGGCCACGGCGCTGCTCCGCGAGCGCGGCAGCGGTCCGACCGTGATCGTCTCCCCGCTGCTCGCCCTCATGCGCAACCAGATCGACGCCGCCGAACGCGCCGGCATCCGGGCCCGGACGATCAACTCGGCCAACCCCGAGGAGTGGGACACCGTCCAGGCCGAGGTCGCCGCCGGAGAGGTCGACGTCCTGCTGGTCAGCCCGGAGCGGCTCAACAATCCCGACTTCCGCGATCAGGTCCTGCCCAAGCTCGCCGCCACCACCGGCCTGCTCGTGGTCGACGAGGCGCACTGCATCTCCGACTGGGGCCACGACTTCCGGCCCGACTACCGCCGGTTGCGCACGATGCTCGCCGACCTGCCGCCGGGCGTCCCCGTCCTGGCCACCACCGCCACGGCCAACGCACGCGTGACGGCCGACGTCGCCGAGCAGCTGGGCACCGGTGACCACGAGGGCGCGCTCGTCCTGCGCGGGCCGCTGGACCGCGAGAGCCTCTCGCTCGGCGTCCTGGCGCTGCCGGACGCCGCGCACCGGCTCGCCTGGCTCGCCGACCACCTCGGCGACCTGCCGGGCTCCGGCATCATCTACACGCTCACCGTGGCGGCCGCCGAGGAGGTCGCGGCGTTCCTCCGGAGCCGCGGTCACGAGGTGGCGGCCTACACCGGCCGCACCGAGGACGCCGACCGGCGGGCCGCCGAGGCGGCGCTGCTGCGCAACGAGGTCAAGGCCCTGGTCGCGACGTCCGCCCTCGGCATGGGATTCGACAAGCCCGACCTGGGCTTCGTGCTCCACCTGGGCTCGCCCTCCTCCCCCATCGCCTACTACCAGCAGGTCGGCCGCGCCGGCCGCGGTGTGGACCACGCGGAGGTCCTGCTGCTCCCCGGCCCCGAGGACGAGGCGATCTGGCGCTACTTCGCCTCGCTCGCCTTCCCGCGCGAGGAGCAGGTCCGCCAGACCCTCGCGCTGCTGGCGGAGGCGGCGGCGCCGATGTCCGTACCCGCCCTGGAGGCCCGGGTCGACCTGCGCCGCACCCGGCTGGAGACCATGCTCAAGGTGCTCGACGTGGACGGCGCCGTCCGCCGGGTGCGCGGCGGCTGGACGTCCACCGGGGAGCCGTGGGCGTACGACACCGAGCGCTACGCGTGGGTCGACCGCCAGCGCAAGGCGGAGCAGCAGGCCATGCGCGAGTACGCCACGACCGCCTCCTGCCGCATGGAGTACCTGCGGCGCCAGCTCGACGACGAGGAGGCCGCTCCCTGCGGCCGCTGCGACAACTGCGCGGCGCCGCGCCACTCCGCGGAGGTGTCCCGCGAGGCGTTGGAGTCCGCCCGGGCGGCCCTCGGCCGTCCCGGGGTCGAGGTCGAACCGCGCCGGATGTGGCCCACCGGGCTCCCGTCCGTGGGCATCGACCTCAAGGGCCGGATTCCCGCCGGCGAACAGGCGGAGCCCGGCCGCGCCCTCGGACGGCTCTCCGACATCGGCTGGGGCAACCGGCTGCGACCGCTCTTCGCCATGAACGCCGCGGACGGCCCCGTGGCGGACGACGTGGTCGGCGCCGTGGTCACAGTGCTGGCGGACTGGGCCCGCGGACCGGGCGGCTGGGCCAGTGGCGGGCCCGACGCACCGCCCCGCCCGGTCGGGGTGGTGACCGTCGCCTCGCACACCAGGCCGCAGTTGATCGCCTCGCTCGGGCAGCGCATCGCCGAGGCCGGGCGCATGCCGCTGCTGGGGCAGCTGGCCCACACCGGAGACGTCGAGCCCTCGCGCGTGCCGCGCAGCAACAGCGCGCAGCGACTGCGCGCCCTGCACGGGGCGTTCGCCGTTCCGCCCGCTCTGGCCGAAGCGATCGCGGCCGTGCCCGGGCCGGTCCTGCTCGTCGACGATCTCACCGAAACGGGCTGGACCCTGGCGGTCGCCGCGCGCCTGCTCCGCAGGTCAGGTGTTACGGCAGTGTTTCCGCTGGTCCTGGCGCTGCAAGGCTGATCCGTCGTCATATGCTGGACAGCTCGCGGGGATCTATGCGGCGGACGGCGCGATAACCGGCACATCGACCAATTGACCGTTGCCGCTCGCGAGTGCGCCAGCGAGAATTGGGGGCGTTCCCCGTTCGGCTCCTCGAGCCCCCCGACCGGCATGCGCCCGCGCACCCGGTCTCGGACGCATACCCGAAGGGAGGATCGTGGCCATGGGCTTCGCTCCGGAGACCACTTCCGGCACGTCCTCCCGCGCCGCCCGCCGGGTTCGCACCCTGGAACCGGCCGAGTGGATCGCCTCGGGATTCCCGCTGCTGATCAGCCCTCGCGACGTGGTCAAGGACCTGCACGAGCGCCACCTCCCCGCCCCGGGCACGGCGGTGATCGCGGTCCTCTCGCCCGACGGACGGCTGACGGCCAGTGCCTCGTTCGCCCAGCGCGAGGGCGTCGTCGACGGGTGGGAGCGCCGCAACGCGATCCTGTCCCACCTGCGCCGGGTCACCCCGGACGACCTGCGGCGGCGTACGCCGGTGCGCACCACCGTGCTTCTGGTGTGCCGGGAGGGCGGCGCCGAGTGGACCGAGGCGGACGGTGCGTGGGCATGGGGCCTGCGGGACGCGTGCTCGTTGCACGGACTGCGCCCCGGCTCCTACATCACCCTGACCGAGGACGGCTGGCGCGTGTACGGCGAGGCCCGGGTCGGGCGCACTCCCAACGCCTCGTCCTGGTCAGGCGAACAGCACGGCGCAGCGGCCCTGCGTCCCGGGGGGACACCGGCCCTGCGCCGCGCGGCGGCCCGCTGATCAGGCGCTCGCGCCGAGCAGCCCGTTGATCCGCTGGGGGTCGCCGCACACGATCAGCAGTGCACCGGCCCGCCGCATCGCCAAGGGCAGCAGCGCGGCCACGACCTCGTCCGAGCCGCCGTTGACGGCGACGACCACGACCGGACGGCCCTGGGCGCGCTCCGCGTCGTGAGCCGCGTAGAAGACGTCGTCACCGGCGTCGTGCTGCGCCCAGTAGGACGCCTCGCCGAAGCTCAGCTCGTGGGCGGCCCAGGGGTGCTGCTCGCCGGTGGTGAGCACCAGGACCTCGCCGGGTGCCCGACCGCTGTCGAGCAGCAGGTCGACGGCCTCGTCGGCGGCGTCGAGCGCGCCCTCGACCGGAGCCGGGATGAGCTGGATCTGCGCTGCCGCGTCGGCGGAGTCGGCCGGTGCGACCTCGGCTTCCCGTGGCGGCCGCGGCTGCGGCGGAACGGCCGGACCGCGGGCGGGGCCGGGGCGGCCGGGCCGGGCACTGCCCGCGGTGCCGCCGCGCGGTGGCGCGGGACGCGGGGACGCGGGACGGGGGCCGGGGGCCGGTACGGGGCGGGGGGTCGACGCGGACCGGCCGGCGGCCGGGGCTACGCGAGAACCCGGGACACTCTCGTGAATCTGAGGCTCCTCGGGGATGAGAGGCATGTGCTGATGTCTATCAAATGCACCGGAACAGCGCATCGGCGGGTAGGTCACAACTCGGCTCAGAAATCGAAGCCGAGCTGCTCACCTGTCTCCCCCGCCTCCACGGTCTCCCGGACTTTCTTCAGGTGTTGCCAACGCGGCAGCGTATCGAGATATGCCCAGGACAGCCGGTGGTGGGGGGTGGGCCCCAGTTCCGCCAACGCGGCACGGTGCACCGGCGAAGGGTACCCGGCATTGTCGCCGAAACCGAACGGAGCATAGTCGACGCCCAGTTCGGCCATCATCGCGTCCCGGCGCACCTTGGCGATCACCGACGCGGCGGCCACGGCGACGCAGGACTGGTCGCCCTTGATGACCGTCCGCACCCGCCACGGGCCGCCGAGGTAGTCGTGCTTGCCGTCGAGGATGACCGCGTCGGGCCGTACGGGCAGGGCCTCCAGGGCACGCGTCGCCGCGAGCCGCAGTGCGGCCGTCATCCCGAGCTCGTCGATCTCCTCGGGCGAGGCGTGGCCGAGGGCATAGCTGCTCACCCAACCGTCGAGCACGGCGGCGAGTTCGCCCCGGCGCTTGACGGTGAGGAGTTTGGAGTCGGTGAGCCCGTCCGGCGCCCGGCGCAGTCCGGTGACGGCCGCGCAGACGGTGACCGGTCCGGCCCAGGCCCCCCGGCCGACCTCGTCGACGCCCGCGACGACCTTGGCGCCGAGTGTCGCGCGCAACGAGCGCTCGACGCTGTGGGTGGGAGGTTCACGAACCATGACAGGGCCCACCCTACGCTTCCGCGCGGCACGGTCCGAGGCCGGGTCCCGCGTGCCCGCACGCGCCTCGTCAGGGCCGGAGCAGGGGCAGCATCACCTGGTCGACGACCTCCACGAGGTCGTGTTCGGAGATCTCGCGTCCGCCCATCTTCGAGCGGTACATCATCAGGGCGGGCACGACGTCGGCGACGATGTCCCCGGTGGCGTCCGGGCGCACTTCACCGCGCCCCACTCCGCGCCGTACGACCTCCAGGATGCGGTGCTTGGTGGGTTCGACGACGCCCTCGACGACCATCCGCACGAAGCAGTGCGCGGTCTCGTGGTCGGACTCGTCGATGACGGCGCGCAGGGCGAGTCCGCTCTGCGAGTACATCGCCTCGCGCATTCTCAGCACCAGGAAGAGCAGGTCCTCGCGCAGGCTGCCGAGGTCGGGCACATCGGGGACGGCGGGGAGCGCGGCCTGGAGCGCGTCGGTGGCCAGGGCCTGCTTGGACGGCCAGCGGCGGTAGACGGCCGCCTTGCCGGTCTGGGCGGCGGACGCCACGCCCTCCATGGTCAGCCCCCGCCAGCCGACGGTGCTCAGCTGCTCCAAGGCCGCTGTGAGGATGGCCCGTTCGAGCACCGGACCGCGGCGGCGCGGCGCGACCTGCTTGGACGGCTCCGTTGCCGCCTTGCGCGACATGACCATGGCACCTTCTCGGCTTTCTCGCTTCTAGTGAACGCTTGCGTTCACTAACAGACCCACTCTACTGTCGTCCATAGTGAACGCGGCCGTTCACTAGTCATCGTCTGGGGGATCTTGTGACGACTGAGCAACTCACCTCACCACGCCCGCCCGGTGCCGCGCGACGCGGCGGCAGGCCGGGTGTCGCCCTCGCCGTGATCGCGGCCTGCCAGCTCATGGTCGTGCTGGACGCCACGATTGTGAATATCGCGCTCCCGCACATTCAGGGCGCGCTCTCCTTCTCCACGACCGACCTGTCCTGGGTGCTCAACGCCTACACCCTCACCTTCGGCGGCCTGCTGCTGCTCGGCGGCCGGGCCGGCGACATCCTGGGCCGCCGCCGGGTGTTCGTCTTCGGCATCCTGCTGTTCTCGCTCGCGTCCCTCCTCGGGGGCTTCGCCCAGGAGCCCTGGCAGCTGCTCGCGGCGCGCTCCCTGCAGGGTGTCGGCGGCGCGATCGCCTCGCCCACCTCGCTCGCTCTCATCACCACGAACTTTCCCGAAGGACCAGAGCGCAACCGCGCGTTCGGCGTCTTCGCCGCGGTCTCCGCGGGCGGCGGCGCGGTGGGCCTGCTGGCGGGCGGCATGCTGACCGACTGGCTCGACTGGCGCTGGGTGTTCTTCGTCAACGTGCCCATCGGCCTGCTGATCGCCTTCCTGGCGCCGCGCTGGATCAACGAGTCGCAGCGGCATCCCGGCCGCTTCGACATCGCCGGCGCGGTGACGTCGACCCTCGGCATGGCCTCGCTGGTCTACGGCTTCATCCGGGCCGCGAGCCAGGGCTGGCGGAACGGGCTCACGATCGGCGCGTTCTGCGCGGCGGTGGTGCTGCTGATCTCGTTCGTCCTGATCGAGCGCCGCGCGAAGGAACCCATCACCCCGCTGCGGATGTTCGCCGACCGCAACCGCTCCGGCACCTACGTGATGATGCTGAGCCTCGCCGCGGGGATGTTCGGGATGTTCTTCTTCATCGTCCTCTTCGTGCAGAACGTGCTCGGCTACAGCGCCATCGCGGCCGGTTTCGCCTTCCTCCCGGTCACCGTGGCGATCGTGACGGGGGCGGGACTCTCCACCCGCTTCCTGCCGGTGCTCGGGCCCAAGCCCTTCCTGGTCGCGGGCTCGACGCTGGCCGGCATCGGCATGGCCTGGCTGACCTTCATCGACCCGGGCAGCAGTTACGTGGGGGGTGTGCTGGGCCCGATGGTGATCTTCGGCTTCGGCATGGGCCTGAACTTCGTGACACTGACACTGACCGCCGTCTCCGGGGTCGCCCAGCACGAGGCGGGCGCGGCCTCCGGGCTGCTCAACGCCATGCAGCAGGTGGGTGGTTCGCTGGGCCTGTCGATCCTGGTGACGGTCTTCGGCACCGCGAGCCGCGACCAGGCGACCGAGACGGTGCCGCACTTCCTCGCCGGGGCGACCCCGGCGCAGAAGGCGGAGTTCCTGCGAACGCGCGAACTGCCGGCTCCCTGGTCGCACGAGGTGCTGGCGCACGGCATCTCCACCGCCCTGTACGCCGCCGTGGCACTGGTCGTACTGGCCCTGACCACCGCGCTGTTCGTCATCCGGGTGCGCAGGAGCGACCTGGAGGCGCTGAGCGGCACGGCGGGGCCACCCGCCGCCTGACGGCACCCCGCCGCCCGGCCCGAGGGGAGGCCGGGGCGGCGGTGGGCCGGGCCCTATCAGGGCACTTCGATGAGGTACCCCTCGACTCCCGCCCGCGAGCAGACGTCGGAGGGGTCCACCGGGCGCGCGGCCAGCACCGAACGGGCCCGGCTCTCGCCGAGGCTCCTGGCGTACCAGGGATCGCCGCCGCCGCGCAGGTCGTAGGCCAGCATCTGCAGCGCGCAGGAGCGCTGCGGCTCCGGCAGTCGGTCCAGCGCCGGGACCGCGTCGGCGGACAGGTCCTGGAGGTAGACCAGGTCGATGCGTCCGGTGTTCTCGTAGCGGGTGACCTGCTGCTCGGCGATGAGGGCGTCCGGGCCCGAGAGGCCGAAGACCAGGAAGCCGACGGCCGCGCTCGCCACCACCGCCCGCGGCAGCCAGCGGGCGCCGAACACCCCGGCCGCCATGATCAGCACGATCAGCAGCCCGAGCCACAGTTCGATGCCGGCCACCGAGATCCGCATCCTCGTCAGCCCGTAGGCGCCCACGTACAGCTCCATGCGGCGCAGTGCGGAGGCGACCACGACCAGCGTCAGCACGCAGATCGCGCCGAGGACCGAGCGCACCAGCAGGCGGTCGCCGTCCGTGCCCCGCGGCGACCAGCGCAGGGCCAGGCCGATCACCGCGACGGTCAGCAGGGTGACGATCAGCAGTTGCCAGAAGCCCTGCCGGGCGTACTGCGCGTACGTCAGCCCGGTCTCCGCGAGCACCTTCTGGTAGCCGCCGAACAGCACGGTGAGCTGCACGGCGTTGAAGACGGCGAACAGCACGGCGAGCACGACCAGCGGCAGCGCCCACTCGGCCCGGCCGCGGGCGCGGCCCGGCCTGACCTTGACGCGGTCGAAGCGGCGCGGCGCCGCGGCCGTGTACGCGGCCGCGAGCGCGCCCAGCACGCCGAGGACGAACATCACGACGCGCAGGGGGAAGTCGCCGAGCGTCATGTCGGGGACGATGCCGCTGAGCAGGTCGGCGAAGGCGGCGTCCGCTCCGGCGAAGAGCGCGCCGAAGACGACGACCAGGACGACGGCGACCGCGACCGCCTTGGCCATCGGCAGCCAGCGCCGGCGGTTGCCCGCGGTGCGCTCGCGCAGGCCGCGCAGCGCCCAGCCGATACCGGGCACCACGGACGCCCACACGCCGAGGCCGCCCAGCAGCACTCCCGGCCAGCGGCGGCCGCCGTGCAGGGCGAGCGAACCCACGGCGAAGAAGGCGAGGACCGCGAGAAAGGCCGGCCAGCCGGCGTCGCGCAGCGCGGGGACGAGCAGTAGGCCGAGGGCGGTGACCGCCCACACCAGGGTCCACGCGCGCGGGCGGCGGCCCCGCACGACCGCCGCGACACCGGCGGCGAGCGCGGCCGGCAGTGCGGTCAGCAGAAGGTTGACGCCGATGCCGTCACGCAGGAGCAGGGCGGCCACCAGACCGTTGCAGAGGGCGGTCCACAGCACCGCGGCGGGCACGGCCGACGGCGCCTTCACACGGCTGTCGATGATCCACTGCGGCGGGGGCGGAGGGGGCGGCGGCGTCCACGGATGCGGCTGCACCGGGACGTGGCCACCCGGGCGGGCCGGTGGGTGCGCCGGATGGGCCGCCGGCCGGGCGGAGTGCGCTGTGCTGTGCGGCGGCCGCTGCGGCGCGGCGCCTTTCGGTACGTCGGACAAGAGGACCCCTCCCCACCGGCCGCATGCCGATGACGCGGCGCGGGACCGGAGCTGGTCAGCGCCCGGGAAGATCACCGGGGCGGCGTGGCCGACAGGTTATGCGCCGTGGTCGGGGGCGGACAGGCGCCAAGGAGCTTCCGGGCCCGTCTGTGACAGGGCCGTGACAGTGGAAGGGTTTCCGCCGCGCTCAGGCGGCGGACAGCCACTCCGGCAGCGGTTCGCAGCGCTCCTGCCACGCCCGGGGCGGCTCGCCGTCCGCGCGGGCCGCGACGATGCCGCCGACGATGGCACAGGTCGTGTCGACGTCACCGCCGGCCCGGGCGGTGGTCCAGAACGCGCGCTCGTAGTCGCCGAGCCCCCGGACCGCGGCCCACAGGGCGAAGGGGACCGTGTCGTGCGCGCTGGTGCGCCGGCCGCAGCCGAGAACGGCGGCGACGGTGGCGACGTCGTCGTAGTCGAGCATGTCCACGGCGCGCCGCAGCCCCGCGTGGACGGCGCTGCGCGGCAGGAGCCCGACGACGGACGTGAGCAGGGCGGCCGGATCGGCCGGGGCGCCGGGCGCGGCAACCAGGGCGGCGGCAGCGGCGACCGCCATGGCGCCGGCGACCGCCTCGCGGTGCTGGTGGGTGGTGTACGCGGACAGCTCCGCCTGCTCGGCGGCCTTCTCCGGCTCGCCCGCGAACCACGCCCCGAGCGGCGCGACGCGCATGGCGGCGCCGTTGCCCCAGGAGCCCTGACCGTTGAACATCTCGGCGGCCAGGGCGCGCCAGTCGCAGTTCTCCTGCCGGATCAGCCGCAGCATGCGGTTGACCGCGGGGCCGTAGCCGCGGTCGAAGTCGTGGTGGGCGGCGAAGGACGCGGCCAGCGCGTCCTGGTCCACGGCGCCGTGCGCCAAGAGGACAGCGAGGACCGAGCAGGCCATCTCGGTGTCGTCGGTCCACTGCCACACCCCGGCCGGCAGCGTGCCGCTCTGCAGCGCGGGGTAGTGCGCGGGGACGAAGAACTGGGAGCCCAGGGCGTCGCCGACGGCGAGTCCGCGCAGGCTGGCGAGCGCGCGGGAGCGCGAGGAATCAAAAGGATCAGCAGGATCAGCGGTCATGGCGCCCAGAACTCTGACATCCCGTGTCATCGCGGTCAATCGTCCTGTGCGCAATATCACTCGTGGTATCTCGCCAGGTCGGAGACGGTGGTGCGCCAGCGTGCGAAGGGCCGGTCGAGCCGGTAGCGGCCGTCCGGCTCGGCGAGCAGCACGCGGAACTCGCCGTTGTCCGGATTGGACAGGCACTCGAACTCGTCGACCGTCCAGTGGAACCACCGCATGCAGAACAACCGCATGGTCAGCCCGTGCGTCACCAGGAGCACGTTCGGCGGGAACTCCGGCTTGTCGAAGGCCCGGTAGAGCGTCTCCAGGAACGCCCCGACCCGGTCGTACACGTCCGCGCCCGACTCGCCCTGGGCGAACCTGTAGAAGAAGTGGCCGTACGCGTCCCGGGCCTTGCGCTGCCGCTGCACGTCCTCTGCGTCCTGGTAGTTGCCCCAGTCCTGCTCGCGCAGCCGGGGCTCCTCCCTGGCCCGGGTGCGGCGCGGGTCGAGTCCCAGCAGGTGGAAGGTCTCGTGCGTGCGGCGGTACGGGGAGACGAAGGCCTGGACCCGTTCGTCGCCGAAGAGCCCCCGCAGTTCCTCGCCCGCGGCACGGGCCTGCTCCTCGCCCTTGAGGGTGAGGTTGAGCGCGTGGTCGGGGACCCGCTCGTAGATCGTGTCGTCGGCGTTCCCCTGGGACTCCCCATGACGGATGAGCACAATGCGACGCGGTCGAGCCATGGCCTCACTGTAATTCGTGCACCCCCGCGCGGGCACGGTGGTCCGCCCACCGGGCACCGCGGCCGGGCCGACCCCCCTGACCAGGGCGGAACCCGCGTCCCGCCGAAGGCGGCGGCCCCGATTGTCAGTGGTCGGCCCCAGACTGAGGATTGAAGAGGGAGCCCTTGCCGGCACCCCGGTTGGAGGCCGCAATGAAGACCACCGCGTTCGTACCCGGCGCACCCTGCTGGACCGATCTGAGCAGTCCCGACATCGAGGCCTCGCGCGCCTTCTACGGCGGCCTGTTCGGCTGGGAGTCCCAGCCGGGGCCCCCGGAGGCGGGGGGCTACACCTTCTTCACCCTGCGCGGGGAGCCCGTGGCCGCCGTCGGGCCGGTGATGGCGGAGGGCGACGGGCCCCGCTGGATCACCTACATGGCGACCCCGGACGCCGAGGCCACGGCCAAGGCGGTGCAGGCCGCGGGAGGCGCTGTATCCGTGGCCCCGATGGCCGTCTTCGACCAGGGCGGCTTCGCGCAGTTCACCGACCCGCACGGTGCGGAATTCGCCGTCTGGCAGCCGGGGAGGTTCAAGGGCGCGGGGCTGCTGAACGAGCCGGGGGCGTTCAGCTGGATCGAGCTCAACACCCGCGACGTGGAAGGCTCCCGCACGTTCTACCGGGACGTCTTCGGATGGACGGGCGAGACGCATCCCTTCGCGGGCGACAGCTCGTACACAGAAGTGGAAGTGGAGGGCGGCGGCGGTCCGTTCGGCGGCATCCTGCTCATGAACGACGCCTGGCCCGCGGAGATACCCCAGCACTGGATGCACTACTTCGCCGTGGAGGACACCGATACGGCCGCCGCGCGGGCCGCAGAGCTCGGCGGCAGCGTCTCGGTGGCGCCCTTCGACCTGCCGCACGTGGGACGTATCGCGGTCCTCGGCGACCCGCACGGCGCCTACTTCTCCGTGATCACCCGGCCCGCGAAGGAGGACTGACCCGGCGGCTGCGAGCCGCGGCGCGCGAGCCGTCCGGCCTCACACCGACCAGGACTGCTCCAGGTCGACGACGTCCCCGGCGACCGCGAGCACGTCCGCCTCCAGCTCCGCGCGCTGTGAGAGCCGGGCGACCGAGCCGTCGCGGTACTTGCCGCGTTCCGCGGCCGAGTCCCACATCGACAGGGTCAGGAAATCGGACTCGGGACCCTGGGCGAACACACCGCGCAGCATGCCCGGCGAGCCGGCCATCGCCGGGTTCCACACCTTCTGCTGCATGAGGACGAAGTGGTCCGCCCGGTCCGGCCGCACCTTGCAGTGGGCCAGCCTGAGCAGGTCGCTGTCCGCGAAACGGGGGCGGAAGCCGATCTTGACGTCCAGGCGGTGCTCGAAGAGCTTCACTCCGAGGCTCTCGTACGTGTCCGCCTGCGGCGTCGCGAAGCGGTGGTGCGGGCCGGCCATGAAGGCGTCGTAGTACTCGCGGTCCTCCCAGAAGGCGAAAAGGTGCGCGACACCCGGCTGGCTGCGGCTCCAGCCCCCGCCCTGCCCCCGGAAGCCCGGCTCGCCGGGGAGTCCGTTGGCCCATTTCCGCTGTCCGCGCTCGAAAGCAGCCCGATCGAGGACACCACAGCGAATCCACTTCACCAGCACCGCGCCATCCTATGGCCCACCAGCGGCCATTCCGCCCCTCAGGGAAATCAACTACCCCATAGGACAAGCCAATACGATCACGGCATGGATGCCCTGCACCCGCGACTGCTCGTCGAGGACTTCGACACCGCCGTTCGCTTCTGGACCGCCGCCCTGCGCGACCTGCTCGCGACGGAGCCCGTCAAGGTGCTCCCGGAAGCCGGCTACGCCAACTGGGACCTCGGCGGACAGGCCGCCCTCACCCTCTTCTCCCGCACCGCGATCGCCCGGACGATCGGCACGGAGTCGCTGCCCGCGCGCGGTCCCGTCCAGGACACGGCGATGCTCGTGCTGCGGGTCGACGACGTCGACTCCGCGACGGGCACGCTCGCGGCCCACGGCGCCGAGGTCCTCGCCGGGCCGCAGGGCCGCCCCGACTGGGGACCGAACCTGCGCACCGCCCACCTCCGCACGCCGGACGGCGGCCTCGTCGAACTCCAGTCGTACTGATCCCGGCAGCCGCCGGCCTGACAGCCCCCGAAGGAGTTCCGATGGTGAGGACCACGCCGCCCCGGCCGATCGACGTCGCGGCCGTGTTCCCCGAACTGGCGCCGCTGGCACGGCAGGCCGTTCGCCTGCATCCTCGGCCGGGCCGGCCGACGGTCCACGAGAGCTCGGTCGGCGGTCCCCTGCTCTGGCCCGCCGGCGAGGACTGGCCCGCGTGCGACGACGCACACGAGCACTGGGACCCGCCCGTTTCGCTGGACGACGTCCGCCGGCGGCGCGATCTGCTGGAGGCCGCGTGGCTCCGGCCCCGCTCCCCGCAGGAGGACCTCCTCACCGCGGAGCAGCGCGCGTACCTCGACACGCTGGAAGAAGGGCACCCTCCGCACAGCGAACCCAATCCGCTGCTGCCGGTCGCCCAGCTGTATCTGCGCGACGTGCCGGGGCTGCCCGGGCCCCACGGGGCCGACGTGCTCCAAGTCCTGTGGTGCCCGCTCGACCACGAGGACGCCCTGCCCGCGGCCCGCCTGTTCTGGCGGAACTCCTCCGAGGTCCACGAGGTGCTCACCGAGCCGCCCGTCCCGCTGGACGTCGACCACTACGGCAATTACGTGGCGGAGCCCTGCGTGCTGCACCCCGAGGTCGTCACCGAGTACCCGGCACCGCACGAACTGCCCGACGAACTCGCACGGCGCCTCTTCGACTGGGGACGCGCCGAATGGGCCGCGCTGCACCCGGAGGACGCCGGCCACCGGGGCAGCGCGTACTACCAGTACGAGCACGGCGTCGCCCCCGGCTGGAAGACCGGCGGCTGGGGTCCGTGGAGCTTCAGCGACCCGTCGCCCCTGAACTGCGACACGTGCGGTGCAGAATACCGGCCGCTCCTGACCGTCTCCTCCGGCGAGTGGCACGGCGGAAGCGGCAGCTGGATCCCGCTCGAGGACCGCGACCGCACCGGCCCCGTGGGGCTCCGGCAGCCGTCCGATCCGCCGATGGTCCAGATAGGCCGCGGGTACAACCTCCAGATCTACCGCTGCCCCACGTCCTTCGACCACCCCCACCTCGCGAACATGCAGTGACCCCGGGGGCGCCCTGCCGCCTGCCGGAAAGCACGTGTCCCCCCGAAGCCCTCGGGGCTTCGGGGGGACACGTCAGGGGCGGTCGGGCTCAGCTGCAGCCGCTGGTCGAGCCGCAGCCCTCGCAGAGGTAGCAGCTGCCCGCGCGGCGCATCTTCGTGCCGCAGGAGAAGCAGAGCGGGGCGTCGGCGTTGAGGCCGAGCTGGATCTCCAGCAGTTCGGTCGAGTTGTGCGCGGTCTTCGGCGCCGGGGTCGCCGCGACTTCCGCCACAACAACCTCGGGGGCCGTCGTCGGCTTGGCCGGCGGGGCCTCGCTCTGGCGCGGCGCGGACTGGGCCAGGCCCTCGACGTCGACCTCCTCGTCGGCGGCCGGCTCGTAGGAGCCGGTGTCGAGGTGGCGGCGGCGCTCCCCGGCGGAGTGGATGCCGAGCGCGGAGCGGGTCTCGAAGGGCAGGAAGTCCAGCGCCAGGCGGCGGAAGATGTAGTCGACGATCGACTGGGCCATCCGCACGTCCGGGTCGTCGGTCAGACCGGCCGGCTCGAAGCGCATGTTGGTGAACTTCGAGACGTAGGTCTCCAGCGGCACGCCGTACTGCAGGCCGACCGAGACGGCGATGGAGAAGGCGTCCATCATGCCCGCGAGGGTCGAGCCCTGCTTGGACATCTTGAGGAAGACCTCGCCGAGACCGTCGTCCGGGTAGGAGTTGGCGGTCATGTAGCCCTCGGCGCCACCCACCGTGAAGGAAGTGGTGATCCCCGGACGGCCCTTGGGGAGCCGGCGGCGGACCGGGCGGTACTCGACGACCTTCTCGACCGCGGCGGGAGCGGCTGCCTCGACGGCGTCGACCTTCTTCTCCTCCGCCTTCTTCTTGGCGGAGAGCGGCTGGCCGACCTTGCAGTTGTCGCGGTAGATCGCGAGCGCCTTCAGGTCGAGCTTCCAGCCCTGGTAGTAGATCTCCTCGATCTCCTCGACGGTCGCCGACTCGGGCATGTTGACCGTCTTGGAGATCGCGCCGGACAGGAACGGCTGGGTCGCGGCCATCATCCGGACGTGGCCCATCGGCGCGATGGAGCGCTCGCCCATGGCGCAGTCGAAGACCTCGTAGTGCTCGGTCTTCAGGCCGGGGGCGTCGAGGACACTGCCGTGCTCGGAGATGTGGGCGACGATCGCCTCGATCTGCTCCTGCTGGTAGCCCAGGCGGTGCAGGGCCTGCGGGACCGTGTTGTTCACGATCTGCATGGAGCCGCCGCCGACCAGCTTCTTGAACTTGACCAGGGCGAGGTCGGGCTCGATGCCGGTGGTGTCGCAGTCCATCATCAGGCCGATGGTGCCGGTGGGGGCCAGCAGGGAGGCCTGGGCGTTGCGGAATCCGTTCTGCTCACCGAGGCGCAGGACATCCTGCCAGGCCTCGGTGGCCGCGGCCCAGACCGGGGTGTCCAGGTCGTCCATGCGGATGGCGACGGCGTTCGCGTCGGAGTGCTGCTTCATGACGCGGTTGTGGGCGGTGGCGTTGCGGGCGTAGCCGTCGTACGGGCCGACGACCGCGGCCAGCTCGGCGGAGCGCCGGTACGACGTGCCGGTCATCAGCGAGGTGATGGCGCCGGCGAGGGCGCGGCCGCCCTCGGAGTCGTAGGCGTGGCCGGTGGCCATCAGCAGGGCGCCGAGGTTGGCGTAGCCGATGCCCAGCTGGCGGAAGGCTCGGGTGGTCTCGCCGATCTTTTGGGTCGGGAAGTCGGCGAAGGAGATGGAGATGTCCATCGCGGTGATGACGAGCTCGACGACCTTGGCGAAGCGCACGGCGTCGAAGCGCTGGGTGCCCTTGCCGTCGTCCTCGAGGAACTTCATCAGGTTGAGCGAGGCGAGGTTGCAGGACGAGTTGTCCAGGTGCATGTACTCGCTGCAGGGGTTGGACGCGGTGATGCGGCCGGTCTCCGGCGTGGTGTGCCAGTGGTTGATGACGTCGTCGTACTGGATGCCGGGGTCGGCGCAGGCCCAGGCGGCCTCGGCCAGCTTGCGGAACAGCGCCCTGGCGTCGACCTCCTCGATGACCTCGCCGGTCATGCGGGCGCGCAGGCCGAAGTTCTCGCCGTTCTCGTACGCCTTCATGAAGTCCGCGTTCACACGGACGGAGTTGTTGGCGTTCTGGTACTGGACGGACGCGATGTCGTCGCCGCCCAGGTCCATGTCGAAGCCCGCGTCGCGCAGGGCGCGGATCTTCTCCTCCTCCTTCACCTTGGTCTCGATGAAGGCCTCGACGTCGGGGTGGTCGACGTCGAGCACGACCATCTTGGCGGCGCGCCGGGTGGCGCCGCCGGACTTGATGGTGCCGGCGGAGGCGTCGGCGCCGCGCATGAAGGAGACCGGGCCGGAGGCGTTGCCGCCGGAGGAGAGCAGCTCCTTGGAGGAGCGGATGCGGGAGAGGTTCAGGCCGGCGCCCGAGCCGCCCTTGAAGATCATCCCCTCTTCCTTGTACCAGTCGAGGATCGACTCCATGGAGTCGTCGACGGAGAGGATGAAGCAGGCGGAGACCTGCTGCGGCTGGGCGGTGCCGACGTTGAACCAGACCGGGGAGTTGAAGCTGAACACCTGGTGCAGCAGTGCCCAGGTCAGCTCGTGGTCGAAGATCTCGGCGTCGGCGGGCGACGCGAAGTAGCCGTGGTCCTCCCCGGCCTTGCGGTAGGTCCGCACGACACGGTCGATGAGCTGCCGCAGGCTGCTCTCGCGCTGCGGCGTGCCGACCGCGCCGCGGAAGTACTTGCTGGTGACGATGTTGACCGCGTTCACCGACCAGGAGTCGGGGAACTCCACGCCGCGCTGCTCGAAGTTGATCGAGCCGTCGCGCCAGTTGGTCATGACGACGTCACGACGCTCCCAGACCACCTCGTCGTAGGGGTGCGTCCCCGGAGTGGTGTGGATGCGCTCGATACGCAGACCCTTGGCGGGCGCCGTGCCCGCGCCGCCCGCGGCCTTGCCGGACTTGGCGCGGGAACCCCGTGCCGGGCCGCTCGTCGTCTCTGTCATGTGCCGCCTCCCATTACAGGCATTACATCTAAAACGCCTTGAAGCGCCGCGATCTTCCCGCGGCGATGCTGTTCCACGGCCGGAACACCCCTGCGGGTGCCCGGCAAATCTGAGTTGTCCGCCGGCGCTACTCGGCGGCGGCGACGGGCGAGGGGACAGCGCCGTCCCGGTCCCGTCCGCCGGTGTCGGTCGGTGACCTCCGGTCGCGCAGTTCGGCGATCGCGGCCTCGAAGTCCTCGAGCGTGTCGAAGGCCTGGTAGACCGAGGCGAAGCGCAGATAGGCGACGAGGTCCAGGTCCTTCAGCGGGCCGAGTATGGCCAGGCCGACGTCGTGGGTCGACAGCTCGGCGCTGCCCGTGGCGCGCACCGCCTCCTCGACGCGCTGCCCGAGCTGGGCGAGTGCGTCCTCGGTGACG
Source organism: Streptomyces sp. NPDC046977 (assembly GCF_040644455.1). Lineage (NCBI taxonomy): Bacteria > Bacillati > Actinomycetota > Actinomycetes > Kitasatosporales > Streptomycetaceae > Streptomyces > Streptomyces sp. NPDC046977. Next base: position 46,583 of record NZ_JBEYWO010000028.1, read on the forward strand.
GGGCGGCCCTGGCAGGCCTTGCGGACTCCGGCGATGACCTTGTTCCGGCTGAAGGGTTCGGTGACCCCGCTGCGTTTGATGACCATCAGCGAGGCCGTTTCCACGGTGGTGAAGCGGCGGCCGCAGTCGGGACATTGCCGGCGGCGGCGGATCGACGTGCCGTCGTCGGTGGTCCGGCTGTCGACGACGCGGCTGTCGGGGTGTCGGCAGAAGGGGCAGTGCATCGGTTCCCTCTCCTCCCTCACCCACGGTGAGCGCACGACGTTATGACGCGGGGAACCCCCGGGGGCCTCGCGAAGCAGCCACAAGCATAGGCGATCCGGGAGGGCCCGAAGACCCGGGGACCACTACTTGTGGGGCCTGCCCCCTATCCAACCACTAGATCTGGTGGCTCGGGGGTCATGTGCGCCAATCCGGCGGAGCGCGTGTCGCCGCTCGCCGACGGGACGGGAGCCTACGCGACACCACGCCTCACGGGAGCGGCGGGGCGGAAGTGACACACTGGGTGTACGGATCGTCACGGGTCGCGCATCATGGAACCCGGGGCGCGGGGGTGAACGGCGGGGAACTCCGGGAGAGCGGCGGGGCGACGGCGGGGGGCGGGTGCGGGCGTCACACGGCCGCGATCCCGTCCGCGCGACGGGGATTGGGCGGCGGAATCCCGGGAAGAATCGAATTCATATTCGATCTATATCATCGACCGCTTGATCTTGTCAGTGGAACTGTGGAAATTCACTCGAACGTGTGTTTGGCGCAACCTTTCGAAAGCAACTACCGTTGTCTTACTAGGGAGAACATCTCGAGAGGGGCCGCCGTGACCACCACCGCCGACAGCGCCACACTGACCGCCCATGACCGCCCCCAGGACCGGCTACGCCCGATGGATGCGATGAACGACGAGACCACCAAGCCCGCACGTGCGCTCCCCGGACGACCTCCTGGAATCCGCGCGGACAGTTCCGGACTGACCGACCGGCAGCGCCGGGTCATCGAGGTCATCAGGGACTCGGTGCAGCGCCGCGGGTACCCGCCGTCCATGCGGGAGATCGGCCAGGCCGTGGGCCTGTCGAGCACCTCGTCGGTCGCCCATCAGCTGATGGCCCTGGAACGCAAGGGGTTCCTTCGCCGGGACCCGCACCGCCCCCGCGCCTACGAGGTGCGCGGCTCCGACGCCGCGCAGGCGCAGCCGACCGACACCGCGGGCAAGCCCTCCGCGTCGTACGTGCCGCTGGTCGGCCGGATCGCCGCCGGTGGCCCGATCCTGGCCGAGGAGTCGGTCGAGGACGTCTTCCCGCTCCCCCGCCAGCTGGTGGGTGACGGCGAACTGTTCGTGCTCAAGGTCGTCGGCGACTCGATGATCGAGGCCGCCATCTGCGACGGGGACTGGGTGACGGTGCGCCGTCAGCCCGTCGCCGAGAACGGCGACATCGTCGCCGCGATGATCGAGGGCGAGGCCACGGTCAAGCGCTTCAAGCGCGAGGACGGCCATGTCTGGCTGCTTCCGCACAACTCCGCGTACCAGCCCATCCCGGGCGACGAGGCGACCATCCTCGGCAAGGTGGTGGCGGTGCTGCGCCGGGTCTGACCCACGACCCGCCCGTGACCGGGCCCCGGGACCTCTGCGCCGGTTCCGGGGCTCGTCTGTGCACGGGCGGGCGGGGTGTCAGCGGGCCCTGAGACCGAGGGCCCGCGCCCCGGTCAGACCACCTGCGCCTCGTCGGCCTTCGCGGCCGCGTCGATGGCGGCCAGCGACCTGCGGACCTGATTGCGGTCCGTGGTCTGCCAGAAGTCCGGCATCGACGCCTTGATGAAGCTGCCGTAGCGGGCCGTGGCGAGCCGCGGGTCGAGGACGGCGACCACGCCCCGGTCCCCGGCCGCACGGACCAGGCGGCCGGCCCCCTGGGCCATCAGCAGCGCCGCATGGGTGGCGGCGACCGCCATGAAGCCGTTGCCGCCCTTCTCCTCCACCGCCTTCTGACGCGCGCTCATCAGCGGGTCGTCCGGACGGGGGAACGGAATCCGGTCCATCACCACCAGTTGGCAGCTGTCGCCCGGCACGTCCACGCCCTGCCAGAGCGAGAGCGTGCCGAACAGGCAGGTGCCGGGGTCGGCGGAGAAACGGCGGATCAGCTCACCCAGCGTCTCCTCGCCCTGGAGCAGCACCGGGTGGTCGATCCGGCCGCGCAGCGCCTCGGCGGCGGCCTGGGCCGCCCGCATCGAGGAGAACAGCCCGAGGGTGCGGCCCCCGGCGGCCTCGATCAGCTCGGTCAGTTCGTCCAGCATGTCCTCACGGCCGCTGTCCCGTCCGGGCTGGGACAGATGGCGGGCGACATAGAGGATGCCCTGCTTGGGGTAGTCGAAGGGCGAGCCGACGTCGAGGCCCTTCCAGACCGGGAGTTCGTCCTCGCCCTCCGCGGCCACGGTGCCCTCCGGCGGGAGCCCGAGCGAGGCCGCGACGCCGTTGAAGTCACCGCCCAGGCGGAGGGTGGCCGAGGTCAGCACAACGGAGCGCTCGGTGAACAACTTCTCGCGCAGCAGCCCCGACACGCTCAGCGGTGCCACCCGCAGCGAGGCGCCGAAGCGGTCGTGGCGCTCGTACCAGACCACGTCCCACTCGGAGCCCTCGACGATGCGCTCCGCGACCTCGTGGACGTTCTCGGCCGAGGCGAGCGCCATCTTGCGGACGGCGTCCTCGTCCTGCACGGAGCGGTCGCGGGTCTCGCCGAGCGAGGTGATGACCAGCCGGCAGGCGTCGCGCAGCGCCATCAGGGCGTAGCGCAGGTCCTCCGGCAACTCCTCCAGCCGCCCGGGCAGGGCCAGTTCCATCAGCCGCTCGAAGCCCTCGGAGGCGCTCATCAGCGCGTCCGCGGCCTTCTCGTTGACCAGTTTGGCGGCGAGTCTGACGGTGCGGTTGACCCGGCCGGGAGCGAGCTCGCCGGTGGCGACACCGGTGACCCGGGAGACGAGTTCATGGGCCTCGTCGACGATCAGCACCTCGTGGGAGGGCAGGACCGGGGCGCCTTCGAGCGCGTCGATCGCCAGCAGCGCGTGGTTGGTGACGACGACGTCGGCGAGTTTCGCGCGCTCGCGGGCCGCCTCGGCGAAGCACTCGGCGCCGTACGCGCAGCGGGTGGCGCCCAGGCACTCCCGGGAGGTGACGGCCACCTGCTGCCAGGCGCGATCGGACACTCCCGGGGTCAGGTCGTCGCGGTCACCGGTCTCGGTCTCGTCCGACCAGTCCCGCAGCCGCAGCAGGTCCTGGCCCAGCTTGCTGGTCGGCGCCGCGGCCTCGAACTGGTCGAAGAGGCCGGGCTCGTCCGACTCCTCCTCCCGCGGCACGCCCTCGTGGAGCCGGTGCAGGCACAGGTAGTTCGACCGGCCCTTGAGCATCGCGAACTGCGGCTCGCGCCGCAGGAGCGGGCGGAGCGCGGTGACGGTGCGCGGCAGGTCGCGTTCGACGAGCTGGCGCTGCAGCGCCAGGGTCGCCGTGGCGACGACCACGCGCTCCCCGTGCGCGAGGGCGGGCACCAGGTAGCCGAGGGACTTGCCGGTGCCGGTGCCGGCCTGGACCAGCAGGTGGGAGCCGTCGTCGACGGCTTCGGCAACGGCTTCGGCCATGCTGACCTGGCCGGGTCGCTCCACGCCGCCGACCGCGGTGACGGCGGCGTGGAGGAGGTCGGTGAGGGCGGGCTTCGCGGGCTGTGTCATAGCAGGACCACCCTACGGGGCGGCACCGACAACGCAGGCGGCCACGGAATTCTCCGGTGCACGGCACCCCGCGCCGGCCGCCTCAGAGGACGTGCCGCAGGGCCCGGTCGCGGATCAGCAGGGCGGCCCGCTTGCCGGGCAGCTGCACCTCCGCGGAGAACCGGAACCCCGCCGCGAGGAAGGCCGACACCGAGGGCGTGTTGCGAAGGTCGGGCTCGGCGACCACCCGGGCGCAGCTCGGGCGGTGCTCCAGGACGTGGTCGGCGACCGCGCGCAGCAGGATGCCGCCGAGACCGCGCGCGCGGTCGCCGACGCGGCCGATGAGCAGGTGGAGCCCGGTGTCGTGGGGGCGGGCCGGGTAGTGGCGGGCGAGGGGGTCCAGGTCGGCCCGGTAGACCTCCCAGTAGCTCATGGGGACGCCGTCGAGCACACCGATGCACGGCACGCTGCGTCCGTCGCCGTCGAGCTGGCCGCGCAGGTGCCGTTCGGCGACCGCCGGGGCGCCCGAGAGCTGCCAGAAGGCGGCGACGGCGGGATCGTTCATCCAGCGGCTGACCACCGGCAGGTCGCGCTCGGGCCGGGCGGGGACGAGGTGGAAGGTGCCGGCCGGAGTGTCCACCGGGCCCCAGTCGGCGACCCCGTCGAGGAGGTCGTCCAGGGCGGCGGGGCGGCCCGCGCGGTCGTCGGCGGTGACGTCCTCCGTGAACAGGGCGCGCACCTCGGGGGGCAGCTCCAGGTCCAGGGTGTCGTCCTGGGCGGGAGCACCCGGCGCTTCCGGGGCCGCGGGGCGGCCGGTGCCGCCGGTGCGTCCGGCGTGGGTGTGGGAGTCGGCGGCCGTCATGGCGGCTGCGGCCTCCTTCCTTCGTGGCCTCCCGCGGTCAGGCGCGGAGGGGGTTGGGGACGGTGACGTACACGGACTGGGTGTCGACGGGGCCGACGAGTTCGTCCAGGCCGTGCAGCCGGGTGAGCAGGTTGGCCTTGCAGCGCAGCTCCGGTGCCTCCAGCAGCTGTCCCGGCAGCGGGGACCGGCCGCCCGCGGCGGCCTTGCCGAGGAAGCGGCGGAACGCGGCCAGCAGGACCCGCTCGTCGGCCAGGCGCTGGGAGCCGAAGGCGCCGATGAGGCCGAGGACGTTGTTGATGCCGAGGTAGTAGGCGAGGCGCTCGTCGGCGACGGCGTCCGGCACAAAGGTGTCGCTCGCCGCGCCGGCACCGGGCAGGCGCGCCTCCAGGGCGATGCGGGCGCTCTCGCGGAAGTAGTAGCCCTGGTTGTCGCGGTAGCGGCCACCGGCCGGCCAGCCGTGGGCGTCCAGCACGACGAGGGTGTTCTGCTGGTGGGCCTCCAGGGCGATGCCCGCCTCGCCGTCGAGCCACAGCACCGGGCGCACGACCGCGTCCAGGTAGCGCAGGAACCACTCGGCCGACACGGCCGCGGCGGGCCGTCCGCTGCGGGCCGCCAGCCCCCCGACGAGTTCGGCGAGGCGCGAGGCCATGCCCGGTCCCCCGTCGGGCGCGGGCCGGGGAGCGGTGAGGCCGGCGAGGCAGGCCACGTCGTCGCCGGGCCCGAAGGGGTTGTGCCGTACGACGACGTCGAGACCGCGGACGGGGGCGCTGCCGTCCGGGGAGTCGACGGCGAGCCACGCGGGATCGCGGACGATGTCGAACCCCGGGTGCGCCAGGTGCCAGCGCTCGGCGAGGCCGGCCCGGAGCAGGCGGTGCACCTCGACGCCCCGGTGGAGCTCCTTGCGGAGGTTCTCGCGGCGGGAGTTGGTGATGCGCACGGCGAGGGAGAGCTTGAGCATCGCGGCCGCGCCGGGCCGCAGGACCGTCCGCACGGAGGACGTCGGGTGCCAGGGCTCGCCGGCCGTGCCGAGGTCGTGCAGCAGGCCGGCCTCCACCAGGGCGCGCACCTCGGGGCGGTGCGCAAGGTCGCGGGCCTGCCAGGGGTGCAGCGGCAGCGGGACGGTGCCGGGTGGGAGCCGCCGGACGACGTCGGGGCCCGCGAGGGCGGCGATCAGGCGGGCGGCCGGCACGGTGCGTCCGCGCTCGGTCCACGCCGAGTCGTGGGCCAGGATCGCGCGGTCCACCGCCGCCCAGTGCAGGGCGAAGGACCCGCGGTGTTCGGGCGCGTAGGCGGCCGATTCGGCCTCCGTCAGTCCTTCGCGGCTCTTGGGCGCGGGGTGCAGGGGGTGGCCGAGCACGAGGGCCTGCTCGGCGTCGAGGAACGGGATCGTGCCGGGCGGCGCGGCCGGGCGTGCCCGGCGTTCGGCCACGATCGCCGCGGTCCTGCGGACGGAGTCCGCGACCCGCGCCACCAGGTCGGCGCCGTCCGCTCCGGGGACGGCGGCCTCCCGGGCGAGCAGTGCGGCCAGGGCGACGGCGTCCACCGCCCGGCCCCCGGCGGCCGGGCGCGGGGTCCCGAAGCGGTGGTGGCCGGTGGGCGACCAGTGGCGGACCGGTACGCGCAGTTCGGTGCCGGTCGCGGGCAGCGGCACGCACAAGGTGTCGCCCTGCGGCGCCGGCAGGCCCGTCTCGCGTGCCCAGCACCGCAGCAGGGCCTCGCTGCCGGCCGCGTCGGCGACGGCGTACGGGTCGTCGGCCTCCTCGTGCCGGGCCTGCGGGGGGACGGTGGCCGTGGTCCCGGGGGCGGGGCGTGCGGTCATGCGGTGGCTCCTGGGGGGTCGGCGTGGCGGCGCGCGGTGCCGGCGGGGTCCGGGGTCACGAGGGGCTGCACGTCCGGTCCGCGCAGGCCGCCGCCAAGGCGTCGGCGAGGCGGTCGAGGACGGCCTCGCACTGCTCGTCGGTCATGGTGAGCGGAGGCAGCAGGCGGACGACGCTCGCGTCGCGTCCGCCGAGTTCGACGACGAGGCCGCGGTCCAGGGCGGCGCGGCGGACGGCGGCGGCCAGCCGGGGTGCGGTCGGCGGGACGCCGTGTGTGGTGGGCGCGCCCTCGGGGTCGATCAGTTCGAGGCCGAGCATGAGGCCGCGTCCGCGGGCGTCCCCGACGTGGGGGTGGGCGGCGGCGAGGTCGCGCAGCCGGGCGAGCATGCGGGCGCCCAGGACGTCGGCGCGGGAGGCGAGGCCTTCGCGCAGGACGTGGGTGAGGGTGGCGGCACCGGCGGCCATGGCGAGCTGGTTGCCGCGGAAGGTGCCCGCGTGGGCGCCGGGCCGCCAGACGTCGAGCTCCTCGCGGTAGACGACGACGGCCAGCGGCAGGCTGCCGCCGATGGCCTTGGCCAGCACCATCACGTCCGGCACGACACCACTGTGCTCGACGGCCCAGAAGGCGCCGGTCCTGCCGACGCCGGTCTGCACCTCGTCGGCGATGAGCGGGATGCCGCGTTCGCTGGTGACGGCGCGCATGCGGCGCAGCCAGGTGTCGGGGGCGGGGATGACGCCGCCCTCGCCCTGGACCGGTTCCAGGAGCATCCCGGCGGGCGGCCGGACCCCGCCCTTGGGGTCGTCGAGCAGACTCTCCGTCAGCCGGGCCGAGAGTTCCGCGCCCCGCTCCCCGCCCACGCCGAACGGGCAGCGGTAGTCGTACGGGTAGGGGAGCCGGGTGACACCGGCGTCCGCGGCGGCGCCCGCGGCGCCCCGCACGGAGGTGTCGCCGGTGACGGCCAGCGCGGCGGCCGTCATGCCGTGGTAGCCGCCGGAGAAGGCGAGCAGGCCGTCGCGGCCGGTGGCGGTGCGCACGAGTTTGAGGGCGGCCTCGACGGCGTCGGTGCCGGCCGGGCCGCAGAACTGCACCTTTCCGTGCTCGGCGAGTTCGCGGGGCAGTGTCTCGAACAGGGCGGTGGTGAAGGCGTCCTTGACGGGGGTGGCCAGGTCCAGCACGTGCAGCGGCGCGCCGGAGTCCAGGACGCCCCGGATGGCCTCCACGACGACCGGGTGGTTGTGGCCGAGCGCGAGGGTGCCCGCACCGGAGAGGCAGTCGAGGTAACGACGGCCGTCGGCGGCCTCGATGGTCATCCCGTGGGCGCGCACGGGTACGACGGGGAGCGTACGGGCATAGGTCCGGGCCGCCGACTCGCGCAGCGACTGTCGTCGCAGGATGCCCTCGGTGTCCCCGAAGTCGTCCTGGCGCACCGCCAGTCGGTCCGGTGCGCTCGGCATGGCGGCCACGTGCTCACTCCTCGGTGTCGGGTGCAGCGCCCCCGGAGCTACCAACGACCGCACGCGCGCACGGCAACTGCCTGTGCCGCAGATCTCACGGCGGAACCGCCCGCCCGGGCCTTGCCGTCCCCTTCCACGGGGCATACGTCGCCCATGAGCGGGCAGAGTTGGGCATTGCCCTTCAGCGAGCAACCACCATGTTCACTACAGGGGGATCGCAACCGATGTCATCGATAAGCCGGTTGGCCGTGGCGGCGACCACGGCCGCGTTGCTCGCCGTCACGGCGACCGCCTGCGGCGGTTCCGACGACAAGGCCGATGCCAAGCCCAGCCCTTCGACGTCCGCGTCGTCCGGGGACAGCGGGCTCCAGTTGCCCACCGACCTGCCCACCACCCTTCCCACCAGCCTCGACGACCTGAGCAAGTGGGCGGACGCGCTCCAGAACGGCGGCTGGAAGGACTGGGACAAGGACAAGTGGCTGCGGGACGCCGCCGACTTCATCAATCCCATCATCAAGGACCTGTGGGACGCCGACCGGCTCCGCGAGGCCGACGGGACCCCGGACGACGAGCAGCGGGCCGACGTCACGCAGGCGGACGACGGCACCACCGACCCCGAGCCGGCCGCGATCAAGGCGCAGCGGCTGGCGACGCCGTTCCACGACGCCTCGCCGGCGACGGGCAAGCTGCTCTTCGACATGCCGGACGGGCAGGCGGTCTGCTCGGCGACCGTGGTGAGCGACCCGGCGAACCCGGGGAAGAGCAATCTGGTGTGGACGGCCGGCCACTGCGTGCACGCGGGCGCCGCGGGCGGCTGGTACCGCAACATCGTCTTCGTGCCCTCCTTCAACAACGGGGGCCTGAGCGGCGCGGCACTGCAGAGCGCCACCAAGGAGCAGCTCGCCCCGTACGGCACCTGGTGGGCGACGAAGGCCGGCACCTCGCAGCAGTGGATCGACGGGGGCGGGGAGTCCTCGGAGACCAGCTCGGCCTACCCGTACGACTTCGCGGTGCTGAAGGTGACCAACCCGGACTCCAGCACGTCCCTGGAGGAGACGGTCGGCGCCTCCGTACCCGTCTGGTTCGACGCGCCCACCTCGGCGGCCATCGACTCCATGGACATCCGCGGCTACCCCGCGGCGGCGCCCTTCGACGGCTTCGGCTACCAGCAGTACCACTGTGCGGGCGACCCGGTCCGGCTGGCGCTCACCAAGGGCGCGCCGACCATGCACTGGCTCGGCTGCACCATGACGGCGGGTGCCTCGGGCGGCGGCTGGTTCGCCAAGGAGCCCGACGGCACGGTCGCCCTGGTCAGCAACACCTCGATCGGTCCGCAGGACAGCCCCCGGTGGCTGGCCGGACCGCACCTGGGGTCCGAGGCAGAGTCGATCTTCGACACGGTGCGCGAGTAGCGGCAAGCGGCAAGAACGGAGTACGCCGCAGGGCCCGCCCCTCCATGGGGCGGGCCCTGCGGCGTACGTACGTACCGCTAGTGGCGCGCGGCGAGCGCGAACGGCTCGAGTTCCGCCGCCAGCTCGTCGTGGACGCGGGCCTTGAGCAGCGTGCCGTCGCCGGTGTGCTCCTCGGAGAGCACCTCGCCGTCGGAGTGCACCCGGGCGACGAGCGCGCCGCGGGTGTACGGCACCAGGGCCTCGATCTCGACGGCGGGCCGCGGGAGCTCGTCGTCGATCATCGCCAGCAGTTCCTGGATGCCGCGCCCGGTGCGGGCGGACACCGCGATGGAGTGCTTCTCGCGGCGCAGCAGCGACTGCAGCACCACGGGGTCGGCCGCGTCGGCCTTGTTGATCACCACGATCTCGGGCACGTCCAGCGCGCCGACGTCGCGGAAGACCTCGCGGACCGCGGCGAGCTGCTCGTCCGGGTTCGGGTGCGAGCCGTCCACCACGTGCACGATGAGGTCGGCGTCGGCGACCTCCTCCATGGTGGAGCGGAACGCCTCGACCAGGTGGTGCGGCAGGTGCCGGACGAACCCGACGGTGTCGGCCAGGGTGTAGAGCCGGCCGCTCGGGGTCTCCGCCCGGCGCACGGTCGGGTCGAGGGTGGCGAACAGCGCGTTCTCCACCAGGACGCCCGCGCCGGTGAGCCGGTTGAGGAGCGAGGACTTGCCGGCGTTGGTGTAGCCGGCGATCGCCACCGAAGGCACCTTGTGACGCTTGCGCTCCTGGCGCTTGAGGTCACGGCTGGTCTTCATCTCCGCGATCTCCCGGCGCATCTTCGCCATCTTCTCGCGGATACGGCGCCGGTCGGTCTCGATCTTGGTCTCACCGGGACCACGGGTGGCCATGCCGCCGCCCGAGGAGCCGGAGCCACCGCCACCCATCTGCCGGGACAGCGACTGACCCCAGCCGCGCAGGCGCGGCAGCATGTACTGCATCTGCGCGAGCGAGACCTGGGCCTTGCCCTCACGGCTCTTGGCGTGCTGGGCGAAGATGTCGAGGATCAGGGCGGTCCGGTCGACCACCTTGACCTTGACGACGTCTTCCAGGTGGATGAGCTGGCCGGGACTGAGCTCACCGTCGCAGACCACGGTGTCGGCGCCGCTCTCCATCACGATGTCCCGCAGTTCCTGCGCCTTGCCCGAGCCGATGTAGGTGGCCGGGTCCGGCTTGTCGCGGCGCTGGACGACGCCGTCGAGGACGAGTGCGCCCGCGGTCTCGGCGAGGGCGGCGAGCTCCGCGAGGGAGTTCTCCGCGTCGCGGACGGTGCCGTCCGTCCAGACACCGACGAGTACCACCCGCTCCAGGCGGAGCTGCCGGTACTCGACCTCGGTGATGTCCTCCAGCTCCGTGGACAGACCCGCCACACGGCGCAGGGAGGCACGTTCGGAACGGTCGAACTGCTCGCCGTCACGCTCCCCGTCGATCTCGTGACTCCAGGCGACGTCCTCTTCCATCAGGGCGTCGGCCCGAAGGCTCTCGGGGAGGCGCTGGCGGCTGCTTGCAGAGCTCGAAGAGGAAGAAGAGGAGGAGGTCATTGGATCCTTTGCTCGGAGAGGAATCGTTGCGCGGGGCGCTCACGCCTCGCCTACGGGACAACGCCTGGCGCGTCCGGGGGATTCCCCGGCCGGGCCGCGGCGCCGTCGCCGTACGTAGATGGTCGCACGCCGGTCGCCGCCCGGTCACGCGACTTTCGCCCGCACGGGCGCGGTCCCTCAGCGGTGCCCGCCGTGCGCATGGCCGTGCGCATGGCCGTGGGACTGCGCGTGCGCACCGGCGTGGGGTCCCGGTTTGGCGGGGGCAGGCTTCCAGTCCGGGTGGCCCGGCATGGGCGGTGTGGTGGGCCCGTACAGCCACGCCCGCAGGAAGGGGCCGAGATCGCGGCCGGCGGTCTCGGAGGCCAGGTCGATGAAGTCCTTGGTGGTGGCCACGCCGTCGCGGTGCCGGGTGACCCAGGCACGCTCCAGCTCCTGGAAGGTGTCGGCGCCGATCTCCTGGCGCAGCGCGTACAGGGCGAGGGCGCCGCTGAAGTAGACGTTGCCGCGGAAGATGCTCAGCTTGGCCTGCGACCCGGGGTTGCCGGGCACGAGCGGATGGGCGGGGGGCCCGCCGGCGCGGCGCAGTTCGCCGTCGACCTCGTAGGCGCTCTTCGCGAGCTTGTCCAGGGTGTACTCGTGGTACTTCTCGGCGCCGTAGCGCCACTGGTACCAGGTGGCGTGGCCCTCGTTCAGCCACAGGTCGGACCAGGTCCCGGGGCTCACGCTGTCGCCGAACCACTGGTGGGCCAGTTCGTGCACCATCACCGGCGTGGCGTCCTGCTCACGCGCGAGCAGGACGCGCCGTTCGAAGAGCGAGAGGGTCTGCGTCTCCAGCTCGAAGCCGGTGATCGTGTTGGCGCTGAGGATGCCGTAGGTCTCGAAGGGGAACGGGCCGACCTGCTCCTCCATCCACGCGATCTGGTCGGCGGTCTGCGCCAGCCGCTTCTCCAGCGTCGCGCGGTCGGGGTCGGCGGCGTCCAGGACGTCGCGCAGGGGCAGGCCGCCGGGCCCGGTGCGGTGCAGGACGGCGCTGTGCCCGATGGAGACCTGTGCGAGCTCGGTGGCCATGGGGTGCGCCGTGCGATACGTCCACGTGGTGGTGGCGCCCCGCGTGAGGGAGGGCTCGGGCAGGCCGTTGGCGACGACCGTGAGGTCCTTGGGGGCGGTGACGTGGAAGGCGAACCCCGCCTTGTCCGAGGGGTGGTCGTTGCAGGGGAAGACGGTGTGGGCGGCGCTGGCCTGGTTGGCCATGACCAGCCCGTCCTTGGTGGGGATCCAGCCGCTGTCGTCCTTGGTGGTGGGGTCGCTGGTGTGGACGACGGTGATCTCCATCCGGCCGCCCTCGGGGACGGGGACGGCCGGGGTGACGACCAGTTCCTCGCGCTCGGTGGTGAACCGGGCGGGCTGGTCGTTGACCTCGACGGAGCTCACGATGCCCCGGGCGAAGTCGAGGTGGAAGCTTGGCAGGGTGTCGGTGGCGAGCGCGTCGATGCGGGTGACGGCGCTGAGCGGCCGGTTGTTGCCGTGGTAGGTGAGCGAGATGTCGTAGTCGTGGACGTCGTACCCGGGGTTGCCGAGCTCGGGGTAGAGCCGGTCGCCGATACCGGCGGAGGTCGAGTCGCCGCCGGGCAGTCCCGCCGCAGTGAGCGCGATCACCGCGGCCGCGGTGAGGGCGCCGCGGCGCGCAAAGGATCCGATCATGAGACATCGGTATCAGCGCTCCGGGCACCTGAGGTGGCGGCGCGTCAGCACCCCACCCGATCGGGTATTCCTCAGGCCTGCGGGGTGGCGAGGGTCCCCTGGGCGCGGTACACGTCGTAGACGCCGGGTACGGCGCGCATCGCGCGCATCAGGGCGGGCAGCGCTCCCGGGTCGGGCAGTTCCACGGTGTACGTGTGGCGTACCCGGTGCTCCTGCGGGGGCTCCACGGCGGCGTACACGATGGCGGCGCCCTGGCCGGCGATGACCTCGGTCAGGTCGGCGAGCAGCCGCGGACGACCCAGCGCCTCGGCGTAGAGCGTGGCGCGGTGCCCGGAGCCGGGGGCGTCGTGGCGCCAGCGGACGGCGACCGGGGCGCGGCCGGAGTCCACCATGCGGGCGCTGACCGGGCAGCCCGCGCGGTGCACGGCCACCGTGCCGCCGCGGATGACGAAGCCGGTGATCCCGTCGGGCGGCACGGGCGTGCAGCAGCGGGCCATCCGCACGGTGCCGCCGGGCGGGTCGGTGTCGGCGGTCTCCGCGAGCGGGTCGGCCGTACGGCGCGTGACCGTGGCGGCGGCGCGGACGGTGGGCGTGGCCGGCTGCTCCTCGGGGCCGGCCGCCGGGTGGGCCTCCAGCCAGCGGCTGATGGCGATGCGGGCGGCGGGGGTGCGGGCGTGCTCCAGCCACTCCGGCGACGGCCCGGAGGCCTCCTCACCTGTGGTGTGGGCCATGAGCAGTTGCAGGGTGTCGCCGTCCTTGAGCGGGGTGCGCAGCGGCGCGAGGCGGCCGTTGACCCGCGCGCCGACGACGGCGTGGGCGGCCTCGCCGTGCAGTGCGTAGGCGGCGTCGGTGCACGTGGCGCCGTCCGGCAGGCCCACGGTGCCGCCGTCGGCGGAGAAGACGGTGATCTCGCGGTCCTGGGCGAGTTCGTCGCGCAGGGTGCTCCAGAAGAAGTCCGGGTCGGGGGCGTCGCGTTGCCAGTCGAGCAGCCGGGCGAGCCAGCCGGGCCGGGTCGGGTCGACGCGCTCGCCCTCGGCGCCCTCGGGCGCCTCGCCCGCGGTGTACGGATTGCCGAGCGCGATGACGCCGGCCTCGGCGACCAGGTGCATCTGCCGTGTGCGGATGAGGACTTCGGCGATCCGGCCGTCGGTGTCGCGAATGGCGGTGTGCAGCGACTGGTAGAGGTTGAACTTCGGTGCCGCGATGAAGTCCTTGAACTCGGCGACGACCGGGGTGAAGCAGGTGTGCAGCTCGCCGAGGACGGCGTAGCAGTCGGCGTCCTCGGTGACCTGGATCAGCACGCGGCCGAAGTCGCTGCCGCCGGGCCGCGCGCCGCCTCGCTTGAGTCCGACCCGGTGCACCGACACCACGTGCCGCGGCCGCACGTCGACGGCGGCGCCGATGCCGGCGTCCCGCAGCACCCGGCGCACGTCCTCGGCGACGGCGTCCAACGGGTCGGGCAGGGCGGCGTGTTCGACGATCAGCGCGGTGGTGCTGCTGTACTCCTCGGGGTGCAGGATGGCGAAGACCAGGTCCTCCAGCTCGGTCTTCAGCGCCTGGACGCCGAGGCGTTCGGCCAGCGGGATGAGCACGTCGCGGGTGACCTTGGCGATGCGCGCCTGTTTCTCGGGGCGCATCACGCCGAGGGTGCGCATGTTGTGCAGCCGGTCGGCGAGCTTGATCGACATCACGCGGACATCGTTGCCGGTGGCGACCAGCATCTTGCGGAAGGTCTCGGGCTCGGCGGCCGCGCCGTAGTCGACCTTCTCCAGTTTGGTCACGCCGTCGACGAGGAAGCGCACCTCCTCGCCGAACTCCTCACGGACCTGATCCAGCGTCACCTCGGTGTCCTCGACGGTGTCGTGGAGCAGGGAGGCGGTCAAGGTCGTGGTCTCGGCGCCCAGTTCGGCCAGGATCAGGGTCACCGCGAGCGGGTGCGTGATGTACGGCTCGCCGCTCTTGCGCATCTGGCCGCGGTGCGAGGACTCGGCGAGCTCGTACGCCTTGCGCAGGATGGCGAGATCGGCGCCGGGATGCCGCATGCGGTGGACCTTGGCGATGTGCTCGATCGCGTCCGGGACGCGCCCGCGGCTGCCGGGACCGAGCAGGGCCGCGCGCCCCAGCCGGCGCAGGTCCGCCGCCCGGGGGATGCGCCTGCGTCCCTCGGCGTTCGGGGCGGCTTCCACTGCGTTGTCTGGGCTCATGCGGGCACCTCCGGCAGCGTCGACCGGCGGCGGGACGGCTTCCGTGCCGGTGCTTGATGCTACCGAGCCCATCACGTGCCGCTGCCACGCTCTCGCCCAGCGTGATCGGCATCACCCGTTCGAGCGAATGAACACCCCGGGGTACGGGTACGCTTATGCGCCCTCGCGCAGCCAGACCGGATCGATCACACCCGTGGCGACGACGACGGCCGGGCCGGTCATCTCCACGGTGCGGTCCGGGTGTTCGGTGATGGTCAGGCGCCCGCCGGGCACGTCCACGGTGTACGTCTGCGGACGGCCCGTCACCGCCGGGTCGACCCCGTCGCGGCGGGCCGCGGCGACCATGACGGCGCAGGCTCCCGTGCCGCAGGAGCGGGTCTCGCCGGAGCCGCGCTCATGGACGCGCATGGCGACGTGCCCGGGGCCCCGGTCGACCACGAACTCGACGTTCACGCCGTCCGGGTAGGCCGCGGCGGGCTCCCAGACCGGGGACGTCAGCAGGTCGCCGGCGTCGGCGAGGTCGTCGACGAAGGCCACGGCGTGCGGATTGCCCATGTTCACGTTGCGGGCCGGCCAGCGGCGCCCGCCGACGGAGACCTCGACGTCGCCCTCGGGGAGCGCGACACGTCCCATGTCCACGGTGACGTCGCCGTCCTTGGCGAGGTGCGCCCGCCGCACGCCGGCGCGGGTGGCGACCGCGAGGTCGCCCGCCTCCGCGAGGCCGGTGTGCTCCAGGTAGCGGGCGAAGACCCGGACGCCGTTGCCGCACATCTCGGCGACGCTGCCGTCGCCGTTGCGGTAGTCCATGAACCACTCGGCCTCCGCGGCCATCGCCGCGGCCTCGGGGTGCTTCGCCGAGCGGACCACCCGCAGCACGCCGTCCGCGCCGATCCCGGCCCGGCGGTCGCACAGCCGGGCGACCATGGCGGGGGTCAGGTCGAGCTCCCCGTCGTGGTCGGGGATGATCACGAAGTCGTTCTCCGTGCCGTGCCCCTTGAGGAACGGCAGGCCCTGCGGTGCGGCGGTGGTCATGGCCCCGATCCTACGGGTCAGCGCAGGCGGGCGACGCGCCAGAAGGCCAGCAGCGCCAGCACGAGGATGATCGCCGCGTACAGGGCGAGGTAGCGCCAGTCGGGGCGCCGCTCGGAGCCGCGGGCGGGCAGGCCCGGCCAGGTGTGGCCGACCTTGCGGGCGGCCATCAGGCCCCAGCCGGCCGCGCAGCAGCCGAGCAGGAAGCCGAGCATGGCGACGACGGCACCGCCGTCGCCGGTCTCGAAGGCGAGCGGGAAGGCGAACATCAGCGAGCCGAGCGCGCCCAGCCCGACGATCGGGGCGATCTGCCAGACCCGCAGACGGCGCTCGGGGCGCAGTTCGCTGAAGGACTGCTCCTCCTCGGCGAGGGTCTGCGCGTCGAGCGGGTCCTCCAGGGGCCCGTCGACGACCAGGCGGTCGTGCTCCGCGTCCGCGGCACCCTCCGCCTGTTCCGGTTGCGGTCCGTTGCGAGGGCCGGCTTCCATCGCCACGCGCCCTCCAAAGAGTCCGACACCGTAGCCCGATGCTCGATGATGGCACGGCCGAAGTGGCGTCAAGTGCCGCTGGGGCGTCCCGATGCCATCACGTGATCAGGCTGTGACCGCTGGGCCGGGCCGGGTCGAACAGGGCGAGGGCCTGTGCCACCAGTTCCTCGCCGCGGCCGCCGAGCCAGTGCACACGGCTGTCCCGGCGGAACCACGAATCCTGACGGCGCGCGAAGCGTTTGGTGGCGCGCACGGTCTCGTCGCGCGCCTCCCGCTCGGTGCAGGCACCCAGGAACGCGGCGAGAACCTGCTGGTAACCGAGCGCCCGGGAGGCGGTCCGCCCCTCCCGCAGACCGGCCGCCTCCAGCGCCCGCACCTCGCCGACCAGCCCGGCGTCCCACATGCGGTCGACACGCAGCGTGATGCGTTCGTCGAGTTCGGGGCGCGGCACGTCGACACCGATCTGGACGGTGTCGTAGACCGACCCCTTGGAGTGGGCGTCCGGCAGGTTCGCGGTGAAGGGACGGCCGGTGATCTCGACGACCTCCAGCGCGCGCACGACCCGCCGCCCGTTGCTGGGCAGGATCGCGCGCGCCGCCTCCGGATCGACGGCGGCCAGGCGGGCGTGCAGCGACCCGGAGCCCCGCTCCTCCAGTTCGGCCTCCAGACGGGCCCGGACCTCGGGGTCGGTGCCGGGGAAGTCCAGGGCGTCGATCGCGGCGCGTACGTAGAGGCCGGACCCGCCGACGAGGACGGCGCTGCGCCCGGCGGCCAGCAGCCGGTCGATCTCGGCGCGGGCCAGGCGCTGGTACTCGGCGACGCTGGCGGCCTCCGTGACGTCCCAGATGTCCAGGAGGTGGTGCGGGACGCCGTGCCGCTCCTCCTCGGCCAGCTTGGCGGTGCCGATGTCCATGCCGCGGTACAGCTGCATGGAGTCGGCGTTGATCACCTCACCGTCCAGGGCCCGGGCCAGGGCGACACCGAGGTCGGACTTGCCGGCGGCCGTGGGGCCGACGACGGCGATCACGTGGGGGGCGTCGTTCTTCACGTGAACAGTTTCGCAAATTCCGGCGGCGCGGATTCACCCCCGGACGGGTAGCATCATCAAACAGAAAAGGTCATTTCGTGCTATTCCGCGCAGGGGACGGTGAGCCATGAGCTTCATGGACACGCTGAAGGCCAAGGCCGAACAGGCCAGGGTCAAGGCCGGGGATTTCGTGGAACGCCACGGCGACGCGATCGAGTCCAAGCTCGACAAGGTCGCGCACACGGTGGACGAGAAGACCAAGCACAAGTACAGCAGCAAGATCGACTCGGGCGTGGACAAGACCAAGGGCGCCCTGGGTCAGATGAAGGAAAAGCGGGACTAGGACCAGACCGACACGAAGTAGCCCACTCCGTAGGGCGCCTCGTCGTACAGCAGCGCGCCGCCGAGTCCGGACTGCTCCCCCGCACCGGCCAGCACCTGCCACGGTGCGCGGCCCGCCGCTCCCAGCTCGCCCGCCAGCCCCGCGTCCAGCCCGGCCAGTGCCGCCGTGTCCGCGGCCCCCAGTGCCCGTGCGACGGACGCGTCGAAGGCCTCGGCCCTCTCGTCCAGGTAGCCGGGCGCCTTGAGGGTGCGGCAGTTGGTGCCGTCCGCCATGACGAGCAGCGCGACCCGGTCGGCCAGTTCCGCGAGCCCCCGGCCCAGTTCCAGCATGCGCGCCACCGGCGCGTCCTCGGGCACCGCGCAGCCGTGCAGGGGCGCGGCCAGGCGGGCGTCGTCCAGCAGCACGGCGGCGACCGTCAGTGCGGGCGCCAGCGGCTCGGGGTCGGAGCCGTCGCCCAGGCGCACCGCGCGGTTCACGCCGTACGGGCGCAGGGACCCGGTGCCGCCGCCCTCCCAGACGTGCGAGCCCTCCCCCGCAGCGACCGCGCCGACCACGACGAGCAGGTCCGGGCGGGCCGCGGCGACGACGGCGAGCGCGTCGGCGCAGGCGGCTCGCAGGGCGTCCAGCTCGGCGGAGGCACCCGAGGCGACCTCGGGCACCAGCAGCGGCGGACAGGGGCACACGGCGGCGGCGACCAGCATGATCGGAAGCCTAACGCGCGCCGGCTCAGTACCCCTCGGGCACACGGTCCCGGGGCGTGGCCGCCACCGACGGGTCCTTGCTGTCGGCGACCAGCTCGGCGACGGTGAAGCGGCAGAGGTAGGTCGTGGTCATGCCCTCGTTGACCTGGAGCAGGCCGTCCGCCGTGCGGTAGGTCCAGGTGCGCCGTACGTTCAGCGGCTTGCGGGGCCGGAAGGCCCGGGCCGTGCTCTCCAGGGCGCGCAGCGCGTCCTCACGGCTGCCGTCGGCGTGGCCGAGCAGCTCGAACTCCCAGCGCTTGCTGTCGCCGCTGCCGACGGTCTCCTCGACGAACAGTCCCCACCGGCTCACGCCGTCCCCCTTGGATGTGCTGTTGTGCCGCCGGGTACCCGGCCGGTCAGTGGGTGGCGCAGCCCGGCGCGGCCGCGGGCATCGGCGCCGGGGCGCCGATCGTCGGCAGCCCGAGCATCACGCCCGCCGGCTTGGCGGCCGCGGCCGCGGTACGGCGCTCCCACGCGTCGCCGGCCGGGGTGCGCCGGACGGCGAAGGCGGGGCGTTCCGCGAGCAGGTGGTGCGGCGCGGCATACGTGATCTCGGCGGTCACCATGTCGCCGGGGCGCACGGGCTCGGCCGGCGGCGCGAAGTGCACCAGGCGGTTGTCACCGGCGCGGCCGGACAGCCGCCTCGTGGCGTCGTCCTTGCGGCCCTCGCCCTCGGCGACCAGGATCTCCAGGGTCCTGCCGACCTGCTTCTTGTTCTCCTCCCAGGAGATCTCCTCCTGGAGCGCGACCAGGCGCTCGTACCGCTCCTGCACGACCGCCTTCGGCACCTGGCCGTCCATCTCGGCGGCGGGGGTGCCCGGGCGCTTGGAGTACTGGAAGGTGAAGGCCTGGGCGAACCGCGCCTCGCGCACCACGTGGAGGGTCTGCTCGAAGTCCTCGTCGGTCTCGCCGGGGAAGCCCACGATGATGTCGGTGGAGATGGCGGCGTCCGGCATGGCCGCGCGCACCTTCTCGATGATGCCGAGGTAGCGGTCCTGCCGGTAGGAGCGGCGCATGGCGCGCAGCACTGTGTCGGAACCGGACTGCAGCGGCATGTGCAGCTGGTGCATCACGTTCGGGGTCTCGGCCATGGCCGCGATCACGTCGTCGGTGAAGTCGCGCGGGTGCGGCGAGGTGAAGCGCACGCGCTCCAGCCCGTCGATCCTCCCGGTGGCGCGCAGCAGCTTGCTGAAGGCCTCCCGGTCGCCGATGTCGGAGCCGTACGCGTTGACGTTCTGGCCGAGCAGGGTCACCTCGACGACGCCCTCGGCGACCAGGGCCTCGACCTCGGCGAGGATGTCTCCGGGGCGGCGGTCCTTCTCCTTGCCGCGCAGCGCGGGGACGATGCAGAAGGTGCAGGTGTTGTTGCAGCCGACCGAGATCGACACCCACGCCGCGTACGCGGACTCCCGCCGGGTCGGCAGCGTGGAGGGGAAGGTCTCCAGCGACTCGGCGATCTCGACCTGGGCCTCCTCCGCGACCCGGGCGCGCTCCAGCAGCACCGGCAGGCTGCCGATGTTGTGGGTGCCGAACACGACGTCGACCCAGGGGGCCTTCTTCACGATCGTGTCGCGGTCCTTCTGCGCCAGGCAGCCGCCGACGGCGATCTGCATGCCCGGGCGGGCCGCCTTCTGCGGGGCCAGGCGGCCGAGGTTGCCGTACAGGCGGTTGTCGGCGTTCTCGCGGACCGCGCAGGTGTTGAAGACCACGACGTCCGCGGCCACCGTGCCGTCGGCGTCCTTGGGCGCCCGGACGTAGCCGGCCGCCTCCAGGAGGCCCGCCAGCCGCTCGGAGTCGTGGACGTTCATCTGGCACCCGTAGGTGCGGATCTCGTAGCTCTTCACACCCTGCTCTTCACGCTGCACCCGTCCAGGGTAAGGGGGCGCCGGAGGCGCTCGTGCTCACGTTCCCCCCGGGACGGGTACGAAACGGTGGGTGTTCCCGTCCGGGACGACCGTGCCGGCGGTGGGCGGCGGGAAGTGCGTGCCCAGGAGCAGCGTCCCCGTGCCCGCCACGCGGTCGAGCAGCGCGCGGCGGCTGCGCACGGCCAGCGCGGGGTCGGTGTCGGTGGGGCTGGTGAGGCCCGGCCGTGCCACCTGGACGGGATGGTGCAGGCTGTCGGCGCCGATCACGGCGGTCCGTTCGGCGCCGCGCACCTCGACGGCCACCTGTCCCGGCGTGTGGCCCGGCACCGGCAGCAGCCGGATCCCCGGGGCGGGCTCGACGGGCCCGTCGCCGGGGTCCACCAGGTCGAGCAGCCCGGCGTCACGCACCGGGTGCACCGAGTCGCGGAGGACCTGCCGGTGGGCGGCGTCCGCCGCCGGGCCGGCCCAGTGGTCCCACTCGGCGCGCGCGGCGATGTAGCGGGCGTTGGGGAAGGTGGGGACCCATCCGCCGCCGCCGTCGCGGGTGTTCCAGCCGACGTGGTCGGTGTGCAGATGGGTGAGGATCACCAGGTCCACCTCCTCGGGCGGGAAGCCCTCGCCGGCCAGGCGCAGCAGGTAGTCGGTGTGCAGCCGGTCCCAGGCCGGGTTGTCGCGGGGCTTCCCGTTGCCGATGCCGGTGTCCACCAGGACGCTCAGCCCGTCCGCCCGCCAGGCGAACGTGTGGCTGTGCAGCCGCAGCGTGCGGTCCCGCCGGGCGAAGTCGGGAAGCAGCCAGGGGACGGCCGCCACGACGGCCGGGGTGGCCCCGGGGAGCAGTTGCGCGCCGGTCCGCGGCGGCAGGGCGGTCTCGTCGACCCGGCGGACGACGAGGCCGCCGAGGTCCCAGGCTGCGGAGGGGTGCATCCGGTGCCTCCGGTACGACGTACGGGACGCGGTCCTCCTCCCGAGCGTAACGACGCCGCGGTCACCGCGGCGCCCGTGGCGCACGCTGGCCAGGGCGGGAGGGGGCTGGCAGTATCGCCCCGATGAAGGCTCCCCGGATCAGCAGGCGCCGGGCCGTGCAGGCGGTGCTGGCGAGCGCGGCGGCGACCGCGCTGCTGCTGTGGTGGCTGCTGCCCGCCGACGGGCCGTCGCGCCCCCGGGGGACCGTGTCGTTCTCGACCGGGTCGCGCAACGGCGTCTACGAGACCTACGGCAAGCGGCTCCAGCCCTACCTGCGCACCGATCTGCCGGGCGTCCAGGTGCGGCTCGTGCCCTCCGAGGGCTCGGTGGACAACGTGCGCCGGGTGGCGACCGGGAAGGCGGACTTCGCCATCGCCGCGGCCGACGCGGTCGCGGACTACCGGGGCGCGGGGGCCGGGCGGCTGCGGGCCTGCGCGCGGCTGTACGACGACTACATGCAGCTGGTGGTGCCCGCCGGCTCCGCGGTGCGGTCGGCGAAGGACCTGCGGGGGCTGCGCGTCGGCGTGGGCCAGCCCAGCTCGGGAGTGAACCTCATAGCGCGGCGGCTGCTCACCGCGGCGGGGCTCGGGCACGAGGGGGACGTGCACCGGGAGCCCGTCGGCATCGACACGGCGCCGCAACTGCTGCGCGAGGGCAAGCTGGACGCGTTCTTCTGGTCGGGCGGGCTGCCGACCAAGGCCGTGACGGATCTGGCGGAGCGCTCCGACATCAGGCTGGTCCAGCTCGGCGACCTCGTGACAGCGCTGCACTCCGGGCGCGACGAGTCCGGCTACTACCGGCAGGCCCTGATGCCGGCGGACGCCTATCCGAGGATCCAGGGCGGGCGGGCCGTGCAGACGATCGCGGTGGCCAATCTGCTGATCACCACGGACCGGGAGGACACCGGGCTGGTGGAGCGGCTCACCCGGACCGTCATCGACAGCCGGGACCGGATCGGCCAGGAGGTGCACGCCGCACAGCTGGTGGATCTGCGGACGGCCGTCTTCACCGACCCGCTCCCGCTGCACGCGGGGGCCGAGCGCTACTACCGCTCCGTGAAGCCGTAGGCCCGCCGGCGTGCTCCCGGCGGCATTGTGCCGTGCCCCGGCGCGCGGGCCGCGGGCCCTTTAAGCGGCGTTCCGTCCGACATGTGATCATCTCCCTTCCCGGGGGCCGATGTTCATCCCTGGCGCCGCCCCATAACCTGTAGCCGACCACGGACCGATGGGGGCACAGGCATGAGCACTGAGGGTATTCCGGAGACCCTCATCGACGGCCGCTACGAGTTGCGCCGGCAGCTCGGGCGCGGCGGCATGGGCGTGGTCTGGGAGGCGTACGACAACCGGCTCGGCCGTCAGGTCGCCGTCAAGGAACTGTTGTTCCGCGGCGCGCTGGACCCCGAGACGCAGGCGCAGTGGGTGGAGCGGGCGCGCCGCGAGGCGCAGGCGATCGCCCGCATCGGGCACGAGCACGTGGTCGCGGTGCACGACGTGATCGAGGCCGAGGGCCAGGTCTGGATCGTCATGGAGCAGGTCAACCCGCATTCGCTGGCGGACCAGTTGCGCGAGCGGGGCCGCCTGCCGGCGATGCAGGCGGCGCAGATCGGTCTGGAGGTGCTGCGCGGACTGCGCGCGGTGCACGCGGCCGGCGTGCTGCACCGGGACGTGAAGCCGCACAACATCCTCTTCCGGCGCGACGGCCGCGCCGTGCTGATGGACTTCGGCATCGCCACCTTCGAGGGCGCGGCCCAGGTGACGCGGCTGCACGAGACCGTGGGCACCCCGCAGTACCTCGCCCCCGAGGTGGCCAACCGGCAGCCCCCGACACCCGCCTCCGACCTGTGGTCGCTGGGCGTCACGCTGTACGAGATGGTCGAGGGCAGGGCGCCCTTCCGCGGGCCGACGCCGTACGAGGTGCTGGAGGCGGTGCGCACCTCGGAGCCGCCGCCGATGACGCACGGCGGGCCCCTGCGCCCGCTGATCGACGGGCTGCTGGTGAAGGACCCGGCGGCGCGGACGACGGCGCAGCGCGCCGAGCAGTTGCTGCAGCACGTGGCGCAGGAGACCCCGCAGTTCCCCCTGCCCGTGCTGTCCGACTACGACCCGCAGGCCACGGGGACGGAGTCGGCACCGGTGCAGGAGCCGCTCACGGACCCGTCGGTGGCGGAGGGCGCCGGGCCGGCGCCGCGGCCCGGCAGGCGCCCCGCGTGGCGGCGCTGGCGCGCGCTGCTGGCGGGCGGTGTGGGGCTGGTGGTGCTGGCGGCGGCGGGCTGGTTCGCCACCGACGGGCTGCGGGACGGCAACGGGCTGCGGCTGGCCGGGTCGCCGACGTACCAGGCGGCCCGCGAGCGGGGTTATCTGCTCGTCGGCGTCAAGAAGGACCAGCCCGGGCTCAGTCTCGCCTCGTCGACCGCCAAGGGCGGCTACGAGGGCTTCGACATCGACCTGGCCTGGGCGATCGCGCGCCATCTGGGCTTCCAGCAGGTCCAGTTCACGGTCGTGGACACCCAGTCCCGCGAGTACCGGCTGCGGGCCGGGCAGGTCGACCTGATAGTGGCCAGCTACTCGATAACGCCGGAGCGCAAGAAGCTGGTCGACTTCGCGGGCCCGTACTACCAGGCGGCGCAGGACTTCCTGGTGCGGACGAACTCGCCCATCCACGGCGCGCAGGACCTGTTCGGCCGCAAGGTGTGCACGGTCACGGACTCCACTCCCGCCGAGCGGCTGGGGAAGCAGTTCCCGCTGATAAAGACCGACCAGCAGGCCTCGTACGGGATCTGCGTCGAAGAACTACTGGCCGGCCACGTCGACGCCGTCTCCACCGACGACATCATCCTCGCCGGCTACCAGGCCCAGCACTCCGCGCAGTTGCGCCTGCTCGGCGTGCCGTTCGGCAGCGAGGAGTACGGCGTGGGCATCCACCAGAACGAGCCCGCGCTGAAGCACGCCATATGCGACGCGATCCAGGACGAGATCACCTCGGGTGCCTGGCGGGCGTCGTACATCAGGCACCTCAAGCCGCTCACCCCGCAGCAGCTCGCGGACCAGCGGCCGCCCGAGGAGATGGAGGACTGCGCCTGACGGCGCCGGGGTCCCCGGGCGGCCCCGCGGGGCTCAGCGCAGCGCGAAGGTGGTGACGACGGCGGCGTGGTCGGAGGGCCACGCGTTGCCCGCGACGTCGGGCTCGGGGCGGGGCTCGCCGGTGACCAGTGCGTTGGAGTCCAGGACCTCCAGCCCGCGGCCCGCGTAGAGCACGAAGTCGATGCGGTCCTGCGGTTCGGGCTCGGGGTTCACCGGCGACCAGGTGGTGCCGGGGTCGCGCACCGGGTCGGGGTGGGCGTCGCGGTAGGAGTCGCGCAGCCCGGCCGCCTCGGCCTCCAGGGTGACCGGCCAGGGCACCTCGCGGCCGCCGTGCAGCGGGGCGGCCGCGGCGGTCCAGTCCAGGTGGGAGGGGACGTTGAAGTCCCCGACGAGCAGCACCGGGGTGGTGTCGCGGGCGTCGAGGTCGCCGGCCATGTCGTGCAGGATCCGGCGCATCTCGCCGAGGCGGCCCGAGGCCGCCTCGCGCTCGGCCAGCGCCTCGACCGGCAGCCGGTCGTGGAGGGCGTCGTAGGGGCCGTACGGCGTGTAGTTCAGGTGCGCGCTCCACAGCGTGACGTCGCGGTCCGCGTCGAGGCGGACGGTCGCGCCGAGGCCGCCGTAGAACGGGGTCGCGGGCAGGCCGTGGCGGGAGACGATCGGATAGCGGCTGATGACGCCGAGGTTGTCGCCGGCCTGGTGGTAGTCCCAGCCCAGTGCCTCGGCCAGTTCCTTGGCGGAGTGGGTGCGGGTCTCCTGGAGGCCGACGACGTCGGCGTCCGCGTCCAGCAGGACGCGCAGTTGCTTGTCGCGGTGGTCGTCGACCCTGGTGCCGCCGAGCCACAGGTTCCACGTCATGACGCGCAGGTGCCGCACCAGGGGCTCACCGGCCGCGGCGACCGGCACCCGGAGGGTGACCGAGGCGGCGCGCCCGGTGTCGTCGGTGGCGGTGACGGTGATCTCGGCCTCGCCGGGCGCGTCGGGGGTGCCGGTCACGGTGCCGTCGGCGGAGACCTCGGCCCAGTCGGGTCCGGCGCTCTTCGCGCATGTCACGGGGGCGCCGCGCAGCAGGCCGCCGACGGTGGCGCGGAAGGGCTCGCCGACGCGGGCGGCGCGGGTGGTGAGGGCGGGGACCAGGAAGGTCGGCGCGCGGTCCACCAGGTCCCGCAGCACCGCGATGCCGGCCCGCTCCAGACTGTCCAGCACCAGGCGCCCGGGGCCGGGCGGGATCGGCGCGAGGGAGGGCACGGCGAGCACCCGGCAGCCCGCGGCCTCGGCGGAGGCCACGCCGATCGGGGTGTCCTCGACGGCGACGCACGAGGCCGGGTCGGCGCCCAGGGCGCGGGCCGCGGCGAGGTAGGGGTCGGGGGCGGGCTTGGTGCGCTCGGTGTCGTCCGCGGTGAAGGAGACCGCGAAGCGGTCCCGGCCGAGGACGTCGAGGACGATGTCGACGACCTCGCGGGACGAGGCCGACACCAGCGCTATGGGGACGGCGTGGCGGGCCAGCTCGTCGAGCAGTTCGATCGCGCCGGGGCGCGGCACGGTACGGACCCGGACCCGGGTCGCGAACTCGTGGTGCAGGACGGCGGCCAGCTCGTCGGCGCGGGTCGCCGTCCCGGTCGTGCTCACCAGATGTGCGGCGGTGTGCTCGACGGCCTGACCGAGGACCTCGGTCACATCGGCGTCGCCGAGCACGTGCCCTAGCCCCGCGGCCACTTGCTCGACCGCCTCCCACCACAGCTGCTCGGTGTCGACGAGCGTACCGTCCATGTCGAACAGGACGGCCTGGAGCGGGTGGGTCGGAGGGTGGGTCACGGGGCTCTCTTTCAACGGGGTGTGGGGGGATGGGCGGTGCTGTCGGGTCAGGCGGCGCGTGCGGCCACCAGGACGGGACGGTCGGGCAGGGTCAGCGAGACGGCCGCGCCCGGCGGCAGCGCGGCGGCCTCGGTGCTGGGCAGGTCGGCCTTGACGTCGGTGCCGTCGGACAGCCGGACGGTCACCCGGGTGACGGCGCCGAGGAATGCGGTCGCCACGACGTGCGCGTCACCGGTGGGGTCGGCGGCCACGTTCACCGCCTCGGGACGCACCAGCACGTCCACGTCGCGGCCGTCGCGGTGGTCCTGGCCGTCGGGGGTGCCGCTCTGCGCGGGCAGACGGCGGCCCAGGACCTCGACGTAGCCGTCGTCGGCCATGCGGCCCGGGATCCGGCTGTTGGTGCCGACGAACTCGGCGACGAAGGCGGTCGCCGGGCGGTCGTACAGCTCGGCGGGGGCGGCGCACTGCTCCAGGCGGCCGGCGTTCATGACGGCGACGCGGTCGGCCATGGACAGCGCCTCCTCCTGGTCGTGCGTCACGAACAAGGTGGTGATGCCGAGTTCCAGCTGCAGGCGGCGGATCTCCTCGCGGAGGCTGGTGCGCACCTTGGCGTCCAGGGCGCTCAGCGGCTCGTCCAGCAGCAGCACCCGCGGCCGCAGCGCCAGCGCGCGGGCGAGCGCCACACGCTGCTGCTGACCGCCGGAGAGCTGGTGCGGGAACCGGTCCGCGTGACTCGGCAGGCCGACGAGCTCCAGCAGCTCGGCAGCGCGCTTGCGGCGCTCCGCGGTGCCGACCTTGCGCATCCGCAGCCCGAAGGCGACATTGTCGGCGGCACTGAGGTGCGGGAAGAGGCTGTAGGACTGGAAGACCATGCCGGCGTCGCGGCGGTGCGCCGGGGTCGAGGTGACGTCCTTGCCGTCGACCAGGACCTGACCGGAGTCGGGGTGCTCGAAGCCCGCGAGCATGCGCAGCGCGGTGGTCTTGCCGCAACCGGACGGGCCGAGCAGGGCGAGCAGTTCGCCGGGCTGCACGGTCAGGTCCAGCCCGTTGAGGGCGGTGGTGGTGCCGAAGGTCCGGCGCAGCGCCCGGAATTCGACGGTGGCGCCGCCGGCGGCGCGCGCCACGGCGTCGGTGGGCGGGGCAGGGACGGTGTCGGTCATGGTGTCGGTCACTCCTGGGAGGCGGTGCGTGTCGAGGAACGGCGTCCGCTGAAGGTCGTCAGGGCCAGCAGCAGCACCCAGGTGACGAGCAGGCTGAGCACCGAGACGGCGACGGACAACTGGGCCTGCGAACCGCTTGCGGTGACGATCCACACGGCGAAGGGCTGGAAGCCGAGCAGCGAGGCGACGGTGAACTCGCCGAGCACGAGCGCGAGGGTAAGGAACGCGGCGTTCAGCAGCGCCCCACGCAGGTTCGGGAGCACCGCGTCGACCAGCGCGCGCGGGTAGCTCGCCCCGCAGGAGCGGGCGGCCTCCACCAGGGTGCGCACGTCGATCGCCCGCAGGCCCGCGTCGAGCGCCCGGTAGACGAACGGCAGCGCCATCACCACGTCCGTGAGGACCAGCACCACGGGGAAGTCCGGGTTCTGGACGGCCACGAACGTCTGGAACAGGGGCGTGCTGGACAGGTACTCCGGGCCCCAGCCCAGGACGGTGCGGACGCCGGCGACCAGGGCGATCGGCGGCACGACCAGCGGCAGCGAGCAGACCACCTCGACCACGGGGCGCAGCCGGGGCACCGACAGCCGCAGCGCCACCATGGCGGGCACCATGAGCAGCAGGACAACGAGCACGGTGGCGGCGGCCAGCCCGAGGGAGAGCAGCAGGCTGGTGGTGAACCCCTCGGCCTTGAAGATCTGCCCGTAGGCATCGAGGGTGAAGCCCTGGCCGGGGACGTCCACGGTGAAGATCACCGAGGCGGCCAGCGGCACCAGGAAGTAGATCGCGGCGAAGGCGAGGACGAGGGTCCGCCCGGGCCGCAGCCGTGCGGTGGTCACACGAGCCATCGCGCGCTCCGTCGTTGCAGGGGCAGGTAGATCGCCATGACCAGGCCGGCGACGACGACCATGTCGAGACTGAGGGCCAGGCCGACGTTCTCCTGGCCGACCAGCACGTTGCCGGAGATGGCGTCGGCGATCTGCAGGGGTACCAGCGGCACCGAGCTGCCGACCATGGCGGCGGCGGTGGCGTACGCGGCGAAGGCGCTGCCGAAGAGCAGCACGAAGCCGCCGAGCAGCGAGGGGGCCAGCACCGGCAGCGCCACGTGCCGCCAGTACTGCACGCCGGTGGCGCCGTTGTTCTGCGCCGCCTCACGCCACTGGACCCGCAGACCGTCCAGCGCGGGGGTCACGGTGAGCACCATCAGCGGGATGAGGAAGTACAGGTAGACGATGACCAGGCCCCAGAAGCTGTAGAGGTTCCAGCCCTTGTCGGCGAGGCCCAGCCGGCGGGTGAGGATGCCCGAGTTGCCGAGGGTGGCGACGAAGGCGAAGGCGAGAGGCACGCCGCCGAAGTTGGCGAGCACACCGGAGGCGGTCAGAACGGCCTCGCGCAGCGCGCGGAAGCGCGAGGTGACCACGGCCTGCGCGAGCAGCAGCCCGCACACGGTGCCGATCGCCGCGGAGAGCGCGGACAGCTTGACGCTGCCCCACAGCGCTGTCAGGTAGGCACCCTGCAGCGAGTGGGTCAGGTTGGCCGTGGTGTACGAGGAGGCCCCGGTGGCGGGGTCCTTGACGGTGAAGGCGCCGTTCAGCATGGCCAGGGCGGGGGCCCCGAAACTGATCGCCACGAAGACGAGCAGGGGGGCCACGGCGAGCCAGCCGGCGGGGCGCCGCCGCGCCGGGGACTTCTCCCCGGCGTCGGCGGCGGGCGCGACGGTGACGGTCACGAGGTGACGGCCTTGGCCCAGCCCTGGGCGAGGACGTCCTTGGCCTTGGCCTGCTGGTCCTCGGTCGGGAAGGACGGCGTGCCGGTGACCGGGGGAAGCGCGGCGGCGGCGGCCTTGTCCAGGGTGCCGGCCGTCTCCATGGCGGGCATCAGGACGGGGCGCGCGAAGCCCTTGAGCCACAGGTTCTGGCCCTCGGCGCTGTAGAGGTACTCCTGCCACAGGCGCGCGGCCGCGGGGTGCGGGGCGTCCTTGTTGATCGCCTGGGAGTAGAACTGGGCGTACTTGCCGTCCTCGGGGATGACGACCTTCCAGTCCAGGCCCTTGCTGGCGAACTCCTTGGCGTAGCCGGCGTTCAGGTAGTCCCAGTCGATGGAGATGGGCGTCTCGCCCTTCTCGACGGTGGCCGGGGTGGACTCGACGGGCGTGTAGTTGCCGTTCTTCTTCAGCTTGGCGAAGAAGTCCAGGCCGGCCTGGATGTTGTCGAAGGAGCCGCCGTTGGCCAGGGCCGCCGCGTAGACGCCGCCGAAGGCGGAGCCGGACTTGGTCGGGTTGCCGTTCATGGCGACCTGGCTCTTGTACTCCGGCTTGAGCAGGTCGGCGAAGGACGTCGGGCAGGCCTTGACGCGCTTGGCGTCGCAGCCGATGGAGACGTAGCCGCCGTAGTCGTTGTACCAGCGCGCCTGCGCGTCCTTCTGGGCGGCCGGGATGTCGTCGAAGGAGGCGACCTTGTAGGAGGCGAAGAGGCCCTGCTGCGCGCCGCTGAGCGCGAAGGAGCTGCCGAGGTCCAGGACGTCGGGGGCGCGGTCCTGGCCCTTGCGGGAGGTGACGGCGTTGATCTCGTCCTGGCTGGCGGCGTCCGGGGTCTCGTCGTTGATCTTGATCCCGTACTTCTTGGTGAAGCCGTCGATCAGCTCGCCGTAGTTGGCCCAGTCGCGGGGCAGGGCGATCGCGTTGAGGGTGCCCTCCTTCTTGGCGGCGGCCACGAGGGCGTCCATGCCACCGAAGTCCTCGGCGGAGGTCGCGGTGGCGGCGTTCTTGCCGTCGGCGGAGGTCTGGGAGGCGGGGGCGGAGCCACAGGCGCTGAGGGCCAGCGCGGTCAGGGCAAGACCGGCGGCGACGGCTGCCGCCTTCGGGAGGGACGCGGGCACGGAACTCTCCTGGGTAGGGGTGTCGGGTCCTGGGGGTACGAGGACCGGCATCACTTGTTTGAACAAGTGGACCCCAGTAGGCCCGGCATCCATGTCCTTTCCGTTAACGCAACGAGAACCCCGGACAGCTGCCGAAGGACAGTACGTCGCTGATGACAACCGATTTGTCTCGTCAGGGAGTTGACCGATGCCCGCACGGACGGAAACAATCCGGCTCGTCTACGCTGACCCCTGTTGTGCGCAGACGGCAGGCGAATGAACGGAAGGGGACGTGGTGACGGCGCGGCACGAGGAGATCGCCGAGGAGCTGCGGCGGGCCATCGACGACGAGCAGTACACGGTCGGTGCCCTGCTGCCCCCGGAGACCGAACTGGCCGCCCGCCACGGCGTCTCGCGCGGCACGGTGCGGCAGGCGATCGCGGCGCTCACCGCCGAGGGCCTGATCGGCTCCCGGCAGGGCGCCCGCCGGGTCGTCCTGGCCAGCCGCCGCAGCCAGAGCTTCGCGGAGCTGCGCAGCTTCGCCCAGTGGGCCCGCGCCATGGGCCGCGCAGCCTCCGGCGAGGTGGTCTCCGCCGAGACCCGGCCGGCCGGCACCGAGGACGCCGCCCGCCTGCACCTGCGCGCGGGCACCGATGTGCTGTACGTCCTGCGTGTGCGCGGCCTGGACGGCGAGCGCGTCCTGGTCGAGCGCACGGTGTACGCGGACTGGATCGCGCCCGCGGTGCGGCGCATAGAGCCGGACTGCGAGTCGGTGACCCAGCGGCTGTACGACGACACCGGCCTGGTCTTCGCCTACGGCGAGCATCTGATCGACGCCGTCTCGGCCGGCACCAAGGACGCCGAACTGCTCGGTGTGCGCCGCGGCAGCCCGCTGCTGCGCGTGCGGCGGGTGACGACGACTCAGAAGGGCCGCCCCGTCGAGTGGTCGGACGACCGCTACCGCTCGGACGCCGTCAACTTCAGCATCCACAACTCCATAGGGTCCAACCCGCTGGCCCGTCAGGCCGGTCCGGGCCTCAGGGAGCCGTTCGGGGCACGGTGAGCGTCACGCGCAGCCCGTGCGGCTCGTTCGGGGCGTAGGAGATGCCGCCGCCGCCCTGGGTGAGCAGGACCCGCGCGATGGACAGCCCCAGCCCGGAGCCGTCCACGTTCTGGTGGCGCGGGCTGCGCCAGAACCGGTCGCCGATGCGCGCGAGTTCGTCCCCGTGCAGGCCGGGGCCGCCGTCCGACACGGTGATCTCGACCCGGCCGGGACGGGTCGCCACGGCGGTGCCGACGCGCACCCGTTCACCGCTCGGGGTGAACTTCAGGGCGTTGTCGATGACGGCGTCCAGCGCGCTGGACAGCGCGACCCGGTCCGCCCACCCGGTGGCCGCCGCGACACCGTCGTAGGACAGCTCCACCCCCTCGCGGTCCGCGACCGGCCGCCAGGCCTCGACACGTTCCGCGGTGAGGGCGGCGACGTCGGCGAGGGCGAGGTGCGCCTCGGCGTGCTCTGCGGTGGCCAGGCCCAGCAGGTCGTCCAGGACGGAGGCCAGGCGCTTGCCCTCCTCCTGGACCGAGGCGATCTCCTCGTGGCCCTCGGGGAGTTCCAGGCCGAGCAGCTCGATCCGCAGCAGCAGCGCGGACAGCGGGTTGCGCAACTGGTGCGAGGCATCGGCGACGAAGGCCCGCTGCTGGTCGAGGACTTCCTCGACGTTGTCGGCCATCTCGTTGAAGGAACGGGCCAGCCGCCGCAGTTCGGGCGGCCCGCCGGCGGCCGCGACACGGGACTTCATGCGGCCGGTCGCGATGTCGTGGGTGACCCGGTCGAGCACCCGGACCGGGCGCAGCACCCAGCCGGTCAGCCGGATGGCCGCCACCACGGCGACAGCCATGGCGGCGAGTTCGCCCGCGGCCAGCAGCAGCCAGCCGCGCAGGATGCGCGAACGCATCGCGCCGGTCGGCGAGTCGGTGAGCACGACCGCCACGACGTCGCCGTCGCGCACCACCGGGGAGGCCACCGGCAGCCGGCGGTGCTGCCAGGGCCAGATCTGGCGGGGGTCGTGGCTGCGGCGCCCGGCCAGCGCCTCGCGGTACGCCGTCCTGGCCTCGCCGCCCTCCGGCAGCAGCCAGCCCGCCGGCGCGGAGGCGATCGGCCGCCCGTCGCGGCCGAAGACACCGGCCCGGATGCCGTACACCTGCTGGTACTGCAGCAGGTCGGCCTTGAGCGTGCCCTCGCGCTCACCGCCGGTGTCGGTGTTGACGTACTGGGCGAGCGCGGCGAAGCGCGCGGTGTCGTCGATGCGGTCGACGACGACCCGCTGCTGCTGGGCCGCGGCCAGGCTGGCGGCGAGCGGGAACCCGAGCGCCAGCAGCACACCGGCCATGAGCACGATGAGCAGGGGAAGCAGCCGGGTGCGCACCGGGCGGGGCTCCTAGGAGGGCGGCACGACGAGCCGGTAGCCGACCCCGCGCACGGTCTCGATCAGGGACGGCAGGCGCAGCTTGGAGCGCAGCGACGCCACATGCACCTCCAGCGTGCGCCCGGTCCCCTCCCAGCTCGTCCGCCACACCTCGCTGATGATCTGCTCGCGGCGGAACACCACACCGGGCCGCTGCGCGAGCATCGCCAGCAGGTCGAACTCCTTGCGGGTCAGGGCCACCGGCTCCTCGCCGACGGTGACCTTGCGGGTGGCCGGCTCCAGGCAGACCGGGCCGAGCCGGATCGGCCCGCCGTCCACGGCGGTCTCGCCGCCCTCGCCCTCGGCGGCGGGCGCCTCCTGGGCCTTGCGGCGGCAGACGGCGTGGATGCGGGCGAGCAGTTCCCCGGTGTCGTACGGCTTCACCACGTAGTCGTCGGCGCCCAGGTTGAGGCCGTGGATACGGGAGCGCACGTCGGCGCGGGCGGTGACCATGATCACGGGAATGCCGGTGCGCAGCCGGATCCTGCTGCACACCTCGAAGCCGTCCTGGTCGGGCAGGCCGAGGTCGAGCAGGACCACGTCGTAGGCCGGACCGTGGTCCGGCAGCAGGGCGTGCAGGGCCTCCTCGCCGCTGCGGGCATGGGTGACCTGCAGTCCGTGCTTGCCGAGCACGGCGGCCAGCGCGGCGGCGACCCGGTGGTCGTCCTCCACGAGCAGCAGCCTCATCCGTTCACCTCCCGCCGCCGGGCCTCCATGTTCCGGCCATGATGACCCATCCCCCGCATCCACGCGGATCGGCGCCGCGCGCGTCAAGCGGCTCCGGGCGCCACGGGCCGACTGTTACGGAGCCGGTACGCTCCACCGGGCCGCGCGCTCACCCAGCGTGCAGGAATTGTGTCCATCGGTAATCGGATCGTGATGCTCAAGTTCCCCTCAGATCGGGTGACTCGGTTCCTCCGATGTCAATAGGGTCGATCTTCAAGGTCTGGTCAACCGATGAGTCAACCGACGAGGATGGAGCACACGCCGATGACGGAGGTTCCGGTGACCGAGGACGTCACGGCCACGGCCGACGCCCTGGTCGTGCTGGAGGGCGTGAACAAGCACTTCGGCGCTCTGCACGTGCTCCAGGACATCAACCTGAGCATCGGACGCGGCGAGGTCGTGGTCGTCATCGGCCCCTCCGGGTCCGGGAAGTCGACCCTGTGCCGCGCCGTCAACCGGCTGGAGACCATCGACACCGGCCGCATCAGCGTCGACGGCAAGCCGCTGCCCGCCGAGGGCAAGGAGCTCGCCCGGCTGCGCGCCGACGTCGGCATGGTGTTCCAGTCCTTCAACCTCTTCGCGCACAAGACCGTGCTCGAGAACGTGACCCTCGGGCAGGTCAAGGTCCGGAAGACCGACAAGAAGTCCGCCGAGGAACGCGCCCGCACCCTGCTGGACCGGGTGGGCGTGGGCAGCCAGGCGGACAAGTACCCGGCCCAGCTCTCCGGCGGCCAGCAGCAGCGCGTCGCCATCGCCCGCGCGCTGGCGATGGAGCCGAAGGTGATGCTCTTCGACGAGCCGACCTCGGCGCTGGACCCGGAAATGATCAACGAGGTGCTGGAGGTCATGCAGCAGCTCGCCCGCGACGGAATGACGATGGTCGTCGTCACCCACGAGATGGGCTTCGCGCGGTCCGCCGCCAACCGGGTGGTCTTCATGGCCGACGGCCGGATCGTCGAGCAGGCGAGTCCGGACCAGTTCTTCAGCAATCCCCGGAGCGACCGGGCCAAGGACTTCCTTTCGAAGATCCTCCACCACTGAGGTTTGCCGACCTAAGGATGATGACGATGAGGTTCCGTACCACCGCCGCCGCCGGACTCGCCGTCCTGGCACTGACCGCGACCGCCACCGCGTGCGGCAAGGAGGGCTCGCCCTCCTCCAGCGCGCCGACGGGCGGCTCCAGCAGCGCCGCCGCCGCCGAACTGCCCTCGTACACCGTCAAGACCGGCGTGGACCTGGCCGGGTCCAAGACCTGGGACCGGATCAAGAAGGACGGCAAGCTCGTCATCGGCGTCAAGGCCGACCAGCCGAACCTGGGCTACCAGGACCCCGGCAGCAAGAAGTACTCCGGCTTCGACATCGAGATCGCCAAGATGGTCGCCGCCGACCTCGGCTTCGACGAGAGCAAGATCGAGTTCAAGACGATCCAGTCGGCCAACCGCGAGACCGCCATCTCCGGCGGCCAGGTCGACTACTACGTCGGCACCTACACGATCAACGACGAGCGCAAGAAGCAGATCTCCTTCGCCGGCCCGTACTTCGTCGCGGGCCAGGACCTCCTGGTCAAGAAGGGCGGCGGCATCAAGAGCACCGACGACCTCAAGGGCAAGAAGGTCTGCTCGGCCACCGGCTCAACCTCGATCCAGCGGATCAAGGACGGCGGCTACGGCGCCAAGACCGTCGAGTACGACTCCTACTCGCTGTGCGTGCAGAACCTCGCCTCCGGCCAGGTCGACGCGGTCACCACCGACGACGCCATCCTCAAGGGCTACGCCGCGCAGGACCCGGCCAACCTGGAGGTCGTCGGCAAGCCGTTCTCCGAGGAGCCCTACGGCGTCGGCCTGCTCAAGGACGACACCGTCCTGCAGAAGGCGGTCACCGAGGCCCTGAAGAACCACGAGGACAACGGCGACTGGAAGAAGGCCTACGACGCCACGCTCGGCAAGTCCGGCGTGAGCGCGGAGATCCCCCAACTCCAGTCCTGACCCTCCCCGTTCCGGACGGGACCCGGCCCCCACGCGGGTCCCGTCCTTCCCCCGGCACAGCCCGAGCCCTTGAGCCTGACGCGCCGGCGGCCCGGCGCGGCCGCCGGCGCACCCCTTTCGGAGAATCGGTTTCGGAGAATCGATGAACGTACTGCTGGACAACTTCGCGCTCTTCCGCGAGGGGTTCCTCGGCACGGTCGAACTGACCGCGCTCAGCGGGGCGATCGCCCTGGTGCTCGGGGTGATCATGGCCGCTTTCCGGGTGTCCCCCGTGCCCCCGCTGCGCTGGTTCGGCGCGGTGTGGGTCACGCTGCTGCGGAACACCCCGCTGACCCTGCTCTTCTTCGTCGCGGCGCTCGTGCTGCCCCGGCTCGGGCTGAACACCTGGAGCTTCTTCCAGCTCGCCGTGCTCGCCCTGAGCTGCTACACCTCGGCCTTCATCTGCGAGGCGGTGCGCTCCGGCATGAACACGGTGCCGCTGGGCCAGGCCGAGGCCGCCCGCAGCCTCGGGATGACCTTCGGCCAGACCCTGCGCCTGATCGTGCTGCCGCAGGCCACCCGCACCGTGGTGGCGCCGCTGGGCAGTCTGCTGATCGCGCTCGCCAAGAACTCCGCGATCGCCGGCGGCTTCAGCGTCTTCGAGCTGTTCAGCGTCCAGAAGACGCTCGGTGAGAAGGGCTACAACATCTTCCTCATCTTCATCTGGGTGGCCGTCGCCTACCTGATCATCACCCTCTTCATCAGCGCCGTCTTCCGGCTGCTCGAGAACCGGCTGGCGGTGGCCCGATGAGCGCGAACGTCCTCTTCGACGCGCCCGGCCCGCGGGCCAGGCTCCGCAACCGGGTCTTCGGCGCGGTCGCCGCGCTGGCGATCCTCGTCCTGCTGTGGTTCGTCTACCGGCGCCTCGACGCGTCGGGGCAGTTCGCCTCGTACCTGTGGGAGCCCTTCCAGTACACCGACATCCAGCAGCGGATCGTCGACGGCCTGCTCGCCACGCTGAAGGCCTTCGCGCTGGCCGTGGTCCTGTCCCTGGTGCTGGGCGCGCTGCTGGCCGCCGGGCGGCTCTCCGACCACGCGCCGGTGCGCTGGACGGCCACCGTCGTCGTGGAGTTCTTCCGCGCGATGCCGCTGCTCATCATGATCTTCGCCCTGTACGTCGGCGTCTTCACCTCCGCCCCGCTGTGGGCCCTGGTGATCGGCCTGACCCTCTACAACGGCTCCGTGCAGGCCGAGATCTTCCGGGCCGGCATCAACGCCGTGCCCAAGGGGCAGCGCGAGGCGGCGTACGCCATCGGCCTGCGCAAGACGCAGGTCATGGTCTCCGTACTGATCCCGCAGGCGGTCCGGGCGATGCTGCCCTCGATCATCAGCCAGGTGGTCGTCACCCTCAAGGACACCTCGCTCGGCTACATCATCACCTACGAGGAGCTGCTCTACACCGGCAACCTCATCGCCAAGAACAGCGCCGGCTTCCCCTTCATCCCGATGATCATCGTGATCGGGCCGATCTACATCGCGATGTGCCTCGCGCTGAGCGCGCTGGCCAACTGGATCGAGCGCCAGGGCCGCCGCAGCCGCAAGGGCGCCCCGCCCAGGGCCGGTGACATCAAGGCCGTGGAAGCCGCGGCGGAGTGACGGTGCGCCAGGCGCACCACCCCCCGCCAGGTGTCGTCACTTGACGCACGCACCCGCAGTGGGTTGCATACGCAATGTGACTGCACATCTTCCCGGGACCGCACCGTGGACCCGGTGATCATCGCGGGGGCGGGTCCGACCGGACTCGCCCTCGCTCTCTGCCTGGCACGGCACGGCGTCCCGAGCATCGTCCTGGACGAGCACGACCACGCGCCCTCCCCGTCCCCGGAGCGCACGGCCGTCCTGACGCCCGAGACCGCCGCCCTGGTCGCCCGGCTCGGCCACACCCGGCTCCACCAGGACGGCGCGACATGGACGGCCTGGCGCACGCTGCGGCGCCGCCAGGAGACCGTCCGCGTCGAGTTCGGCACCGAGGGGCACGGCGGCCAGGGACCCTCTCCCCTGCACATCACCCAGGAACGGCTGGAGCACGGCCTGCGCGCCGCGATCGGCGCCCAGGCCCTGGCCCGGCTCGTACCCGGGGCGCACGTGGACGCCGTGGAACAGGACGGCTCCGGAGTGAGCGTCCGCACCCGGGGCGCCAACGGCACCTGGTGGCGGGGCAGTTACCTGATCGGCTGCGACGGACCGCGCTCCACGGTGCGCAAGCTGCTGGGGGTCCGCTTCCCCGGCCGCACCGCCGTCGACCGGCACGCGGTCGCCGCGCTGAGGGTCGCACTCCCCGACGAGGGCGTGGCCCTGCTGCACCGCGAGCCCCCGGGACCGGGCGCAGGGCCTGAGGTGACGGCGCGTCCGCTGCCGGACGGCGTGTGGCGCCTGGACTGGCTGCTGCCCGCACGCGGCGCGGACCTCACCTCCGACGAGCTGGTCTCCCGCGTCCGGGGCACCCTCACCGCCTGGTGCGGAAGCGTTCCGCCGTACGAGCTGCTGGGCTCCGCCGAGTACCCGGTGCACCAGCGGCTCGCCCGGCGCTGGCGCACGGGACGGGTCTTCCTCGCGGGCGACGCGGCCCACCTGACGGGCGCGCTCGGCGCGCAGAGCGTCGAGGAGGGCCTGCGGGACGCGGACAACCTCGGCTGGAAACTGTCGCTGGCCTGGCACCACGGCGCCTCCGACACGCTGCTCGACAGCTATCAGGCCGAACGGCGCGGCGCGGTCGGCGCCCGGCTGCGCGCCACCGACCAGGTGCTGCCGCTGCTGCGGGCCAACGGCGTCTGGCACACGGTGCGGCGCTCGGTGCTGTCCGGCTCCGCCCGGCGGTACGCCGAACTCCTCACCGACAGCCACATCGGACGCGGTCCCCTCGGGGCCTCGCCGGTCTACGCCCGGTCCCCGCTGGCCCTGCCGGCGCCGCGCGGCTCCGCCCCGCCCACCGTGGGCGGCCCCGCCGACGCGCCGTCGCCCCTGATCGCCGCCTGCGCCACACCACCCGGCGGAGCCGTGGCCGACGTCCCCGTCACGGCCCTCGACGGCTCCCAGGGCCATCTGTACGAGCACCTGGGCCGGGATCTGCTGGTCGTCCTCGTCGCGCCGGGCACCGGGGTGTGGGAGAGCCGGCACTGGCTCACCGCGGGCCTCATGCCCCGGCTCGCCAAGGCGGTCTCCGCACTCCCCCAGCGGGCCGAACTGCTCGTCACCGACGCCTATCCGGGCTCCGCGGCGCACAGCGTGCTGCTGATCCGTCCCGACGGCCACCTCGTCACGGTGATGACCGGCTGCCGTCCCACCGAGCTCTACGCCTATGCCGACCTCGCCCGCGGCGGCCCTCCGTCCCCGGTCGAGGACCCCGTTCCGCACTGATCGGCGGTCGCCGGTTCGCCGGGTCAGCGGTCCGCCGGGGCCGCCCGTTCAGCGGGCGTACTCGGTGGCGCGGGACTCGCGGACGACGGTGATGCGGATCTGGCCGGGGTAGGTGAGTTCCTCCTCGACCTGTTTGGCGACGTCGCGGGCGATGACCTGGGCCTGGACGTCGTCGACGTCGTCGGGGCGCACCATCACCCGCACCTCGCGGCCGGCCTGCATGGCGAAGACCTTGACGACGCCGGGCTGGGCGGCGGCGATCTGCTCCAGGCGCTTGAGGCGGCGGACGTAGCTCTCCAGGGATTCGCGGCGGGCGCCGGGGCGGCCGCCGGAGATCGCGTCGGCGGCCTGGGTGAGGACGGCTTCGACGGTGCGGGGATCGACCTCGTTGTGATGGGCCTCGATGGCGTGGACGACGTCCTCGGACTCCCCGTGCCGGCGGGCGAGGTCCGCGCCGATCAGAGCGTGGCTGCCCTCGACCTCGTGCGTGAGGGCCTTGCCGATGTCGTGCAGCAGGGAGCCGCGTTTCACCGGGGCGGGCTCGACGCCGAGCTCGGCGGCCATCATGCCGGCGATGTGGGCGGACTCCAGGACATGGCCGAGCACGTTCTGCCCGTACGAGGTGCGGTAGCGCAGCCGCCCGAGGAGGGTGGTCAGCTCCGGGTGCATGTCGGTGATGCCGACCTCGGTCAGCGCGTCCTCCCCGTGCCGGACGCACAGTTGCTCGACCTCGGCGACCTTGCGCTCGTAGACCTCCTCGATGCGGTGCGGGTGGATGCGCCCGTCGGTGACCAGGGCGTCCAGCGCGAGGCGGGCGACTTCGCGGCGCACCGGGTCGAAGCAGGAGAGCAGCACCGCCTCGGGGGTGTCGTCGATGATCAGATTGACGCCGGTGATCGCCTCGAAGGCACGGATGTTGCGCCCTTCGCGGCCGATGATGCGGCCCTTCATGTCGTCCCCGGGCAGCTGGAGCACGGAGACCACGGACTCGGCGGTCTGCTCGGTCGCCACCCGCTGGATCGCCGCGGTCACGATGCGCCGGGCCCGCTCCTCCCCCCGGTCGCGGGCGGCGCGCTCGATGTCCCGCACGATGAGGGCGGCTTCGCGCTTGGCCTGCTGCTCGACGGAGCGGACCAGGTCGCCGCGGGCCTCGGCCGCGGTGTAGACGGCGACCCGCTCCAGCACGGCCCGCCGCTCGTCCTCCAGCCGGTTCACCTCGGCGCGACGGCGGTCCAGCTCGTCGCGTTCGTCCGCCACCTCGCGGCGGCGCCGGTGCAGTTGCTCGGACTCGGCGTCGATGCGGGCCTCACGGTCGATGAGCCGCTGCTCACGACGCTCCAAGTCGGCCCGGATCTCGCGGACTTCCTCCTTGGCGGTGGCCCGGATCTCCCGGGCCTCGCGCTCGGCGGCAGTGCGGAGCCGTTCGCGCTCCGCGCGCAGCCGCAGCAGCAGGGCGTACGCGGTGAGGGCGGCAACAACGACGACCGTGACGGAGGCGGCCACGACGGTGAGTACGGATCCGGTCCCCAGCGCGATGCCCATGGCACCAACTCCCGTGTCTGCGAGGCCACGATCCCTCACCCGTTGTGAGGCTAGGTCGACTCAGAGGCACGGTCAAGGAACCTCAACGATGGTTCAGTCGGGCAGGTAGTACTCCAGTGCCTCCGGGTCCTCACCCTCCTCCTCCAGGGCACGCCGCACCACCCTCAGGGCGAGTCCTTCCGCATATCCCTTGCGGGCGAGCATGCCGGCGAGCCGGCGGATGCGCTTCTCCCGCTCCAGGCCCCGGGTGGCCCGCAGCTTGCGGTCGACGAGGGCGCGGGCCGTGGACTCCTCCTGGTCGGCGTCGAGCTGCCCGACGGCGTGGCCGATCGCCTCCGCGTCCACGCCCCGGGTGCGCAGCTCCTGGGCGAGGGCGCGCCGCGCGAGACCCCGGCCGTGGTGCCGGGACTCCACCCATGCGTGGGCGAAGGCCTGGTCGTCGATGAGCCCCACGTCCTCGAACCGCTCCAGCACCTCTTCCGCCGCCTCCTCCGGGATGTCCCGGCGGCGCATGGCGTCCGCGAGCTGCTTGCGGGTGCGTGGAGTCCCCGTGAGCAGGCGCAGACAGAGCGCCCGCGCCTGCTCCACGGGGTCGAGTGGCGGCTCTTGCTCGGCCCTCGACGAGAAAGAGCCGCCACGATCCTTGTGCCCGGATGCCACCGTCAGGCCTTGGCTGCCGCCGCGGCCTTGGTCGCCTTGGCGGTCTTGGCCGCCGGGGCCGTCGTCGCGGCCGCGGCCGCGGCCGCCGGAGCGTCACCCGTGGCTTCCGCGGCGGGACCGGCGGCGTCCGCGCCGGGCTGCTCGCCCGGGGCCTCGGGCCGGACGCCGATGCCGAGCTTCTCCTTGATCTTCTTCTCGATCTCGTCGGCGAGGTCGGGGTTGTCGCGCAGGAAGTTGCGCGCGTTCTCCTTGCCCTGGCCGAGCTGGTCGCCCTCGTAGGTGTACCAGGCACCGGACTTGCGGATGAAGCCGTGGTCCACGCCCATGTCGATCAGGCCGCCCTCACGGCTGATGCCCTGGCCGTAGAGGATGTCGAATTCGGCCTGCTTGAAGGGCGGCGCGACCTTGTTCTTCACGACCTTGACCCGGGTGCGGTTGCCGACCGCGTCGGTGCCGTCCTTCAGGGTCTCGATGCGGCGGATGTCCAGACGCACGGAGGCGTAGAACTTCAGCGCGCGGCCACCGGTGGTGGTCTCCGGCGAGCCGAACATGACGCCGACCTTCTCGCGGAGCTGATTGATGAAGATCGCGGTGGTCTTGGACTGGCTGAGCGCACCGGTGATCTTGCGCAGTGCCTGGCTCATCAGACGGGCCTGGAGACCCACATGGGAGTCACCCATCTCGCCCTCGATCTCGGCCCGCGGCACGAGGGCCGCCACGGAGTCGATCACGATGAGGTCCAGCGCGCCGGAGCGGATCAGCATGTCGGTGATCTCGAGCGCCTGCTCGCCGTTGTCCGGCTGGGAGAGCAGCAGCGAGTCCACGTCCACGCCGAGGCGCTTGGCGTAGTCGGGGTCGAGGGCGTGCTCGGCGTCCACGAAGGCGACCTTGCCGCCGGCCCGCTGGGCGTTGGCCACCGCGTGCAGCGTCAGGGTCGTCTTGCCGGAGGACTCCGGGCCGTAGACCTCGACCACGCGGCCGCGCGGCAGGCCGCCGACGCCGAGCGCGACGTCCAGGGCGGTGGACCCCGTCGAGATGACCTCGATGGGCTCGTTCGGCCGGTCGCCGAGGCGCATGACGGCACCCTTGCCGAACTGCCGTTCAATCTGTGCGAGCGCGGCGTCGAGCGCCTTCTCGCGGTCGGTTCCTGCCATGGGTTCCACCCTGGGTGTCTGAGTCGTTCGCTTCACGTCCAAGACGCTACTGCCTGCCACTGACAATGCGTCCCGGCGTCGCTCGGGCCTGTGGATAACTCCGGGAGAACCGGCCCGCCACACTCATAAGAATGGATGTTCGATTTGCGTGTCAAGCGACACGCACGACTCAGCCGTCGCCGCCGCCACGGCCGTCACCACCGCCGTCACCACGACCGTCGCGGCCGCCTCCGCCGCCCCCGTCACCGCTGTCGCCCCCGCCGGAGCCCGTCCGCCGCGGCCATGACCATCCGGACCATCCGGACCATCCGGTCCACCCGGACCACCCGGACCACCGGATCCGCCGCGGCTGCGGCTCGTGGGCCCGCGGGTCGGTCACCGCGTACCGCTTCACGTACGCCCCGAGGAAGCCCTGCAGGGTCGCCGTCGCCGGGATCGCCACCAGCGCCCCCACCGCGCCGAGCAGCGCGGTGCCCGCGATGACCGAGCCGAAGGCCACCGCCGGGTGTATGTCGACGGTGCGCGCGGTGATCCGCGGCTGCACCAGGTAGTTCTCGAACTGCTGGTAGACCACGACGAACCCGAGCACCCACACCGCGTCCCACGGGTCCTGCGTGAACGCGATGAGCATCGGGAGCGCCCCGGCCAGATAGGTGCCGACCGTGGGCACGAACTGCGAGACCACGCCGACCCACACCGCCAGCGCCGGGGCGTAAGGGATGCCGAGGATCTGGAAGAGCACGTAATGCGCCACCGCCGAGATCAGCGCCATCAGTGCCCGCGAGTACAGGTAGCCGCCCGTCTTGGCGACGGCTATCTCCCAG
Source organism: Streptomyces sp. NPDC046977 (assembly GCF_040644455.1). Taxonomy (NCBI): domain Bacteria; kingdom Bacillati; phylum Actinomycetota; class Actinomycetes; order Kitasatosporales; family Streptomycetaceae; genus Streptomyces; species Streptomyces sp. NPDC046977. The sequence continues at coordinate 89,416 of NZ_JBEYWO010000028.1, forward strand.
GCCCGCAGCACCTCCGCCTGCCGGGCCGGCGGCAGCACCGAGCACACAGCCCGCCGCAGCCGGGGCCCGTCGGCGGCGAAGTAGAAGGTGAACAAGGTGATCGTCAGCACCTGGAAGACCCCGCCCAGGACGGTCGCCGACAGCCCCCAGACGTTGCCGGCCTGCTTCTGCACGTAATTGCGCAGCCAGTCGGAGTGCAGGACGTTCTGCTGCAGCTTCCCGACGGACAGGTCGGTGCCGAAGACGTGGTTGACCCACAGCACCACGTCGTCGACGTACTCCGGCAGGTTCCGGCCGATCGAGGTGATCTGGTCCACCAGCAGCGACCCGAGCGCCACCACGAAAACGCCGCCCAGGGCCAGGACCACCAGGAAGACCAGCCCGGTCGCCAGCCCCCGGCGCATGCCGCGCGCGGCCATCCAGTCCACCGCGGGCTCGATCGCCAGGGCGGCGAAGAAGGCCAGCAGGATGTTCACCAGCAGGCCGATGACCTGGTGGAAGGCCCACTCGGCCAGTTGGAGGGCGGCCAGCAGCGCCACCGCCAGCACCATGGCCCGCGGCAGCCACCGGGGCATCCTCGGCATCCCCGCGCCTTCCCTGGCGCCCTCCCCCGGGTCCCCGGGCGGCACGGCGGCCCCGCCGGGTTCTGCGGGGGCTGCGGGTGCTGCGGGTTCTGCCGGGTCGCCCGGTGTGCCGATCGTCGTCTCGTCGCTTCCTGCCACGGGCACAGTCTCGCGCAGCGGTCAGCGCCGCGAGGCCGGTACGTCCATGGCCGCGCACACCCCGCGCCAGACGTCCTTCGCCGCCCAGCCCGCTTCCAGCGCCTGGTACACCGTCCGGCCGCCCAGCTCGGACATGACATGGTCACGCGCGAACGAGTCGGCGTACATGTCGCCGAAGTGCGCGTGCATCCGCTCCCAGAACACCGTCAGCTTCATGCGGCCAGTATCCCGCGTGCCGCGGACGGACCACGGACGGGCCGTGCAGGCGGCCGCGACCGTCAGTTCACGACCGCTCCCGCGGGGCCGGCACCGGTGCCCGGACCGAGGCCCTGGTCGAGATTGTACGGGTTCTCCACCACCATGCCGCCGAGCCACACCCTGGGGTGCGCCTTGACCATGGGGATGATCAGGTCCCCGCCGAAGAGCCCGAGGTCGTACATGCAGACGCCGACCTGGGGACATGCCCGCAGCCAGGAGGTGGCGCGCGTCTCGTACGCGACGAGCTCGCGGACGAAGCCCGGCCGCACCAGGGCGTGCGCCCAGCTCATGTCCACGGCGATCCGCAGCAGCCGGGGACGGCGCCTCCCCCCGCCGTCCGCGGCACCGTCCCCGCCGCCGCCCAGGAGCTCGGCGACCCAGTCACGCAGGGACGCCGGCATGGCGTCCCCGTCGAAAACGCCGTTCCGCAGACAGGTGTCCTGCGGGTCCCTGACCACGAGACGGCCGCCCGCCCGCACCAGGGTGGGCACTTCGGCCTCCAGCGCGTCTCGGCACGCCCGGGCGTCCTCAGGCGCGGCCAGCAGCGTGCAGACGTGCTCCGCGCGCAGGCCCTCGGCGAGGAAGGAGGTGACGAGCCGGTCGCGTTCCGCGCGTCCCCGGTAGAACGCGCAGACGTGGTCCCCCTGCCGCAGGGGCACGCCGCCCACCGTGGCGACGGTGGCGGAGGCCGTCACGAGGGCCGTCCCGCCGGCGGTGTACGGTTCGCTGTCCATGGGCATGGGGCGTCCCTCGTCACGGGCCGCCGCCGTCCAGGACCCGCCACACCCGTGTCGCGACGTGCAGGTTGAGCCGGCTGTCCACGTCCGCGAGGTCGTGCCCGCCGACGTCGCGGATGCGCTGCAGCCGGTAGCGCAGCGTGCTGCGGTGGATGCCCAGGGCGCATGCCGTCCGGTCGTAGTTGCCCCCGCACTCGAAGTACTGCGCAAGAGTGCGGGCCAGGTCGCAGTGGTGCGCGGCGTCGTAGTCCAGGAGCGGGCCGAGCCATTCCCTGACGAAGTGCCTGACCTCCTGGTCGTCGCCGTCCACCGGCCCGAGGATGCGGTAGAAGCCCAGGTCGTCGAAGGTCGTGGCGCCGTTGGGGCACTGGGAGCGGCAGCGGACCTCCAGGGCCCTGAGCGCCTGCTGGAACGAGCGCGGCAGGTCGCTCGGGGCGTCGCAGCGGCCTCCCACGCCGATCGCGCCCGCGGAGGTGCCCAGTTCGCGGGAGACCGCCCGGTAGAGCGCGTCCGCGGGGGGCCGCCCCTGGAGGACGAGCACGGCCATGCCCGACCGCCGCGCCGGCAGGCACCGCAGGCGCAGTCCCGCGGCGGCGCGCCCGGCCGCCTGGACGAAGGCGTCGTCGGCCGCCCGGCCCTCCCACTGGACGGCGACCGGGTAGTGGGGGCCGTGCAGGTCGTGCCCGATCGCGGCGGCGCGGGCGTAGGCGCTCTCGTCGTCGGTGCCCGCGATCAGGTCGTCCACGAGTTCGCGGCGCAGCCGCAGTTCCACCTCGGCGAGGCTGTGCTGGTGGGCCAGCTCCAAGGAGAGCGCGGTGCACGCGTGGTCGAGGGTGAACTCGTCCTGTTCGTCGCGGCGGTCCGCCCCGGCGACCAGCGCCATGGCGCCCAGGACCTCGCCGCGGTGCTGGACCACGGCGATGAGGCGGTCGCCGACGCGCAGCGGGCGCAGCCGGCGGGCGGCCTCCTGGAGGAGCTGCTCGCGCCGGGTGGCGTCGGGTTTGGGGTACGGGTCGGGTCGGCCGGGACCGGCCCAGGCCCGCAGGTTGCCGAAGCGGTCCTCGATGGCCACGGGGCAGCCGGTGAGCCGGTGGACGGCGGCGGCGATGCCCGCCGCGCCGCTGCCGCTCGCCGTCGCCTCGCTGAGCACCTCGTGCACGGTCCGCTGGTAGGTGAGTTCGGCGACGGACGCGGCGAGCCGCGCGTTCACGCTCTCCCGTTCCTCGTTGAGCCGCCGCAGCTCCTCGGCGTGCTCGCGTTCGCGGCGCCGGGCCGCGGCGTTCGCCAGGGCGGCGGAGGTCTGCTGGGCGAGCACATGGATCAGGAAGCGCTCGTCGTCGGTGGGCGTCGTGGGAGCGCTGACCACCAGGTGCCCGATGCCGCCGCCCCGGGTGTGCAGGGCGAAGGCCCAGCCCCAGGCGCGCCCGCGCACAAGGACGGGGCCTTCCCTGCCGTCCAGTTGCCGCAGGCGGTCGCCGAGTCCCGGGACCGCGGACCGCCCGGCCGTGGGGACGCCGGCGGGTGACCCTTCGGAGGTGAGGTGACCGGCCTCCGCCCGGCAGGGGCCGAGTGCCGCGACGGACGTCAGGGCCAGCCGCATGATGTCGGCCTCGTCCCGCCCGTCGTTCATGATCATCGAGAGCACGAAAAGGCTGTAGAGACTGGCCAGGTGCTCCCGGTCCCAGTTCCTGCCGCGGACCTCGGCGACCCGGCCGGTCCCGCTCGTGGAAGTGCTCATGGTGAGCCGGCTCCTCGTCGACGAACCACTTCCGGCACGCCCCGTCGCCGCTCCCGGCAGAGGCATGCACGATGTGCACGACTTGCTCATTTTTGTACCCAATCGACACCTTGTGATGCCAGGACGAGAAACACCGCGGATTTGGTCCTCGCAGGCGCAGGCCGCCGACCGGTTCCGGCCGGGACGCTGGAGCCGATGCCGGCACCGGGGGCCGTCCAAGCCGCCGCCCCGCGCCCACGGGTCTCCTGCGGGGCGGCCGCCGGCTCCCGGTGCCGGCCCGCAGCGCAGCGCGCGGACGGGCGGGAAGCCCGCGACGTTAAGGAGCACCCCATGGCCAAGGCAGTCGGGATCGACCTCGGGACCACCAACTCGGTGATCGCCGCCTGGGAGGGCGGGGAGGCGACGGTGATCCCCAACTCCGAGGGCAACCGCACGACCCCGTCGGTGGTCGCGTTCACCGACACCGGCGAGCGCCTGGTCGGCCAGCTCGCCCGGCGGCAGGCGATCCTCAACCCGAAGGGCACCATCTACTCGGCCAAGCGCTTCATCGGCCGCCGCTACGACGAGATCCCGGAGGAGGCGAAGGCCGTCGGCTTCGACGTCGTGCCCGACGAGCACGGCAACGCGCGCTTCAAGATCCGCGACAAGCTCTACGCGCCGGAGGAAATCAGCGCCCTGGTGCTGCGCAAGCTCGCCGACGACGCCGGGAAGCAGCTGGGAGAGCGCGTGACGGAGGCGGTCATCACGGTGCCCGCGTACTTCAACGACGCCCAGCGCACGGCCACCAAGGACGCCGGCCGCATCGCCGGCCTGGAGGTCCTGCGCATCATCAACGAGCCGACCGCGGCCGCGCTCGCCTACGGCCTGGACAAGAAGGAGCACGAGACGGTGCTCGTGTTCGACCTGGGCGGCGGCACCTTCGACGTGAGCCTGCTCGACGTCGGGGACGGCGTGGTCGAGGTGCGCTCCACCGCGGGCGACAGCCACCTGGGAGGCGACGACTTCGACCGCCGCCTGGTCGACTGGCTCGCGGACCGGTTCCAGAAGGAGAACGGCATCGACCTGCGCAAGGACCCGCAGGCACTGCAACGGCTCTTCGAGGCCGCCGAGAAGGCCAAGACGGAGCTGAGCTCGGTGACGCAGACGCAGGTCAGCCTGCCGTTCATCACCGCCGACGCGTCCGGCCCGAAGCACCTGACCGAGACGGTCATGCGCTCCACCTTCGACCAGATCACCTCCGACCTGGTCGAGCGCACCATGGGACCGGTCAAGCAGGCGATGTCCGACGCCAAGATCGGCGAGAACGACATCGACGAGGTCATCCTCGTCGGCGGTTCCACGCGCATCCCCGCCGTCCAGCAGCTGGTCCGCCGGCTGACCGGCGGCAAGGAACCCAACATGAGCGTCAACCCGGACGAGGTCGTGGCCCTGGGCGCCGCGATCCAGGCCGGCGTGCTCAAGGGCGAGGTCAAGGACGTCCTGCTGCTGGACGTGACGCCGCTGTCGCTCGGCGTGGAGACCCGCGGCGGCGTGATGACCAGGGTCATCGACCGCAACACCACCGTCCCGGTGCGCCGTGCCGAGACGTTCTCGACCGCGGAGGACAACCAGCCGGCGGTGGACGTGGTGGTGCTCCAGGGCGAACGCGAGTCCGCGGCGGACAACCGTGTGCTCGGCCGCTTCCAGCTGGGGGACATCCGGCCGGCGCCGCGCGGGGAGCCGCAGGTCGAGGTCACCTTCGACGTCGACGCCAACGGCATCCTGAACGTCACCGCCCGCGACAAGGACACCGGCGGCGAGCAGGGCATCACCATCAGCGAAGGGTCCAACCTGGCCCAGGGCGAGATCGAGCGGATGGTCCGGGAGGCCGAGCAGCACCGCGGCGAGGACAAGGCGCTGCGCGAGGGCGTGGACGCCCGCAACGAGCTGGACGCGGTCGCCTACCAGGTGGAGCGCCGGCTCGACGAGCTGGGCGAGTCCGCCCCGGCGCACGAGAAGGCGCGGGCGGAGATGCTCGTGGCCGACGCCCGGGAGGCCGTCAAGCAGGAGGCGGCGCCGGACCGGGTGCGGTCACTGACCTCGGATCTGCAGCAGGTCCATGCCTCGCTGGCCGCGGCCCGGCCTTCCACGGGCCCGGGGGCGCAGGAGCCGGCGGCCGGGTCGGGCGCGGGGCAGGAGAGCCCCGTCGGCGGTGGCGCGGGGGCCGGCGACGACGTGATCGACGCCGAGTTCGACAAGGGCTGATGTGCGCTCATGTCCACCGAACAGGAACCGACGACGCCCCCGGCCGGACCCGAACCAATCGACGTACCCGCCGAGGTCCCCGGGCGGGCCCCGCAGGACGTGCCAGGTGCGGCCGCTCCGGACGAACAGAGCGCCGCGCTGGAGGAGTTGCAGGACCGCTGGCGTCGCGCCCTGGCCGACCTCGACAACCTCCGCAAGCGCCACGGCAGGGAGCTGGAGCGCGAACGGCTCACCGAGCGCGCCCGCACGACGGCCGCCTGGCTGCCCGTGGTCGACAACCTCGAACTGGCCCTGGCCCACTCCGGGTCGGACTGCTCCGCCGTGCTGGAGGGCGTGAAGGCGGTGCGCGACCAGGCCGTGCAGGTGCTGCGCGGCCTGGGGTTCCCCAGCCACGAGGAGACCGGCGTGCCCTTCGACCCGGCCCTCCACGAGGTCGTCGGGGTCGTCGACGACCCCGAGGCGGAACCCAACTCCGTGGTGCAGGTGGTGCGTCCGGGCTACGGAGAGGGCGAGACGCAGTTGCGGCCGGTGTCCGTCGTGGTCGCCAGGCGTCAGGAGTGACGTCCGATGGCACGGGACTACTACGAGGTGCTCGGGGTGGCGCGTGACGCGGGGTCCGAGGAGATCCAGCAGGCGTTCCGCTCCCGGGCCCGCAAGTTCCACCCGGACATCAACAAGGACCCGGGCGCGGAGGACCGCTTCAAGGAGCTCAACGAGGCGTACGGCGTGCTGTCCGACCCCGCCACGCGGCGACGCTACGACCGCTTCGGCGAGGACTTCCGCCGCGTTCCCGAGGACTGGGACGAGCGTGTGGGCGCGGGCGTGGGGGCCGGGGCGCGGGCCCGCGGCGGCGGCTGGCCCGGCGGGCCCGGCGGCGCGGGAGGCGGGGGCGACGGCGGCCGGGTCCGCTTCGTCTCGGACGCCGGTGAGGGCTTCGAAGGGGTCGACTTCGAGGACCTGTTCGGCGGCATGTTCGACCGCGGCGGCACCCGGGGCCCGGTGCCCGGAGCCGACCAGGAGGCCGAGATCCGGCTCGGCGTGGAGGACGCGTACCACGGCGGCAAGCGCGGCATCACCCTCGGCGGGCCCGGCGGGCAGCGGACGTACGACGTGACGATCCCCCGCGGGGTGACCGACGGCCAGCGCATCCGGCTGGCCGGTCAGGGCGGCCGCGGCAGCGGCGACGCCCCGCCGGGCGATCTGTACCTGCGCGTGCGGATCACGCCCGATCCGCGGTTCCGCCTGGAGGGCCGGGACATCCACGTCGTCCTGCCGGTCACGCCCTGGGAGGCGGCGCTCGGCGCCACGGTGCCCGTCCCCACTCCCGGGGGCACCGCCAAGGTGACGGTCCCGGGCGGTTCGTCCAGCGGGCGCAGGCTCCGACTGCGCGGCGAGGGCATGCCCCATCCGCGCGGCGCCGCGGGCGATCTCTACGCGGAGGTCCGCATCATGGTGCCGCCCGATGTCGGCGACCAGGAGCGCCGGCTCTACGAGGAGCTGGCCGGCCTCTCGTCCTTCGACCCGAGGAGGCGGGGATGACCAGCGATCCGCGGCCGCGGGCCGCCGTCCGCCGGCCGGCCCCGGGCGTCAGGGCGGCCGCCCCGGCGCACCGTCCGGGACTGAACGTCGTCGTACGCGGCACGGCCATGGTGCCGGTCCGCCGGCTCGACCTGGAGCTCGTCGCACGGCGCTGCGGCCTCCACCCCGACCTGGTGCGCAGATTCGTCGCGCTCGGCCTGGTCGAGGCGGACCGGGACGCGGGCGGCCGGCTGTGGTTCGCGCCGGACGTCCCGGCGAAGCTGGCCCGTGTCCAGCGGCTGCGGGCCGGACTGTCCCTGAACTACGCCTCGTTGGGTGTGGTGCTCGACCTGCTCGACCGGATCGCCGAACTCGAGGCCGCCCTGAGGAGGGCGAACGCCGGCTCCAGGAGTGATGAATCGTGGATATGAACCGGCTCACCCAGAAGTCCCAGGAGGCGCTGCAGGAGGCGCAGACGATCGCCGGCCGGCTGCACCAGAGCGAGGTCGACGGCGAGCACCTGCTGCTCGCCCTCCTCGACCAGCCCGAGGGGCTCGTGCCCCGGCTCTTCGAGCAGACCGGTGCGCAGGTCGGCGCGCTGCGCAAGGAGCTGTCGCAGGAGCTGGCGCGCAGGCCCCAGGTGACCGGCCCGGGTGCCGCCCCCGGCCAGGTGTACATCACGCAGCGCCTGGCCCGGCTGCTGGACACCGCGGAGCAGGAGGCCAAGCGGCTCAAGGACGAGTACGTGTCCGTGGAGCACCTGGTGCTGGCGCTGGCCGGCGAGGGCTCCCGCACCGCCTCGGGCCGGCTGCTCAAGGAGCACGGCATCACCGAGGACGGGTTCCTCACCGCGCTGACGCGCATCCGCGGGAACCAGCGGGTCACCTCGGCCACCCCGGAGGCCTCCTACGAGGCGCTGGAGAAGTACGGCCGCGACCTGGTCGCCGAGGCCCGCGGTGGCAGGATGGACCCGGTCGTCGGCAGGGACGCGGAAATCCGCAGGGTCGTCCAGATCCTCAGCCGCAAGACGAAGAACAACCCCGTGCTGATCGGCGATCCGGGCGTCGGCAAGACGGCCGTCGTGGAAGGACTGGCACAGCGGATCGTCCGCGGCGATGTCCCCGACGGCCTGCGCGACAGGACGATCTTCTCCCTCGACATGAGCCTGCTGGTGGCGGGCGCCAAGTACCGCGGCGAGTTCGAGGAGCGGCTGCAGGCCGTGCTGAGCGAGGTCAAGGGCGGCGAGGGCCGCATCCTGCTCTTCGTCGACGAACTGCACACGGTGGTCGGCGCGGGCGGCGGGTCCGAGGGCGCCATGGACGCCGGCAACATGCTCAAACCGATGCTGGCACGCGGCGAACTGCACATGATCGGCGCGACCACGCTGGAGGAGTACCGCAAGTACGTCGAGTCCGACGCGGCCCTGGAACGCCGCTTCCAGCAGGTGGTGGTGGACGAGCCGAGCGTGGAGGACACCGTGTCCATCCTGCGCGGGCTGCGCGAGCGCCTGGAGGTGTTCCACGGCGTGAAGATCCAGGACACCGCGCTGGTCGCGGCGGCGACACTGAGCCACCGCTACATCTCCGACCGCTTCCTTCCGGACAAGGCCATCGACCTGGTGGACGAGGCGTGCGCCCGGCTGCGCACCGAGATCGACTCCATGCCGGCCGAACTGGACGGCATCACACGGCGGGTGACCCGCCTGGAGATCGAGGAGGCGGCGCTCGGCAAGGAGACCGACCCGGCCAGCGCCGAACGCCTGGAGGAGCTGCGCCGCGAGCTGTCCGACCTGCGCGCCCGGGCCGACGCGATGCAGGCCCAGTGGGAGGCCGAACGCCAGGCCATCCGGCGGGTGCAGCAGCTGCGCCAGGAGCTGGAGCAGGTCCGCCAGGAGGCCGAGGAGGCCGAACGCGCCTACGACCTCAACCGCGCGGCGGAACTGCGTTACGGCACCCTCACCGACCTCGAACGGCGGCTGGCCGCAGAGGAGGACGCGCTCGCCGCGAAGCAGGGCGAGGGCCGGCTGCTGCACGAGGTCGTCACCGAGGACGAGATCGCCGAGATCGTCGCCGCGTGGACCGCTATCCCGGTGGCCAGGCTCCAGGAGGGCGAGCGGGAGAAGCTGCTGCGCCTGGACGACATCCTCACCGAGCGCGTCATCGGGCAGGACGAGGCCGTCCGGCTGGTCACCGACGCGATCATCCGCGCCCGTTCGGGCATCCGCGACCCGCGGCGCCCCATCGGCTCGTTCATCTTCCTCGGCCCGACCGGCGTCGGGAAGACCGAGCTGGCCAAGGCCCTGGCCGCGACGCTCTTCGACACCGAGGAGAACATCGTCCGGCTCGACATGAGCGAGTACCAGGAACGGCACACCGTCAGCAGGCTGGTCGGCGCCCCGCCGGGGTACGTCGGCTACGAGGAGGGCGGACAGCTCACCGAGGCCGTGCGCCGCAAGCCGTACTCCGTGGTCCTCTTCGACGAGATCGAGAAGGCCCACCCGGACGTGTTCAACACCCTGCTCCAGGTGCTCGACGACGGCCGGATCACCGACGCCCAGGGCCGCACCGTCGACTTCCGCAACACGATCGTCATCATGACCTCCAACATCGGCTCGGCCCACCCGCTCGACGGCGTCACCCCCGACGGCGAGGTCAAGCCCGACGCGAGGGCGCTGGTGATGGGCGAGCTCCAGAGCCGGTTCCGGCCCGAGTTCCTCAACCGTGTCGACGACATCGTGCTGTTCAAACCGCTCGGCCTGAAGCAGATCGAGCGCATCGTCGAGTTGCAGATCGACGACCTGCGCCGGCGGCTGGCGGAGCGGCGGATCACCGTCGAACTCGGCGACGCCGCCCGCGAGCTGATCGCCGAGCAGGGCTTCGACCCGGTCTACGGCGCCCGGCCGCTGCGCCGCTACATCTCGCACGAGGTCGAGACGCTGGTGGGCCGGGCCCTGATCCGCGGCGACGTCCAGGACGGCGCCGCGATCGGGGTGGAAGCCCGGGACGGCGAGCTGGTGGTGACCTACGGCGACCGCTCGCAGGCGGCCGCCCGGGACCGGCTGGCCTCGTGAACGGCCGACGAGAGGCGGTGACACGATGTCCGTGACGTCCGTGAACCGGAGCACCACCGTCGCCTGCGGCACGTGCGGGCGCACGAACCGCGTGCCGGCGGCGGCACAGGGGCGTCCCCGCTGCGGGAACTGCCGCGCGGCGTTGCCGTGGATCGTCGACGCCGGCGACGAGGACTTCGCCGGGATCGCGGCGAAGACCGGCCCGGTCGTGCTGGTGGACCTGTGGGCCACCTGGTGCGGTCCCTGCCGCATGGTGAGCCCCGCCCTGGAACGGGTCGCCCGGCAGCTCGCCGGAAGGATCAAACTCGTCAAGGTCGACGTCGACCGGGCGCCCGCGCTCGCGCAGCGCTTCCAGGTCATGGCGGTGCCCACCCTGGTCCTGCTCGGCCAGGGGAAGGAGATCACCCGGCGGGCGGGCGCGGCGCCCGAGCACGAACTGCGCCGATGGGTGGAGGAGAACATCGCGGACCGCGGCTGACGCCGCCCGGCCGGCGGAAGGAGCACTGTCATGGTGACGCAACCGGACCCGTCCCAGGCCTCGGACCCGGTCCCGCCGGCGGACCCGGTCGTGGTCTGATGGACACCCCGGCCACCCACGCGCGCCGGGTCGCGCGTGAGACACCCGACCGCTACGGCGCCTTCCCGCGGCTGACGCAGGCACAGCTCGGCGAGCTGTCGGCGCACGGCGAGCGCCGCCGCACCCAGGACGGCGAACTGCTGTTCCGCGAGGGCGAGCCCCTCCAGGAGTTCCTCGCCATCCTCGGCGGCACCGTCGAGATCCTCCACGACCGCGGAGGACCGGACGAGCGGACGGTCGCCGTGCACGGCCCCGGCCGGTTCCTCGGCGAACTCGGCCTGCTCGAAGGGCATGCGGCCTTCGAGACGGCCGTGGTCCGCGAGCCCGGCGAGATCCTCGCCGTGCCGGTGGCGCGCCAGCGCGAACTGGTCGCCCGCGACCCGGTCCTCGGCGACCTGGTGCTGCGGGCCCACCTCGGGCGCCGCTCCCTGCTCGTCGGGCCCGGCGCGGGCTTCCGCGTCCTCGGCTCCCGCTACTCGCCGCAGACCCTGCGGCTGCGCGAGTTCGCGGCGCGCAACCGGCTGCCCCACCGGTGGACCGACCTCGAGAGGGACGAGGAGGCCGAGGCGCTGCTGCGCCGGTTCGGCATCCGTCCCGAGCAGACCCCGGTGGTCATCTGGGAGGGGCAGCGGGTGCTGCGCAACCCCGCCCCCGCCGAACTCGCCCGTCTCATCGGGCTGCCCGCGCCCGGCCGGCGGCCCGCCGTCCTCGACCTCGTCGTGATCGGCGCGGGCCCGGCGGGGCTCGCCGCCTCGGTGCACGGTGCGTCCGACGGGCTCACGACCGTCACCGTCGAGGCGGTGGCCACCGGCGGCCAGGCCGGCAGCGCCTCCGTCGTCGAGGACCAACTCGGCTTCCCCGCGGGCATCTCGGGGCGCGAACTCGTCGAGCGCGCCGCGCTCCAGGCGCGCGGGTCCGGGGCGCGGCTCACGGTGCCCGCAGAGGCGACCGCGCTGCAGGCCGGCGACGACCACTGCACCGTCGTCCTCGCCGACGGCTCGCGCAACCGCGCGGGAACCGTCGTCCTGGCGCCGGGCGTGCGCTACCGCAGGCTCGACGTCCCCGGCATCGAGCGCTTCGAGGGCGGCAGCGTCTTCCACGCCGCCACGGCCCACGAGGCGGGCCGCTGCGGAGCGGACCCGGTCGCCGTCGTCGGCGGCGGCGACTGCGCGGGGCAGGCGGCGCTGTTCCTCGCCGGGTGCTCGCCGCGCGTGCACCTCGTCGTACGCGGCGGCGACCTCGGCCGGGACATGTCGCGCTACCTGGTGGACCAGGTGCGCCGCCATCCGCGGATCGAGGTGCTGCTCGACACCGAGGTGCGTGCGGTCTCCGGGACCGACGCGCTGGAGACGGTGACGGTGGGGCACACCGCGACCGGAGTGCCCCGCCCGATCCCCGCGCGGGCGTTGTTCGTCCTCATCGGCGTCCGCCCGCGCACAGCGTGGCTCCGCGGCACGGTGGGGCTGGACGAGCACGGTTTCGTCCTCACCGGTCCCGCCGCCGAGGCGGCCGCCGACGCCGACCTCTGGGCACCGCTCGGCCGCGGCCCGCTGCCGCTGGAGACGACCCTGCCCGGGGTGTTCGCCGCCGGGGACGTCCGCAGCGGCTCGGTCAAACGCGTGGCCGCTGCCGCCGGGGAGGGCGCCATGGCGATCCGCCTCGCGCACGAGCACCGCGCGCGGGAGGGCACCCTGGTCCGCTCCTCGGGACGCGACGACGGCCGGCCGGCGTCCTGGCGCTGACGCCCGGTCGGTGACCGCGACCACCGGCCGCGGGCCCGCGCACACCACCCGCGCGTCCTGCCATAAGGTGCCGGTCATGAGCCATCCGACCCCGTGGGAACCCAAGAGCCCCTTGGAGCAGCGGGCCTCGCACGAGGACCGCGACCGGATATCCGACGTCCTGCGGATCGCCGCCGGGGACGGCCGGCTGAGCCTGGAGGAACTGGAGGAGCGGCTGGAGGCCTGCTACGCGGCGCGTACCTACGCCGACCTCGCCCCGCTCGTCACCGACCTCCCCGGTCAGGACCTGGTGCGGCAGCCGCGGCAGCAGCCGCGGGCGAAGGACGTCGTGCGGACCCGGCGGGTGGGCGGCAACCTCCGCTGCGAGGGGGCCTGGCTGGTGCCGAAGCGGCTGGAGGCCGAGGTGCGCGGCGGCAATGTGGTCCTCGACTTCACCTCGGCCACGGTCACCGAGCCGGTCACCGAGGTCGATGTGACCCTGCGCGGCGGCAATCTGCGGCTGATCGTCCCCGCGGGCCACGACGTGGACGCGGCCGGGGTCGAGATCCGCGGCGGCTCCGTCGTACGCCGCCGCAAGGGCGAGCCGCAGCAGGACGGCCCGGTCGTGCACCGGATCGTCGTCACCGGCCGCATCGTCGGCGGCAGCGTGGTGGTCGTCCCGCCCCGGCCCCCGCGCCGCCCGGGCTGGTTCCGCAGGATGCTGGGCCGCGGCTGACCGGTGCTCGGGCGTCGGCCGACGGGCCGCGGCCGGTCGTGGTCGTTCCGACGGCCCGGGAGCGGTCGGGCGTACATTCGACATATGCGACAGCCAACCGCCGGCGCGCGGCTGCCGGCCCGAGAAGCGGGGCTGCGGGTCCTCTGACGCCATGGGACCGCGATGAGCAGCACCTTCTGGCGCCGATTCCGGTGGCACCCGCCGCAGGGGACCGCCTCACCGGGCGCGCCGAGCGCGTGGTCCTGGCGGATGATGATGGCGCAGGGCCCGGGGCCGCTCGTCGTGGCGCTGGTGATGATCGCCGGCATCCTCATCGCCGGTTTCGTCGTGCCGACCACGCAGCACCTCGCGTCGCTGATGGCCGTCGTCCCCGCGACGACGGCGGCGCTGGCGGGGCCGCGGCTGACCGCGGTGATCGCCGCCCTGTCGTGCGTCGCCGCTTTCGTGCTGGACGCGCACGACGACCTCCTGGGCACCTCCATCCCCGTCGTCCACCTGGCGGAGATCGGGCTGATCTCCGCGTTCGTCATCGCCTCGCGCAGCATCCGGGACCGCAGCGTGCGCGAGCTGACCGAGGTGCGGATCGTCTCCGACACCATTCAGCGGGTGCTGCTGCGGCCGCTGCCGCCGCACGTGGGGCATCTGCGGATCCGCGCCACGTACCACGCCTCGCATCCGCACGCGCAGATCGGCGGGGACCTGTACGCGGTCTCCAGATGCGCGGCCGGGGTGCGCATCCTCATCGGCGACGTCAGGGGCAAGGGCCTGCCCGCCGTGGAGGACGCGGAGGCGCTGCTGGGCGCGTTCCGCGCCGGTGCCCGCAGGACGCGGTCGCTGACGGACCTGATCGCCGAGCTGGAGTTCAGCGTGCGCGGCCACTTCGAGGAAGCGGGCCTGACGGACACCGACGCCGTGGAGCGCTTCATCACGGCCCTGCTCCTGGAGGTGCCCGACCAGGGCGACACGGTCCGGGCGGTCAACTGCGGTCATCCACCGCCGTACCTGGCGCACGGGGCGGACACCCTCCTGCTGGCGCCCGCGTCGCCGTCCCCGCCGCTGGGCCTGGGCAGCCTGAACGCCGGCGACTACGCGGTGGACACGTTCCCCTTCTCGCGCCGGGCGACGCTGCTGCTCTACACCGACGGCGCGATCGAGGCCCGCAACTCCGACGGCCAGTTCTACGACCTCGGGGCACACGTCGCCGCCTGGCCGGGCTCCCAGCCGGAGGATCTGCTCCGGCACGTGCTGGACGGCCTGTCCCACCATGTCGGGGGCGGCGCCCCCATGGAGCTCGACGACGACATCGCGCTGATCGCCGTCCAGTACGGCGACGACCTGCCCGCCCCCGCCGCCGCGCCGGCCGCGGAGGCCCTGGTCCAGGGCCGTACGTCCGTCAGCGGTCCTGGCGCCCGGGCGGTTCCTCAGCGGGGAACAGGACCGGGCTGATCAGGTGCCGGGTCCGGTCCGGGGCCGGCCCGTGTGCCAGCCGCGGGAGCAGGACGGCGCGCAGTTCCTCGATCATCGCGGCGCGTTCGTCCTCGCTGAGCCAGACGGCGTGCTGGCGGTAGCCCACGGCGTCGGCGGCCGGGTCGGCGCCGTCGCGGTCGAGGTACGCGTTGAACTCGGCGAGGAGGGTGGCCATGGCCACCGCGAAGATCCGCCGGTGGTCGTCGCGGCCGACGGACGCGGCCGTCCTGGCGTCGACCGCGGCGCGGGCACGGTGCAGCCGGTAGCGGCGCTCGACGGCGCCGCGCACCCGCTGCTCGCCCTCGACCTCCAGCAGGCCGCCGTCGGCCAGGAGGCCGACGTGCCGGTAGACGGTCGCCTTGGAGACGTCCGGGAGAAGGCCGCACAACTGTGTCGTGGTGAGGGTCCGGCCGCCCGACAGGGCGTGCACGATGCGGAGCCGCACCGGGTGCAGGAGCAGGTCGACCGGTTCCATGGACGCACGATCTCACATCCGATACCTTTCTCAAAGTTGAGAACGTTGGGGAGGGAGTCAGCCCGCATGACACAACGAACGCACGGGACAGCGGCCGGCCCAGGAGCCGCGGACGGCACCGGGCCCGCCGTCGTCCGGCAGCAGCCGCCACGCGGAGAGTTCCACGACGTCGCGGGGCGCCGGTTCCTGCTGCACCGCTCCGGCACCGGCGGCCCGGCCGTGGTGCTGCTCGCCGGAGCCGGCATGATCGGCCTGGACTACCTGAACCTCCACGACCGCGTGGCCGCGTTCGCCACCTGCGTCGTCTACGACCGCGGGGGCACGGGATGGAGCGCCCCGGCCCCTCTGCCCCGCACGGCCTCCGACGTCACCGCCGAACTGCACGACCTGCTGCGCACGGCGGGAGTCCCGGGCCCTTACCTCCTGGTGGGCCACTCCCTCGGGGCCGCGTACGCCCGCCACTTCGCGCACCGCTTCCCCGCCGACACCGCGGGCCTGCTCCTGCTGGACCCGTTCCACGAGGACATGTACTCCCAGGCGCCGCCCGAGGTCCGGGAGAAGCTGGAGCTGATGAAGAAGGCGGAACTCCCGGAGGCGACGCAGGAACAGATCGACCGCTCCCGCGAGGTGCTCGCACGGCACTTCGCCGCCTGGCCGCCGGACGTCCGCGAAGCCCTCGCCGAGTACCACCTCGTCGCCTGGCGCACCGGCTGGGAGGAGGACGGCAATCTGCACACCGTGGTCGCCGACGAACTCCGGCAGGCGCGGGAACTGCCCGACGTGCCGCTGGTCGTCCTGACGGCCATGGGCGTCGACCCCACCCAGGCCCAGCTGTGGTCGGAGGCCACGGTGCGCGAGATGAACACCGCCAAGCTCGGCCTGCACGCGCGGCTCGCCGCGTCGGTGCCGCGCGGCACCCACCGCGTCCTCGACGACGCCGGGCACGGATGGCTCCACGAGGAACGCCCCGACGCCGTGCTCGGGGCGATCGGGGAACTGCTGCGCGACGCGTCCCGCTGAACCCCGGCGTCCGGCCGCGCTCCGGGACGTTCCGTCCTTCCGGCGAGCACGGCCGGGCGCCGTCCTCGCCGGAAGGACGGGCCGCCGCCGGCGGCACGTGCCAGGATGACCGGGTGAGTGCCTTCTCGTCCCTGCGGGCATCGGGGCAGACGCCGCGCGGCGCCGGCACGTCCGCGCCGCTGATGCGGTTCCTGCGGACCGAGACGGCGAGCGCGGCCTATCTGCTCGCCGCCACGATCATCGCCCTGGTCTGGGCGAACGCCGCGCCCGGGAGCTACGCCTCCGTCTGGCACACCCATCTGTCGCTGGCCCTGGGGTCCAACGAGGTCTCCCTGGACCTGCGCGAGTGGGTCAACAGCGGCCTGATGACGCTGTTCTTCTTCATCGTGGGCCTGGAGGCCCGGCGCGAGTTCGACCTCGGCGAGTTCCGCGACCGCATGCGGATCACCCTGCCGACGGCGGCGGGGCTGGCCGGGATGTTCGTGCCGCTCGCCATCTACCTCGCCTTCACCCACGGCACGCGGGGCGCGGGCGGCTGGGGCACCGTGATCTCCACGGACACCGCGTTCGCCCTGGGGATGTACGCCCTCGTGGGGCGGCGGCTGCCGGTCGCGACACGGGCCTTCGTGCTGACGACCTCCGTCGTCGACGACTTCGTCGCGCTCGCCGTCATCGCGGTCGCCTACACCAGCGGGGTGTCCTGGCCGGCGCTGTTCGCCGCGATCGGCCTCTTCGCGGCAGGCACCTGGATCGGCAACTACGTGGTGCGCGTCTGCGGCGAGTGGCGCGGGGCCGCATACGCGCTGACCGGCGTCGCCGTCTGGTTCGCCCTGCTGGAGTCGGGTGTGGACCCGGTCGTGACGGGCCTGGCGCTGGGCCTGATGGCGTGTGACTACCCTGCCCGCGGCGAGGACCTGCGCCGGGCGAGCCAGCTCTACCTACAGTTCCGGGAGCAGCCGACGCCGAGCCTGGAACGCTCCGCGCGCCGCGGCCTGGCGCGGTCGGTGTCGCTGAACGCGCGGCTGCAGCAGTTGTTCCACCCCTGGACCAGCTATGTGATCGTGCCGGTGTTCGCCCTGGCCAACGCGGGCATCACCGTGAACGCCTCCCAGTTGTCGACCGCGTTCACCTCCGCCATCACCTTGGGCATCATCGCCGCCTATGTGATCGGCAAACCGCTCGGCATGGTGGGCGGCTCCGCGCTGACGACCTGGCTGAGCCGGGGGCGGCTGCGCCCGCCCGTCGGCTGGGGCGCGGTGACGGTCGGTGGAGCCGTCTCGGGCATCGGCTTCACCATTGCGCTGCTCATCGCCAACCGGGCCTTCCAGGGGCAGCAACTCGCCGAGGCCAAGATCGGCATCCTCTGCGCCGTCCTGCTGGCCTTCGTCCTCACCTGGCTCGTCACCCTCGTACTGGCGCGGCTGCCCCGGGCCCTGCGGCGGCGGGCGCTGCTCGGCAGGGCGCAGCAACTGGAGGACCTGGCCGAGCCCGTGGACCCCGAGCGGGACCACATCCGCGGTCCCCACGACGCCATGGTCACCGTCGTCGAGTACGGGGACTTTGAATGCCCCTACTGCGGGGAGGCGGAACCGGTCATCCGCGACCTGCTCGCGGACTTCGGCGACGTCCGGTACGTCTGGCGCCATCTGCCGCTCTCCGATGTGCACCCCAACGCCGTGATGGCCGCCCGCGCCGCGGAGGCCGCCGCGGTCCAGAAGCGCTTCTGGGAGATGCACGACCAGATCTTCGCCCACCCCCAGTCCCTGGACGGCCCGGGCCTGGACCGGCTCGCGACCGCCATCGAGCTCGACATGGAGCGCTTCCGCCGCGACCTGGACGCCCGCCCCGTCGCACTGCGGGTGGCTGAGGACGCCGAGTCCGCCGACCTCAGCAACGTCTCCGGGACGCCCACGTTCTTCATCAACGGCCGCCGCCACTACGGCGCGTACGACATCGAGACGCTGTCGGCCGCGGTGCGCACCGCCCTGGAGCGCGCCAAGACACTCCGCCACTACTGAGGCGGCCCGGCGCGGCGGACGTCGCCCGCTACGCGGCCACGCGCCCGGAATCCCGCACCGCGACCGTGCCCGCGCGCGAACGCGCCCTGCGCGCGAGGAGCTTGCCCGCCTCCCACAGCAGCAGGAGGACGACGGCCGACAGGAGCGCCCAGCCGAACTGGCGCAGATCGAGCCGGGTCGTACCGAGCACGGAACGGAATCCGTCCACCTGGGTCACCAGCACGGCGAGGACGAACTCGCACAGCGCCGCGCGGTTCATCTGCTTGCTGTCGAAGGTGGACGTCGTCAGGACCGATTCCGTCTCGCTGCGGCATTCGAAGGCGGCCACGATCAGGCAGAGCGCGAAGGCGGTGAACGCCATCGCATTGCCGGTCCCGGTGCTGCCGAAACGGGCTTCGCCCACCTTGATGAGCGCGAGCAGGAGGACGGTCAGGGCCAGTCCACCGAGCCCGACCGTGACCAGGACCGGCCGGGTCAGCACGGACTCCCCGCGGGGACGCGGCATGCGCCTCATCAGTCCCGGGCTCTCCCTGTCGAAGCCCAGGGCGAAGCCGAACGGCGCATTGACGACGAAGTGCACCCACAGGACCTGTGCCGGGCTGAACGGCTCGCCGGCGGCGATGTTGAGCACCGTGGCACCCAGGAAGGTCAGGACGAAGGTCACCAGCAGCAGGAGGACGAAGCGGATGTACTTGGTGAGGTTGTCGTAGAGCTTCCTGCCCTCGGCCACGGCGTGGACGATCGTGGCGAAGTTGTCGTCGGACAGGATCATGCGGCCGGCATTCTTGGCCACGTCCGTGCCGCTGCCCATGGCGATGCCGATGTCGGCCGCCTTGATGGCGGGCGCGTCGTTGACGCCGTCGCCGGTCATCGCGACGACCTCGCCCTTTTTCTTGAGCGTGTCGGCGAGCAGCACCTTGTGCTCGGGAGCGACACGCCCCACCACTCCGATCCCGTCGATGCGGGCGAGTTGCTCGCTCTCGGGAAGCGCCGCGAAGTCGGCGCCGAGGATCGCCTCGCCGGGGATGCCGAGTTGCCGGGCGATGGCCGCGCCGGTGGTCACGTCGTCACCGGTCACCATGCGGACGCGGATGTGCGCCTTCTGCGCCTCGGCGACCGCGGTCCGCGACTCCTCACGAGGCGGGTCCACCATGGCCACGAGGCTGGTCATCCGCAGGCCGGTGACGAGGGCGAGCAGGTCGCCGTCCGGGTCGAAGTCCGCGGGGTCCAGATCGCGTGTGGCCGCGGCCATCACCCGGCGTCCCTCACTGCCCATGCGCTCGATCTGCTCCTGGGCGCGCCTTTGCAGTTCCGCGTCCCACGGGATGTCCTGGCCCGCCGAGAGCGCGGTGGCGGCGCGGGACGTGACCGCGGGCGCGGCGCCCTTCACGAAGCAGCGGACGACCGGGCGGCCGGACGCGTCGGCCGCCGTGTGGAAGGTGGCCATCAGCTTGTAGTCGGGGTCGAAGGGCAGTGTGGCGATCCGGGGCAGCCGGGCACGCGTCCCGTCGATGTCCAGACCCGCCTTGTGCCCGAGCACGAGCAGTGCGCCCTCCGTGGGGTCGCCCACGACCTCGCCGTCGACCAGCCCGGCGTCACTGGCGACCAGGTAGGGCAGGACCGCGTCCTCGATGCCCGCGGAGGAGCCCGCGGCGTGGTGGATCCGGCCTTCCAGTGCGTAGCCGGTGCCCGAGACGGTGTACCGGTCGGTGGGGGTGACCACCTCCACGGCGGTCATCTGGTTCAGCGTCAGCGTGCCGGTCTTGTCGGAGTTGATCGCCGAGGTGAAGCCCAGCGTCTCCACCGACGGCAGCTCCTTGACGATCGCGCTGCGCCGGGCCAGATTGAGGCTGCCGACGGAGAGGATCACCTGGGTCACCGTCGGCAGTGCCTCGGGAATGGCGGCGATGGCCAGCGAGACCGCGCTGACGAACAGCGTGTCCCAGGCCTGGCTGCGGGTCCGGCCGAGCGCGAACATCACGATCATCGTCAGACCTGCCGCGGCGGCGATCCACAGCGTGAGGTTGTTCAGCTCCCGGGTGAGCGGCGACTGCTCCTTGGCGGTGGCCGACAGCATCCCGGAGATCTTGCCGAGTTCGGTGTCCGCGGCCGTCCCGGTGACGAGCAGCACCCCGCTGCCGTGCGTGACGGTCGTGTTCATGAACGCGGAGTTCGGCAGGTCGCCGGGCCCGGGGCGCCTCGTGCCGCGCGGCAGTGTGCCGGCGTCCTTGACTGCGGGGACGCTCTCGCCGGTGAGCGCCGACTCGTCGATCTGCAGCGCGTGCGCCTCGACGAGGCGCCCGTCCGCGGGGACCTGGTCGCCGGCGGCGACGAGCACCACGTCGCCGGGCACGAGCTCTTCGCCCGGCACTTCCGACTCCGTGCCTCCGCGCCGAACCCGTGCCGTCACCTTCATCATGGACTTCAGCGCGTTCATCGCGCTCTCGGCCTTGCCCTCCTGGCGCAGTCCGACGACCGCATTCAGCAAGGTGAGGAGTACGAGCAGGATGCCGGTGCTCCACTGCCGGATCAGGAACGAGACCACCGCCGCGACCACCAGGATGATCTGCATGTAGCTGCGGTACTGGTCGAGGAACCGGCGCTAGGCCGGCGGGGGCTTCTCCTCGGGCAGTGCGTTCGGGCCGTGCGCGAGGAGCAGTTCGGCGGCCCGTGCCGCGGACAGGCCGGCCACCGGGTCCACCCCGAGGAGCGCGGCGACGTCCTCGGGAGCACGCGCGTACCAGTCGTCCGGGGCATCGGGACGTAGTGGCGCGGGAAGGGGCTCCTCCGTCATCTCCTGCCTCCGATCAGCCGGTCACGTGCCGTGCCCGTCGCGCGGGTGGCCCGCCGCGTACGGGTCGGCCGGGGCGCCCTCCGGGGCTTCGGCCTCGAGTTCCCTTCTGGCGGCGAGGAGTTCCTCGCGGGCCTCGGCACCGACCGTGGGGTACCGGGGGTCGATCTCCACCAGCGTGTGCGCCAGCACCGCGGCCGCGCAGATCCGCGCGAACCACTTGCGGTCCGCCGGGACGACGTACCAGGGCGCCCAAGGGGTGCTCGTGGCCGACAGCATCTCGGAGAACGCCTCCTGGTAGGCGTCCCAGTGGCGCCGTTCGCGGACGTCAGCCGCGGAGAACTTCCAGTTCTTCTCCGGCAGGTCGATCCGCTTGAGGAACCGGGCGCGCTGCTCCTCCTTGGAGAGGTTCAGGAAGACCTTGACCACCTTGAAGCCGTTGTCGGTGAGATACCGCTCCCAGTCGTTGATCTCCCGGTAGCGGCGCTTCCACAGCACCTTGCCGTGCGGGGCGCCCGGCAGCCGCTGGCGGTCGAGGACCTCCTGGTGCACGCGTACGACGAGGACCTCCTCGTAGTGCGAGCGGTTGAAGATCGCGATGTCCCCGCGGGCCGGGAGCCGGCGGGCGTAGCGCCACAGGTAGTCGTGGTCCAGTTCCTCGACGGAGGGCACCTTGAAGCTGCTGACCTTCACCCCCTGCGGGTTGACGCCGCTCATGACGTGGCGGATCGTCCCGTCCTTGCCCCCGGCGTCCAGCGCCTGGAGGCACAGCAGCACGCCGTAGGTGTCCTGGGCGGCCAGCCGCGCCTGGTACTCGGCGAGCAGTGCCACGCCCGCCTTGAGCAGTTCCACGCCCTCCGGCTTGGTCAGGTGGGCCTTGTAGCGGGGGTCGAAGTCCTCGGCGAGGTCCACCGTCGACCCGGGAGCCACGCGCAGCGGCTCGATGAAGTCCGCGATGCGCCGCGCCCTGGTGTCCTTCATCGCCGGCCTCTCCCCTCGCCACCCCACGCGCCGCAGGGTGTGTACGGCAACGCTCCGCCGGTGCCGCGGCAGCGGCAAACGCACGGCCGCCGTTCGCCTGACCCGCCGGTGCGGGTCACAGGGCCGGTGCCGGCCGCACGGCGGCCGTGCCGGGGGCGGTGCGGGTCTCCGCCCAGGAGCGCAGGGCGACGCCGCTGGCGTGGTCCTGGTGCCGCAGCCCGGTCAGGTCCAGCTCGACGGGCCGGTGCGCGGGCAGGGCCTCCAGGACGTCGAGCATCTTCGGCAGGCGCAGGAAGGTGGCGTTCCCGCTCAGCCGCACCGTGATGGCGCCCTGACCGTGGTCGGTGACGGCCACGTGCACCCGCGAGATCTCCCAGGCCGTCTTGGCGACCGCGAGCCCGAGCCCGATGAGCACGCCCTCGAACATGTTGACCGTCACGATGGCCGTGGCGGTCACCGCCAGGACGACGGCCTCGCCCCGGTGCGCGGACCACAGCGCCCGCAAGGGGGCGACCGGCAGCAGCTTGACGCCCGCGTGCACCAGGACACCGGCCAGGGCGGCGAGCGGGATGTACTCCAGGACGGCCGGCAGGAGCGCGGCGAACAGCAGCAGCCACACCCCGTGCAGGACGCGGGAGGCCTTCGTGCGGGCACCGGCGTGCACATTGGCCGAGCTGCGCACGATGACGGCCGTCATGGGAAGCGCCCCCAGCAGCCCGCACACGGTGTTGCCCGCGCCCTGGGCCACGAGTTCCTTGTTGTAGCGCGTGCGCGGGCCGTCGTGCAGCCGGTCCACCGCCGCCGCGCTGAACAGGCTCTCCGCGGAGGCGATCAGCGTGAACGCCACGACGGTGCCGAGCACGGCGGGCGAGGCGAGCGCGCCGAAGGCGTCCGCGCCGGGCAGCCGCAGCGCGTCGGCCAGCCCCCGCACCTGGACGGTCTTCAGCGGCAGGTGCAGCAGCGCCGCGGCCGCCGTGGCGCAGGCGACCGCCACGAGCGCTCCGGGCACCACCCGGGCCCTGGCCGGCAGCCGCTGCCACAGCACGATGACCGCGATCGTCCCCACACCGATGGCCAGGGCCGACAGGGCCCGCGGTTCGGTCGCCGCGTGCGCGACCAGGCCGGGCAGACCGGCCAGTTTGCCGGGGCCGGAGGCGGGTGCCCCGTGGTCGGCCATCGCGTACAGCTGCCCGAGGATGATCACCAGGCCGATGCCGCCGAGCATGCCCTCCACCACCGACACCGAGATGGCCCGGAACCACCGGCCGAGTCCGGCGGCGCCCAGGGCGAGTTGCAGCACACCGGTGGCGAGGACGACCACGCCGAGCGCGGCCACGCCGTGCTCCCGTACGGCCTCGTGGACGATCACCGTGAGGCCCGCGGCCGGTCCGCTGACCTGGAGGCTGCTGCCCGGCAGCAGGCCGGTCACCAGGCCGCCGACGATGCCGGTGACCAGCCCCAGCTCGGCGGGGACGCCGGAGGCGACGGCGACGCCCACGCACAGCGGCAGGGCGACGAGGAAAACGACGAGCGAGGCGGTGACATCGGTGCGCAGGGCGCGCGTGACGGACGGGACGGCAGGAGGCATGGCGTGCACCTTCGTTGCGGAACGCGGACAGGGGGCGCCGGGCCGAGGAAGGCCGGGCGGACCGGGGACGGGACGCGCCCCCGCGCGGGGGCGGGCGGCCCCGGCCCTGTCAGCAGCGCGGAACGGGAGGCGCCGAGGGGGCGTTCGGCGGCTGGGCGGCGGCAGCGGCGCAGCGGGCGCCGTCGTCCGGCACGGCGGCCGGGGCACCGTCGTCGTGCGTCACGGCCGCCGCGAGGTCGCGCACGGCGTGTCCGTACCGGAGGTGCGGCGCGGCGATGCGGCAGGAGTCCGGGCCGCCCCCGTGGTGGCCGCTGTCGGCCGGGACGGCCAGCGGCTGGAGGGGAGCGCAGGCGGCCGCCGCGCAGCGGCCGGTCCCGGTGTCGGCGGCATGGGCCCCGGCGGGGGTGAAGGCGGTGTGCAGGAGGGCGAACAGGGCGATCAGGAGCGCCGCGCACCGCATGCCGCGCCGCGTGGGGCGGCGGGTACCGGCGACAGGCCGCATGGGGACCCCCTCGTGTTCCTGCTACGAGGGAACCTCCCGGCACCGTGAAACCGGGGGCGCCCAGGGCGCGGGTCCGCGCGTTTCACCCGCAATAGTGAACGCGACGGTCACCGCCCGGCGTCCCCCAGGGGCTGCTCCGCCCAGATCGTCTTGCCGGTGTCCGTGTAGCGGCTCCCCCAGCGGCTGGAGAGCTGCGCGATCAGGAACAGGCCGCGCCCTCCTTCGTCGGAAAGGCGCGCCCGGCGCAGCCGCGGCTGGGTCTGGCTGGCGTCGGAGACCTCGCACACCAGGTTCTCGTCGCGGATCAGCCGCAGGCCCACCGGGGCGCCGCCGTAGCGGATGGCGTTGGTGACGAGTTCGCTGGTGATCAACTCGGTGGGGAACGCGAGGTGCATCAGGTTCCAGCGCTCCAGTTGCGCCTCCACCGCGGTGCGGGCCTCGGCCACCACCGCGGGGTCGGCGGGGAACCGCCAGGTGGCCACGGCGTCGGGCGGCAGCGGCCGCATGCGGGCCACCAGCAGGGTCACGTCGTCGTCGGGCGGCCCGGGGAGCAGGTCGTGCAGGAGGGTACGGCCGGTTCGGGTGGGCGTGGTGCCCTCCGACGCGTCGGCGGCGAGTACCGCGCGCATGCGGGCCAGGCGCTCCGCCGGGGTGCCGTCGGGCTGCGACAGCAGCGGCAGGTTGTAGAACGCGAGCATGCTGCCGGGCGGGATGTCGAAGCCGACCGGCTCGAAGGGCAGGCTGTCCACGCCCAGCGGCGGCCCGGGTTTGACGTCGACGACCTCGGCGGGGACGCCGGGCGCGGCGAAGACCGGCGGCGGGTGCCCGGCGCTGGCCATCTCGCAGCGGCCCGCCAGCGGGTCGTACACGCAGTACAGGCAGGTCGCCCCGGTCGCGGTCGGCGGGGCGTCCCCGGGTACGTCCCCGGGCGGCGGCTCCACGTCGCCGAGCCGGACCACCAGGTCGTCCAGGTGGGCGAGGAGTTCGCCGGGGGGCAGGTCGAGGTCGCCGAGCGTCTGCACGGCGGTGCGCAGCCGCCCCATGGTGGCCGCGGCGTTGAGACCGTGACCGGTCACACCGCCGATGACGAACGCCAGCCGGGACGAGGACAGCGGGATGACGTCGAACCAGGCGCCGCCGACCCCTTCGGTGCTGCCGGCCGGGACGTAGCTGCCGGCGGTCCGCGCCGCCCGGGTCTCGGTGACGGCGGGCGGCAGCAGGCTGCGCTGCAGCGCCTCGACGGTGCGGTGCTCGCGGGTGTAGCGGCGGGCGTTGTCCAGCCCGAGGGCGGCCCGCGAGGCGATCTCCTCGGCAAGGGCGGCGTCGTCCTCGCCGAAGGGGGTGACGGCCGCGGTGCGCCACAGCATCAAGGTGCCCAGCACCAGGCCGCGGGCGCTGAGCGGCACCAGGAGGAACGACTCGGCGGCGTCCGGCAGCAGCACCTGGGCCTCGTCGGGGTCGAGGACCGGGCCGGCCCGCCACTGGTCCAGGCGCGGCCGGAGCCCGCCCGTGCCCCGGCGCACCTGCTCCTCCGCCAGGCCGGGCATCTCGAAGGTGGCGCCCGACGGGTGGATCTCCGGGGGCCATTCCCCGTCGAAGGAGGCGACCGCGACCCGCTGGAAGGCCGTCTCCGGCCCCGCCTCGCCGGGTTCCCGCCCGAGCAGCACGCCCTGGGTGAGGTCCACGGCCGCCATACTGGCGAATCCCCGCTCCACCAGGACGTCCGCGAGCTCCCGGGCGACGGTGGGGACGGCCAGGCTGCGGCCGATGCGCTCGGCGGCGGCCTGGAGCAGCGAGATGCGCTCACGTGCCGCGTGCTCCTGGGTGACGTCGGTGAAGACGACCGCGACACCGATGGCGCGCCCGTTGGCGGAGTGCAGTCGGAACGCGGAGAAGGACTGGGCCCGCTCCCGCCCGGGCTCGCTCCGCAGCCGGGCGCTGTGCACCCAGTCGACCATCGGCTCGCCCGTCTCCGCCACCCGCTGCAGTTGTGCGAGGACCGCCTCGGCGTCCGCCGGGATCAGTGTGTCCTGGACGCAGCGGCCGTACACCGACGCCGGGTCCGTGTCGTCCTCCGTACCGACCGGCGCCGTGCCGAGCTGGTGCGGGGAGAGATTGAGGCGGGTCGTGGTCAGGTCCATGCTGTGGATCGCCAGCCCCACCCGCTGCTGCCGGAACAGGGCCCTGACCAGCGCTTCGTCCTCCTGGCGGCGGACGGCGAGCCGCAGGGGAGTGATGTGCACGACGAGTCCCTCGCCGCCGGGCGACAGCATGGGCAGCGTCTCCAGGCACATCATGACCGTCGTGCCGTCCCTGCGGCGCAGCTCCAGGTCGCCGTGCACCCCCTTCAGGGGCCACATGCCGGAGTCGGCGAGCAGGTCGGCGACCGGGCGGCCGCACAGATCCCCGGGTGTCAGGCCGAGGAGTTCGCGCACCGCCTCGCTGCACATGACGATGCTGCCGTGCGCGTCGACCACGAGCACGGCGCCGCCGCCGTCGGGCAGCGCTCGGAGATTGCGGAGATCGGTGTGGTGCGTGCTCACCCATGCGCCCGCTTTCCTGGACTTCCCTCCCATTCAAACCCCCGGGTGCCGCCGGGCGCACGCCACCGGGACGGGTGATGGCGGTTCAGGAGGCGGGGCGGCCGGTGACGCCGACGGGTCCGGCGGCGGTGACGGCACCCCTGAGCGTGACGCTGCCGGGTCCGAGCCGGTCGACGCCGGGGGCGCGCGGGTCGGCGGCCCGGGAGAGTGAGACGGCGAGGTCGTCGGTACCCACGGGAACGGAGGCGTCACCGACGCTCCAGGCGGCGGGGCCGCCGAAGACGGCCTCCTCGACGGCGCGCAGCCACGCGGCGAGACGGCGCCGCGTGGGGGCGGCCGCACGGCCGTGGACGGCCGGCGAGAGCAGCGGACGGGACCAGGCGTGCAGGGTGTCCACGGGCCCGCGGGCCATCACCTCGGGGCCGCCGGCGCGGCCGATCAGGAGCAGCGGGGTGCCGTGCTCGATCCGCCACACCTGGGCCCGCATGCCGGTCAGGGGCAGCGCGGCGCGCGCCGCCCGGCCGGTCGGGGCGGGTGTCGCACCGTCCAGTGCGGCAAGCCACCGCCCGAGGTCGCCGACCGTGGCGACCCGTGGGCGCTCCAGGGCGGCGGGCGCGGCGAGCAGGGCGGTGTCCTCGGCGAGGGCCTGCGGGCGGGAGGTGATCAGCAGCCGGTCGTCGGACGGGCGGACGCCGCCCGCCCCCGGCACTTTGTCGAGGCTCTCCAGGCCGACGAGGACCGTGCCGGCGCGGTGGTGGAGGGTGGCGGCCAGCGGTTCCGTGAGGGCCGCCCCGGACCACGACCGGCGCGGCACGGGGACGGGGAGCAGCGGGGACAGCCGGTGCAGCCAGTCGGCGAGGGCCGCGGGGGAGGTCACCGGCGCGTGCAGGCGCACGCTTCCGGCGCGTTCCCCGGAGGGTGTGACCCGCAGTGCGCCGACGCCCGTGCGGCCCTCGACCTGGTACTCGACGACCGGCTCGTCCTGCCGCGCGCCGCGGCGGGTGGTGGCCCGCAGTGCGTCCACGTCCCGCCCGGCGAGGAAACGCGCCAGGTCGCCGGTGTCCGCGGCCTCGTGGATCACGTCGCCGTAGTCGGGGAAGACCGGTCCGCTCCGCACGGTGTAGCCGGCCACCGCTTCACCGAGGAGCAGCCTTTGCACGCCCCCGAGCCACGCCGCCAGCTCCCCCGAACCCGCCCTCCACAGCAGTGGATCCGCCATCGCCGCTCCCGTCTCCGCCGTTTCCGGGGCACATTAACCGCGCGATTCGTACGGAACGTCAACCTCCGGCACCAGGTGTCCCGCGCCAGGGGGCGCATGGTCGCACGGCAGGGTGCTCCAAGGGCGCAGCCGTATGCAGAGAGCGCACGGAGTCCTACTGTGCGCACATGCCAGCTACCCCGCTAGAGCGCGCCGAGTACTTCGTGTGGCTGACCGCACGCGTGCTCGAGCAGCGCAGGTTCGCGTACCACTTCAGGAACGGGGCGGCGGACGCGGTGGAGGCCGCGCTGACCGCGTACCGCAACGACGACGACGGTTATGGGCACGCGCTGGAGCCGGACCTGCGCGGTCCGGTCAGCCAGCCGCTGCACGTCGCCCGCGCCCTGCGCGTGCTCGACGAGATCGGCAGGTGCGGCAGCCAGCGCGCCGAGCGGATCTGCCGCTACCTGACCGCCGTCTCCACCGCGGAGGGCGCCCTGCCGGCCGTGCACCCCTCCGTGCGCGGCTATCCCGCCGCCCCCTGGCTGCCGGTGGTGGACGACCCGCCGGGCGACCTGCTGACCACGGCGCCGGTCGTCGGGACGCTGCACCGCAACGGGGTGTGGCACGCCTGGCTGTTCCGGGCGACGGACTTCTGCTGGGAGGCGATCGACGCGCTGGACAAGACGCATCCGTACGAGGTCGTGGCCGCCCTGGCGTTCCTGGACAACGCGCCGGACCGGATGCGGGCCCGGGAGGCGGCCGCGCGGATCGGTCGCCTGGTGCGCGAGCAGCGCCTCGTCGTGCTCGACCCGCGGCGCGCGGGGGACGCGCCCGTACCGTCCGGCTACGCGCCCGGCGAGCACCACTTCGCGTACGACTACGCGACCGTCCCGGACTCCCTCGCCCGCCAGTGGTTCTCGGACGCCGAGACGGACGCGGCCCTGGACTTCCTCGCGGCGCAGCAGCGGGAGGACGGCGGCTGGCCCGTCCGGTGGCACGCGTGGGCGCCCGGGACGGCGCTGGAGTCGCGGCCTGTCGTCACCGTCGACGCGCTGCGCACGCTGCGGGCCTACGGCCGGTCCCTGGACGGCTGAGTCAGCCCGCCGCGGCTGCGTCCCGCAGCAGGAGCGCGGCCAGCGCCAGGGCCGTGCCGTGGGGCGTGGCGAGGTCCAGGCCCGTGAGTTCGGTGATCCGGGCCAGCCGGTTGTCGACGGTGTTGGGGTGCAGTCCCAGCTGCCGGGCCGTGCTCCGGCGCTCCTGCCGGCTGCCCAGGTACGTGCGCAGGGTCTCCACCAGGTCCGGTCGCCCGGTGATCGGGTCGAGCAGCGCGGCGATCCGTTCGCCGCTGCCGTCGCGGTGCGCGAGGTGGTACTCGAGCAGCACGTCGTCGAGTCGGTGCAGTCCCGCGGCGAGTCCGCCGGCCCGTGCCACCCGCAGGATCTCGGAGGCCGTACGGGCCGCCCCGGCGATGGCACCCGGATCGGCGGCGGGGACCGCGGCCACCCGTATCTCCGGGGAGCAGGCGTGCCTCAGCCGCGCCAGAAGGTCCTCGTCGGTGCCGTGCGGCACGGCGTGGCCGGGCACGACCGCATGGCCGCCGCCGGTGTCCAGCACGGCGGGCACGTCCGTGCCGTACGTGCGGTCCAGCGCGGCCTGCACACGGCGCAGTTCCCGTCGCACCGCCAAGGGGGCGCGCACCGGGCCGTCGCCGGGCGGCAGCCGCAACGCCAGCACCAGGGCGCCGTCCGCCAGCCCGAGCCGGGCCGCGGGGAAGCGGTCGGCGGGGAGCGAGCCGTCGAGCAGCGCCCGCACCAGGGAGCGGTCGCGTTCGCGCTCCTCCGCGGCGAGCGCGGCCCGTTCGTCGACGTACGTCTCCGACACCGCCCCGACCAGGTACTCCTGGGCGGCCAGGAGGAAGCCCGCCAGCTCGATCAGCGCGTCCTCCTCGCCGGGGCGCGCGGCGGCGCGCAGCGACCGCCACAGGGCGTGCGTGCCGTGCAGCTGGCCGCGGAGCAGGAGGTGCAGCGGCAGCCCGTCGTCGGCGTGCTGGGCGGCGCGTTCCCGCAGCAGGCGCGTGTCGCCGCGGTCGCCCCGCACGGCGCGCCGGATCAGCCAGCGCAGTCCGTGCCGTGCGGCCGCCGCGATGCGGGGGTCCTTCTCCTCCGGCGTCAGGTCCGCGGGCGCGGGAGGGCCGGTCAGGCCGGCCTCGGTGATCCGGCGGGCGGGATCGCCCGCTTTGGACTCGCAGCGCGCGGCGAGAGCACGGGCCGCGTCGGAGAGGACCGGCAGGGCGTCGGCCGCCATCGTCCCCACCCCCACTTCCGCAACGGTTCGACGGATCACACTAACCCGTCACCCGGTGACGGCCCGCAGCGATCCCGTCACCACGACAGCCACCGCCACGACCACGAGGAAGGGCGCGCGCAGCAGCAACGCCACCGCGGCCGCGGCCAGTCCGGCGCCCCGCGCGTCCAGCACCAGGGTGCGGCCCTGGCCGAACGTCTGCAGTGCCGTCAGCGCCGCCAGCAACGCGATGGGCAGCAGCGCGGCCAGCCGCCGCACCAGGGGCCGTTCGAGGAATCCGGCCGGGACGGACAGGCCGAGCAGTTTCATCGCGTAGCAGCCGAAGGCGGTGCCCGCGACGGCGAGCCAGGTACTCAACGGTCGTTCTCCTTGCGGCGGGTGGCGGCCAGGACGAGGGGAGCGGCGAGCGCCGCGACAAGGACGGGAACCCCGGCCGGCAGCAACGGCAGGCAGACCAGGGCGAGAAGGACCGCGACGGCTGCCGTGGCACGCTCGCGGCGGCCGTGCAGCATGGGCGCGAGCAGCGCCAGGAAGACGGCGGGAACGGCCGCGTCCAGACCCCAGTCGGCGGGGTCGCCGAGCGCGGCGGCGCCCATGGCGCCCCCGAAGGTGGTCAGGTTCCACAACGCGTACAGGGCGGCGCCGGTGACGGTGAATCCGAGGCGGGCGCTGGCCCGGTCGGGCTGCGCGAGCGCCACGGCCGAGGTCTCGTCGATCACCCACTGCGCCGCGAGGGGGCGCAGGGCGCGCGGCAGCCCGAGCAGTCCGGACAACCGCAGCCCGTAGAAGGCGTTGCGCACGCCGAGGAAGAGCGCGCCGGCGGCTGCCGCGTAGGCACCGCTGCCGGCACCCAGGGCGCCGACGAGCGCGAACTGCGAGGCGCCGGTGAAGACCAGCAGGCTGAGCGCGCACGTCTGGAGCAGGCTCAGCCCGGCTCCCGCCGAGGTCACGCCGAAGGCGAATCCGGACAGCCCCACGGCGACGCCCACCCCCAGGGCGTCGCGGACGACGGCGGCACGCG
Source organism: Streptomyces sp. NPDC046977 (assembly GCF_040644455.1). Lineage (NCBI taxonomy): Bacteria > Bacillati > Actinomycetota > Actinomycetes > Kitasatosporales > Streptomycetaceae > Streptomyces > Streptomyces sp. NPDC046977. The sequence goes on from NZ_JBEYWO010000028.1 coordinate 120,648, forward strand.
GGCGTGCGGGGCGCGCCCGTTCGGGCGCGGTGTTCTGGATGTTCCGGGTGTTCTCGGCGTCCATGGGTGCTGCGGTCACCCGTCCGACGTTAGGCGGCGCCCTGGGGGCCGTCTTGTACGTTATTGCGCTCCCGCCGGTAGGCGCCGGGCGGGACGCCCACGATGCGGGTGAAGTGCCGGTTCAGGTGCGGCTGGTCGGTGAAGCCGACGGCCACCGCGGCCTCCGCGGGGGCCGTGCCGGCATCCAGGAGACGGCGGGCCCGGCGCACCCGTTCATCGGTCAGCCAGGTGTGCGGCGGCATCCCGTACAGCTCGCGAAAGGCACGCAGCAGGGAGAAGGGGCTCGTGTCCAGGGCCGCCGCGAGCTCGGCCAGGGGCGGCGGATCGGCCAGCCGCGCCTCCAGGAACTCACGGGCACGCTGGGCGGTGCGCGCCCCGGCCGTCAGCGGCGCCCGCGCCGCCATGGTGCCGCCGTGGTCCCGCAGCAGGCGGGCGATCACCCACCGCATCATGGTGTCGGCGGCGAGGGCGTTGTGGGCCTCGGCCGCCCGCAGCACCTCCGTGACCAGGCGCACCGCCTGCGGGTCGTCGGCCACCGACGTCGCGAAGCGGGCGGTGCCCCGGATCGCCGTGGTCTCGGCGGCCACGGCGGCCACCACGTCCGCCCCGGGATAGATCACGCTGTAGGCCCATCCCTCCGGCACGCCCGCGTGGCCGGTGTGCACCTCGCCCGGATTGATCAGCGCCAGCGCGCCGGGGCCGGCCCGCTCGACCCGGCCGTGGTGGTGGAAGGCCTCGACGCCTCCGGTGATGCCCGCGATCACGAACGACTCGTGGGTGTGCCGCACGAACGTCTTGCGCACGTAGCGCGCCCGCAGCAGATCGACGTCCGGCAGTCCCGGATGCCGCCAGTGCCGTGCCCGCTCCTCCCCTGCCATGCCCCCATTCTGCGCCGCCCGGTTCCCTGCGGGACGGCTGTCGCCACCACCGGGCCCGCCCGTCACACCGAGCACATGCGTCACCTGCGTATCGGAACCGTCCGCCGCGAGGCCGGTCCGCACGGCCCGGACCCGGGCGGACGAGGGCGCGTTGTCAGTGGTGCGAGGCAGGATGGATGGCATGTCGCGACGGAACAGCGGGGGCGCACCGGAGGAGGCGGACACGGCCGGGGCGCTCGACGGATTCTCACCGGCCACGCGTGCGTGGTTCACGGGGGCCTTCCACGCGCCCACGGCCGCCCAGGCGGGGGCCTGGCGGGCGATCGCCGGGGGGTCCGACGTCCTCGTGGTGGCCCCCACGGGCTCGGGCAAGACCCTCGCGGCGTTCCTTGCCGCACTCGACCAGCTGGCGTCGGCGCCGCCGCCCGCCGACGCCAAGCGCCGCTGCCGCGTGCTGTACGTCTCGCCGCTGAAGGCCCTCGCGGTCGACGTCGAACGCAATCTGCGCAGCCCGCTGACGGGTTTGCGGCACGAGGCGGTGCGTCTGGGGCTGCCGGAGCCCGAGGTGCGGGTCGGCATCCGCTCCGGCGACACCCCGGCCGCCGAGCGCCGGGCGCTGGCGACGCGACCGCCGGACATCCTGATCACGACGCCCGAGTCGCTGTTCCTGATGGTGACCTCCTCGACACGGGACGCGCTGCGCGGCGTGGAGACCGTGATCCTCGACGAGGTGCACGCCGTGGCGGGCACCAAGCGCGGAGCGCACCTGGCGCTGTCCCTGGAGCGGCTGGACGAACTGCTGGAGCGGCCCGCCCGCCGTATCGGCCTGTCCGCGACCGTGCGCCCGGTGGACGAGGTGGCGCGCTTCCTGTCACCGCAGCGCAAGGTGACGGTCGTGCAGCCGCCCTCGCAGAAGGAGTTCGACCTGTCGGTGGTCGTCCCGGTCGAGGACCTGGGCGAGCTGGGCGGGTCCCCCGCGTCGGAGACCGACGACCCGCGGCCGTCGATCTGGCCGCATGTGGAGGAGCGGATCGCCGACCTGGTGCAGAGCCACCGGTCCACCATCGTCTTCGCCAACTCCCGCCGCCTGGCGGAACGCCTGTGCAACCGCCTGAACGAGATCGCGTACGAGCGCGCCACGGGCGAGCCGCTGCCCGAGGGCGCGCCGCCCGCGGAGATCATGGCGCAGTCGGGTGCCGCGCACGGGGCGCCGCCGGTGCTGGCGCGGGCGCACCACGGCTCGGTCTCCAAGGAGCAGCGCGCCCTGGTCGAGGAGGACCTCAAGGCAGGCCGGCTGCCGGCCGTGGTGGCGACGTCCAGCCTGGAACTGGGCATCGACATGGGCGCGGTCGACCTGGTGGTGCAGGTGGAGTCGCCGCCCTCGGTGGCCTCCGGGCTCCAGCGGGTGGGCCGCGCCGGGCACCAGGTGGGCGCGGTCTCCACGGGTGTGGTGTTCCCCAAGTACCGCGGTGACCTGGTGCAGTCGGCCGTCGTCACCGAACGCATGCGGGAGGGCGCGATCGAGGCCCTGCGCATCCCGGCCAACCCGCTGGACGTCCTGGCGCAGCAGCTGGTCGCGATGACGGCGCTGGACACCTGGGACGTCGACGAACTGCTGGCGGTGGTCCGCCGGGCCGCGCCCTTCGCGGCGCTGCCGCACTCGGCGTACACCGCCGTGCTGGACATGCTGGCCGGCCGCTACCCCTCGGACGCCTTCGCCGAGTTGCGGCCGCGGCTGGTGTGGGACCGGGTGGCGAACACCGTGACGGGCCGCCCGGGTGCGCAGCGGCTGGCGGTGACCTCCGGCGGCACGATCCCGGACCGCGGCCTGTTCGGGGTGTTCCTGGCGGGCGCCGACCCGAAGAAGGGCGGCGGCCGGGTCGGCGAGCTCGACGAGGAGATGGTCTACGAGTCCCGTGTCGGGGACGTCTTCACGCTGGGCACGACCTCCTGGCGCATCGAGGACATCACCCGCGACCGGGTGCTGGTCTCGCCCGCGCCCGGTGTGCCCGGGCGGCTGCCGTTCTGGAAGGGCGACCAGCTCGGCCGCCCGCTGGAACTGGGCCGGGCGGTGGGCGCGTTCCTGCGCGAGGTCGGCCGGCTCGACCCCGCCGAGGGACGCGAGCGGCTGTCGGCCGCGGGCCTGGA
>NZ_JBEYWO010000029.1:0-120256 GCF_040644455.1 Streptomyces sp. NPDC046977
GCGGGGGGGGGGGGGGGGGGGGCCCCCCCCCCCCCCGCGCCGGGTGCCGGCTCAGGGACCGGCTTCCCGGACCAGTGGTCCGGGCCGGGGGGTGAGGAGGCGGGTCAGGAGGGGCAGGGCCGCCGCCGCGTCGGGGGCCTGTGCGGCGGGCAGGTGGGCGACGGCGGCGGGGAGCGGGGCGCCGCCGCGTGGGATGGCGAGGACCGACATGCCGGCCGCGGCCGCCGAGCGGATGCCGTTGGGGGAGTCCTCGACAGCCAGGCAGTCGGACGCCGGGACGCCGATGTCGGCGGCGGCGAGCAGATAGGCGTCCGGGGCCGGCTTGCCCCGGGTCACCTCCTCGCCGCACACGACGGCACGCAGCCGCCCCGCCAGCCCCAGCTTGCCGAGGACCGCCAGGACGTAGCGGCGCGGGCTGGCGCTGGCCAGCCCGACGGGGCCGTGGCGTTCGGCCTCGAGGACCAGGTCGACCGCCCCGGGCAGGGCCCGGACCCGGCCGGCCGCGATCTCGCAGGCCATCGCGGTGGTGCAGGTCTCGACGACCTCGGCGGGGCCGGCTGCCCCGCCGCACAGGCCCGCGACGTACGCAGGCCACCCGCCGTTGCCGTGCAGGGCGACGTCGTCCGCCGGCCCCCAGCGGTGGCCGTGGCGGGCGGCGAACGCCGCGCAGACACGGGCCCACGCGTCGCCGCTGTCGATCAGCGTGTCGTCCAGGTCGAAGACCGTCGCGCGGTGCATCCGGTCACGCCGTCGTGGCGCCGGCGGGCCGCAGCCGGGTCGACAACTGCTCGATGGAGACGATGGTCAGGCCGTGCTCGTCGGCGAAGGTGCGGAGGCGGTCCGGCGCGGCGACCGAGCCGTCGTCCGCGCACACCTCGCTGATCATGCCGACCGGTGACAGCCCGGCCAGCCGCAGCAGGTCGACGGTGGCCTCGGTGTGGCCGCGCCGTTCGGCGATGCCCTTGGGCCGGGCGCGCAGCGGGAACACGTGCCCGGGCCGGATCAGCTGGTCGGGGTGGGTGGTGGGCGCGGCCAGCGTCCGCGCGGTGAGTGCCCGGTCCGCGGCGGAGATCCCCGACCCGACACCGGCGGCGTCCACGGACACCGTGAACGCCGGGGTCTGGGCGCCGCTGCCTGGCCCGGGCGGGACCATCAGCGGCAGTTTCAGGGCGTCGGCGATCTCCGGCGCCATGGGCGCGCAGATCAGGCCGCCGGTGAACCGGACGAAGAACCCCATGGTCTCCGGGGTCGCGAACTGCGCGGCCATGACGAGATCGCCCTCGTTCTCACGGTCCGCGTCGTCGACCACGATGACGGGCCGGCCCGCCTGCAGGTCCTTGATAGCGGCCGGCAATGAGTCCAGGCGTGCGACTGACTGCGGCGTCGATGCTGACGTCACAGGAACCAACCTTCCTCGTATCCCCCCTAGCTACCGGCTGTATCGGTGGCCGAATGGGAAAGCTTGAGACCTCTGTACGCCGAACGTGTTTTCACCCCTCTAGGGGTCGTCCGCTGTCCCGGCAGGCACTGCTGGACGCGCTCGTACTGGGCAGCCATGAGCGGATGGCCGAGGCCACGCCGGGGTCGCAGGCCGGCGCCGGGGAGCCGTGCCGCGCGAGGCGGGAGGCGGCGATCCGCGCGTATGCGGGCTTCAGCCCGGACGATGCCGCTCCGCTCGACCTCGATGTGCTCGACCGGGCGTGATCCGCAGACCTCCGCTGCCCTGCCGGAGGCCGCCAGGCGCTGGTCCGGGCGCATCGACGAGCTGATGCTTGAGGGGCAGTGTCAGGGTGAGGTGCGCGAGGGGTCCCTTGAGCGGATCGGCCTCCCCGTGTTCGCGACGCTGCGCGGTTCCGCCGGCCTGGTCGCCGCCGGCCTGCTCGCCGCGGACATCGCGGAGTGCGGTCGGACGCGGTGATCGCGTGCATCCTGTGCGGCTGTGCGGCCGACGGGAGGACCTGACCGGGCGCGTGGATCCCGCTGTTCGGCATGCATGCCGGCGCGGCCCGGTGGTTCTCTGCTGGAACCACCCCTCCACCCCAGGGCACTCCCACGGATGCAGGAGTCAGTTCCTTGCGCTCGAGGTCATGGCCTCGATGCCGGCGGTGAGGAAGGCCATGGCCGCGCTGATGGCCTGGTCACGGTCGCTTCCCTCGGGGCGCTGGAAGATCTCGGCGACCACAGCCGCGGCCGCTGCGGCGGCGAGGCGGGGGGCGATCCCGTCCGGGGCCTGACCGGTGTCCTCGGCGATGATGCGGGCGCCCTCCTCGATGGCCGCCGCCATCCGCGCGGTGCGCACCGCCCGCAGTTCCGGGTTGGCCTGGAACATCCGCTGTTCGAGTTCGTCGGCCTCGTCGTGGCAGACCGCCTCCTTGCGCAACCAGCCCTCCAGGGCGTGCATGACGCTCTGCCCGGTGGCGCGGGCGCGCAGCACCTCCGTCAGGTGGAGCACCGTGGCGTCGAAGGACGCGAAGGCGATGTCCTGTTTGGAGCGGAAGTACAGCGTCACCGTGCGTGGGGACACCTCGGCCGCGGCGGCGATCTCCGCGATCGTCGTGGCGTCGTAGCCCTGCGCGGCGAAGAGCTCGAAGGCCGCGCGTGTGACCGCGGCCCGCCGCTTCGCCTTACCGCGTTCGCGCAGGCCGTCCGCCGTGGCAACCCTGTCCATGCCGTCCAGCATAGCGGCGGGCCTGCATTTTTACATCGTGCGGTAAAAATACACTACGCTGTAAAAATCTGCTGGACCGACAGCCGGCGACCCTTGAGACGAAAGAGATCTGCCGTGGCGAAACGCTTGTACGCATTGGGACGTTGGGCGGCACGCCGCCGGTCCCGGGTGCTCATGATGTGGGTCCTGCTCCTCGCGGTGGCCGCCGGACTGGGGACCGCCCTCGGTGGAAAGGCGACGACGGAGTTCTCGGTGCCGGGCGTCGAGTCCCAGCAGGCCCAGGACCTGCTGAAGGAGAAGTTCCCGCAAGCCGCGGGCGGCACGGCCCGGGTCGTGTTCGCCGCACCCGGGGGCGCGAATCTCTCCGGCGAGAAGGAGCGGGGTGCCATCGCCGCGACCCTCAAGGAGGTCGCCGCGGTTCCGGGGGTCATCAACGTCACCGACCCCGCGAAGACCGGCGCCCTGTCGAAGGACGGCACCATCGGATACGCCGACGCGCTGTTCGGCGAGCCGGCCAACAATGTGCCCCAGTCCGCCAAGGACCGGCTCGACGACGCCTTGGACCCGGCGAAGAAGGCCGGTCTGGAGGTCGAGCTGGGCGGCACCGTGTCCACCCCGCCGGCCGAGGTCGGCGGCCCCGCCGAGGTCGTCGGCGTGGTCGTCGCCTTCGTGGTCCTCGCGCTCGCGCTCAGCTCACTCGTGGCGGCCGGGCTGCCCCTGGTGACGGCACTCGTCGGCGTCGGGGTCGGCGTGCTCACCGTCCAGTTCCTGTCGCGCTTCATCGAGATGACGAACACCGCGACCGTCCTCGCGCTGATGATCGGCCTGGCGGTCGGCATCGACTACGCCCTGTTCATCGTCTCCCGCCACCGCGAACAGCTCGCTGATCCCGAGCAGGACGTGCCCGACTCGATCGCCCGCGCCACCGCGACGGCGGGCAGCGCCGTGACCTTCGCCGGCGTGACGGTCGTCATCGCGCTCGCCGCGCTTGCCACCACCGGCATCCCCTTCCTCACCGTGATGGGTCTGGCCGCCGCCGGCACCGTACTCCTGGCGGTCCTGGTGGCCCTCACCCTCGTACCGGCCCTGCTGGGTTTCCTCGGCGAACGGCTGCGCCCCAAGAACGCGCGGCCGGGGGCGAACTCCCCGCAGACTCGGACGCCCGGCCGCGAGCACAAGCCCGGGTCCTGGGGTCTGGCCTGGGGCCGCCTCATGACGCGCTTCCCCATCCCGGTCCTGGTCGTGAGCGTCCTCGGGCTGCTCGCCCTCGCCCTGCCGGCCGCCGGACTGCGCCTCGGACTGCCGAGCAATGAGACCCAGCCCGCCGCGAGCACCCAGCACAAGAGCTACCAACTCCTCAGCAAGGGCTTCGGTCCCGGCTTCAACGCGACCCTCGCGGTCGTCGTCGACGGCACCCGCATACCCGCCGCGCAGCGTCGGACGGCCGTCAAGGAGGTCGCCGACACCGTCGGCAAGGATCCGGACATCGCGACCGTGGCCCCGGCCAGGGTCACCGAGGACGGCGCGATCACCGTGCTGGGCGTCGTACCGAAGACCGGTCCCGACGACCAGAGGACCACCGACCTGGTGCACCGACTGCGCGACCATGCGGTGAGCCCGGTGACCGACGCGGGCGGCACGGCCTACGTCGCCGGTGCGACCGCTGCCGGAATCGACGTGTCGGCGAAGCTGTCCTCGGCGCTGCCGCTGTTCGTCACCATCATCGTGGTGCTCGCGCTGCTCCTGCTGATGCTGGCCTTCCGCTCGGTCCTGGTGCCCCTCAAGGCCGTTCTCGGCTTCCTGCTGTCCATCGCGGCCGGTATCGGCACGGTCGTGTGGGTGTTCCAGGACGGCCACCTCACCGGCCTGTTCCAGGTCGCGGCGGCGGCCCCGATCGCGTGCTTCGTGCCGGTCCTGCTGATCGGCGTCCTGTTCGGCCTGGCGATGGACTACGAGGTGTTCCTGGTCAGCCGGATGCGGGAGCACTTCCACCACCACCGGGACGCGCGGGCAGCCGTCGAGCACGGCGTGGAGCGCAGCGGCCGGGTCGTCACGGCGGCCGCCCTCATCATGGCGGCCGTGTTCGGCGGCTTCATCTTCAACCATGACCCGACCGTCAAGACGATCGGCTTCGCGCTGACCGTCGGCGTCCTCATCGACGCCTTCGTGGTCCGCCTCACCATCGTCCCCGCGGTACTGACCCTGCTCGGCCGCCACGCCTGGGCCCTGCCCACGTGGCTGGACCGCGCCGTGCCGAACGTGGACATCGAGGGCGACTCCCTGCCCCCGCGCCACGCGGACCATCGAACGGCTCCCGTCGCCGCCGAACCCGTTGGGGCCGGCAAGGACTGATCAGCCACTGCGCGCGACCGGCCGGCTTGCCGGAGTCGGGCCGAGAGCTCCTCACCCGGCCACGGGGATGAGGAGCCGACCCGGCCGTCGACGCCGCATTGACGGGACCTGGCGCGCAAGGCCGGCAACCCCGTTCGCACCGTTGACGGACACCGCCCGCGCGGTGTCCGTCAACGGTGCCCGCCCCCGAGGGGGCTTTGGGTTACAGCTCCTTGATGCGGATGTCGCGGTAGGAGATCACGTCCGTCGTGCTGTGGACCTGGAGGCCGATGTAGCCGGTGGCGTACCGCCGGCCGTCGGTGCCCGGGTCACCCGCGCGCGGCGGGCTGAAGACCTGGCCGCCGACGTTGTCGAACTCGTTGATCACGACGCCGTTGCGCAGGACCGTGAAGTGCTGGCCCTCCGCGCGGATCTCGTAGTCGTTCCAGGTGCCCTTCTCGGTCACGCCGGCACCGCCCAGGCCCACGCGGTCGAAGCCGTAGACCGAGCCGGTCTTGTACATGTCGCCGTCCGGGCGGTCGAGGATCTGGATCTCGTGCCCGTAGTTGATGGCGACCCACTCGGGGCGGGACTCCTCCGGGTGGCCGTGGACGTTCGGGAAGCGCACGAAGACACCGCCGTTGGCGTTGCCCGTGCCCGGGGCGTCGTCGCGGAACTGGAGCTTCAGCGAGAAGTCGCCGTACGTGCGCTGCGGGAACCACAGCATGCCCATGCCCGGCACCGTCGTGCTGCTGGTGATGGCGCGGTCGCCGGACAGGGTGAACCGCCCGCCGCCGACCTGCTCCCACTTCACCAGGGAGGCCTCCGTGCCGTCGAACAGATCGCGGTAGCCCTGTGTCTGGCCGGGCTTGCCGATCTTCGACTGCTTGGCCGCCTTGGTGATCTTGTTGAACTCCCGCTGGTCGACGACGTTGTCGGCCAGCAGCTTGTCCAGCACACCGTCGACGTGCTTGAGGAACAGCGCCTGCGAGGACCAGTCCTTCTCGTCCTCGATCAGCTCGTTGATCGTGCAGCGGCTGCGGGTGAGCCGGTTCGGCACCCCGGAGTCCACCGTGCCCACGATCACGGTCAGCCGCTCGTCGTACTCGGGGCAGTTGGGCGCCGGAACGCCGCCGCCCTGCGCGATGGTGAAGGCCTCCTGCCGGGCCGCGGAGGTGTTGCCCGCCTTGTCCGTCGCCCGGTAGGAGAACGTGTGGTAACCGATCCGGTCGACGATGACGGGAGCGGTGTACGCGAGGTACGGGCCGCCGTCCAGCGAGTACTCGGTCCGGTCGACGCCGGATCCCGCGTCGGTCGCGGTGACGGTGACCTTGGCGCTCGTGACGTACGCGCCGTTGGAGTTCTGGGTGCCGGCCACCGCCGCCGAGGTCTCCGGCGCGGTCGTGTCCTGCGTGGGCGGTGCCACGACGGTGAAGGAGACCGACTTCTCGGCCGCCGCGTTCCCCGCCTTGTCGGTCGCCCGGTAGCGGACGGTCTGCGACCCGAGCTGATGCACCATCACCGGGCCGGTGTACGCCTGCCAGGCACCGCCGGCCCCGAGCGCGTACTCGATGGTGTTGACGCCCGACCCGGTGTCCGAGGCCGTGACGGTGACCGTCGCCATCGTGAGGTAATTGCCCTGCGCGTCCTTCTCCCCGCTCACGGTCGCCGAGGTCTCCGGAGCGGTCGTGTCGTCGGTGGGCGGCGCGACGACGGTGAAGTCGACGGACTTCTCGGCCGCCGCGTTGCCCGCCTGGTCGGTGGCGCGGTAGCGGACGGTGTGCGAGCCGACCTGGTCCACCACGACCGGCGTGGTGTAGGGCTGCCACGGGCCGTCGTCGCCTATCGCGTACTCCACCGTCCGCACGCCCGACGCGTCGTCGGTCGCGGTCACGGTGACCGTGGCCGAACCGACGTAGGCGCCGTCGGCGTTCTTCTGGCCCGCGACCTCGGCCGCCGTCGTGGGCGCGGTGGTGTCCTCGTCGCCCGGCTCGGTCACCGTGAGGATGCCCTGCATCTGCCCGTGGCCGGGGATGCTGCAGAAGAAGCGGTAGCGGCCGGGGGTGAGGGTCACGTCGACGGTGTGCCGGCCGTCGCTGTCGTCGTTGGGGTTGGCCAGGATGTTGACCGGGACGTCGTGGTTGTACTCGGGGTCCGACACGTCGAAGGTGAGCGTGTGCGGCATGCCGATGTCATTGCCGGTGGCCGCGCTGTTCTCGAAGACGAGCGTCGTGGGGCCTGCCACCGCGGTGGTCGGGAAGCTCGCGTACCGGTCGGTGCGCGAGCTCGCCGTCCAGGTGAGCACCTGGGCCGCGGCCGCTGTCCCGCCGGCCGCCGCACGGTCGTCGCTGCGCCCGTACGCGGTCGTCGAGGTCAGCCCCATGATCATCAGCAGTGTGCCCAGCAGGGCCGTCCACAGGCGTAGAGGTCGCCGTCTCACTGTTCGGCCGCCTTCCTGGCCAGATCCGCGGCGGCGGGGGTCGCGTCGCCGCCCTTGTACGTCACACGCCACAGCGCGGACTGGGAGTCGGAGGTGAAGAAGCCGCGTCCGTAGTCGAGGACGTACAGCGAACCGTCCGGCGCGAACTTCCAGTCCATCAGGTTGCGGATGCCGCCCTGCCCGACCGGGACGATCTTCTTCAGCGACTCGGCCGTGACCGGAAGTCCGCCCTTGCCGACGGTCTTGGGGTCGGTCAGCACCGCGTGCCGCGGGTTGTCCGCGTCGTAGAAGTCACCGACGAACCACTTGCCGTCCCAGTACTGCGGCCACGCGTCGGCGCCGGCGGTCTTGGCGTCGTAGCGGTAGACCGGGCCGTCCATGGTCGCCTGACCGCCGCCCTTGAGCCACGGCAGCAGGTAGGTGGCCTCCTCGTTCTTGTAACTGGGCACCCCGCTGGCATTCCGCGGGAAGTCGGGCGCGCCGCCCTGCGGGGAGTACCAGATGGTGTTGCCCGTGACCGGCGGGAGGTTCACCAGGCCGTCGTTGTTCGGCGACTCGTTCTTCGGGGCGTCGCAGGCGTACCAGCCCAGCGGCCTGGACGGATCCGGCAGATTGCGGTCGCGGTAGGGCTGCTTGTTGCCCATGCAGAAGGGCCAGCCGTGGTTGCCCGCCTTGGTGATCGCCGCGAACGTGTCGTACTTCGCCGGTCCCCAGGTGGTGCTGGGCGCGCCCGCGTCCGGGCCGACCCATCCCGCGTAGAGGATGTCGGTCTTCTTGTCGACCGAGATGCGGGCGGGATTGCGCACACCCATGACGTAGATCTCGCCACGGGTCTTGCCGCCGCCTTCGTCCTGCTCCTTGCCGGTGAAGAGGTTGCCCTCGGGCAGCGTGTACGTGCCGTCCGGCTCCGGGTGGATGCGCAGGATCTTGCCGTTGAGGTTGTTGGTGTTGCCCGCCGTACGCCGGGCGTCGGCGAAGGACAGGCCCTTGAAGTTGGGCTGCGGGTTGTTGCCCGAGTAACCGTCACTGAATCCGGACGAGTTGTTGTCGCCGGTCGCGATGTACAGGTTGCCCTTGGAGTCCCAGGCCATCCCGCCGCCCGCGTGGCAGCAACTGTGCACCTGGACGGGCCACTTGAGCAGGACCTTCTCCGACGCGAGGTCCAGCTTGTTGCTCGCGAGGTCCAGCGTGAAGCGGGAGACCCGGCGTTCGGCGACATGACGGTCGCGGTCGAGGCCGGAGTGCGGGGTGTAGTGCAGGTACACCCAGCCGTTGCTCTGGAAGGCGGGGTCGAGCTCGATGCCGAGCAGCCCCTCCTCGACCTTGATCAGTTCGTCGCCGCCGCCCTTGTTGCCGAAGACGGTCAGCGCTCCGGCGAGCGTCACCTTCTTCGTCGCCGGGTCGTACACGTGGATCTGGCCGAGACCCTTCCCCATGTCGGGGCTGTTCCAGTCGGTCACGACCGGCGCGCCGTTCGCACCGCCGCCCCGGCCGATGTACAGCACCCGCCCGTCGGGCGCCACGACCATGCCGTGCGGCTCGCCGATCTGGTCCTGCTGACCGGACTGGTTGGGCTGGGTGACCCGCACCGCCGCGTAGTTGGCGTCGATGGTGGCCTTGCAGTCGGCGCGCGAGAGCCGTGTCGTCCACAGCAGGGCGCCCCGCAGGTGGTCGCGGAAGTCGGTCTCGGCGAAGGACTCCGCCGTGCCGCCCATGCCGGTGTAGAAGGACCGGCCGCCGTCGTAGTCACGGCACCAGGAGACGGGGTGGTCGGCGCCGTTGGCGCCGGTCCCCGGCCGGTAGCTCGCTTCCCTGACCTTGGCGACGGTGTGCACCTTGCCGGTCGGGTTGCCCGCCCAGTTGATCCACTTGTCGGGCCGCTTCCACTCCACCGGCAGGTCCCTGGTGGCGGGATGGACCCGGTCGGGGACCTCGACCGTGGCGCGCTGGACCCCGTCCGGACTCGTGGCGGCCGGCCGGGCGCCGATCAGCCCGGTGAACCAGTCCGAGTACGGCTCGGTCCTGGCCGCGTCGTGGATGCCGAGGAAGCCGCCGCCGGCCTCCATGTAGGACTCCAGGCCGGCCTCCTGCTCGGGGTCGAGGACGTCGCCGCCCCCGGTCAGGAAGACCACCGCGTTGAAGGTCCCCAACCGCTTCGGGCTGGTGAAGACCGAGGCGTCGTCGGTCGCCACGATCTTGAACCGCTGTGCGGCGGGGCCCGACAGGCCGATCGCCTCGATGGCCTCGATGCCCGCGTCGACGGTCGGCGACTCCTCGGTGGCCGACGCGTGGAACACCAGGACCTTGACGTTCTTGCCGCCCGGTGGGGACGGCAGGGATAACGATGCCGGTGCCGGCTCTGGATACGGCCTGGCCGTGGCGGCGTTGCCGCCGATCAGGGACGCCGCCATGGTGCCGACCACCAGGACCGTGGCCGCGGCGCGCCGCGATCTCGACCGGTGATGTGGTGTGCTCCGCATGGTTCGCACTCCTCTGTGGTCACTTCTGTGGCACAGCAACAGCGCATGAAGCTAGACGGCTTTCGACGGTTCGCCAACAGCAATAGGCGGAATCTCACCATCTTTGTCCTGGGTGTGGATAAACGAGGGTCACTGCTCTACGGTGTGGCCGTCCCTGGGGGTCCTCGCGCCCCGTCCGTCCCCTCACGGCACTGGAGTGTCCGGAATGGCCATGGACAGAAGGAGTTTCAGCCGGCGACTGCTGGCGGGCGGCGTGGTCGCCGCCGCCGGGACGGCCTCGTTGTCGGTGGTGTCGGCACCACCCGCCTCCTCGGCGGAGTCACCGCCGCCCACCGCACCGGCCGGCGGCCAGGTCCGCCATCTCAGGCTCTACGCCGAGACCCTGCCGAACGGTCAGATGGGATACGGCCTGGAGAAGGGCAAGGCCACCGTGCCGGGCCCGCTGATCGAACTCGTCGAGGGCGACACGCTGCACATCGAGTTCGAGAACACCACGGACGTGGACGCCAGCCTCCACGTCCACGGTGTGGACTACGACGTCGCCAGCGACGGCACCCGGATGAACCGCGGCCACGTGGAGCCCGGCGGCACGCGGACGTACACCTGGCGCACCCACGCACCCGGCCGCCGCAAGGACGGCACATGGCAGGCGGGCAGCGCGGGTTACTGGCACTACCACGACCATGTCGTCGGCACCGATCACGGAACGGGCGGGATCCGCAAGGGCCTCTACGGCCCGGTCGTGGTGCGCAGGAAGGGCGACATCCTGCCGGACAAGCAGTTCACGATCGTCTTCAACGACATGACGATCAACAACAGGGCCGCGCACGAGACCCCGAACTTCGAGGCGACGGTGGGCGACCGGGTCGAGATCGTCATGATCACGCACGGCGAGTACTACCACACGTTCCACATGCACGGTCATCGCTGGGCCGACAACCGGACGGGCCTCCTGACCGGCCCGGACGACCCCAGCCGGGTCGTCGACAACAAGATCACCGGACCCGCCGACTCCTTCGGCTTCCAGATCATCGCGGGCGAACACGTGGGCGCCGGCGCGTGGATGTACCACTGCCACGTCCAGAGCCACTCGGACATGGGGATGGCCGGCCTGTTCCTCGTCGCGAAACCCGACGGGACCATCCCGGGCTACGAGCCGCACCACGCCGACCACGCCGCGGGCGCCGCGCAGGACGCGGACGCCTCCGCGGGGCAGCACGCGCACCACTGACCGGGGCAGGGGGCAGCCATCCGGAAGCCGCACTGCGCGGCCTCCGGGTGGCGCGCCCTCGCCGTCCAACCCGGACCGGTGGCTACAGGGTGATCCAGTAACGGCGCTTGAGGCCCGTGCCGGCGGTGCGGACGTCCTCCAGGACGCCACCGTTGCGCTCGATGGTGAGTGCCGACCCCACGTTGCCGTCGTCACAGGTGACGAGGACCCGGTCCAGGCCGATCGCACGGGCCTGCGGGAGCACCGCCCCCAGGGCCCATGTCGCCACGCCGCTCCGGCGCGCGGAGGGCCGGATGCTGTAGCCGATGTGCCCGCCGACGTCGAGCAGGAGGTCGTTCAGGTAGTGGCGCAGATCAACCGCGCCCAGGTAGGTCTCGCCCTCCGTGATCCACCAATGGGTGGCATGCACGCGGCCTTCCCCGACGGGCGCGGACCTGTCCGCCTGCCGCTGCAGCCGTGCGACCCACTCCGAGAAGACCTCGGGGCTGCCGAGGTCGCCGTCGGGAGCCAGGCGCAGGCCCGATCCGTCCTGGTGGGCGCCGGGAGGCCACTCGTCACGCGCGGCGAGCCATGAGGAATGCAACCGGCTTGTGGGGGCGCTCAGTTCGGGCATGGCGGGACGCTAGCACCCGCGCGCTCCGCGGTGTTGTGACGGGTCCCGCGCATTGACCGCCGGGATGGGCGCTGGGACGATCCCGTCGACTCAAAGGCACTGGGGGTGGGGCATGGCAGCCGGGATGGTGGTCGATGTCGGCGAGCGGTACTGCCGCAACTGCGAGCAGTGGGTCCCGCCGGTGGTGCGCAATCGCGTCGGCACGTTCTTCGGCACGCTCGCCGTGTCACAGGTGGGCGCGGTGGTCGTCGCCGTCCTGGCGCTGTTCCACCCGATGTCGTTCCCGCCGCCCGTCCACCTGACGGCGGGCTTGATCTTCTACCTCGCGTGGCCGGCGGCCGTCAGGCCCGCGTGGCTCGGTCTGCTGGCCGCCGTCTCCGTTCTGGCCGTCTGCGTGCTCGTGTCGGCCTGGGCGGGTAGCCGCGCGAGGCGGGCGGCGACCTGTCCGACGTGCCGGCTCGGGCTCGGCCCCCGCTAGCCGGCTGCTCGCTCGTCGCCCGGGAATAAATGTCATCACTCGATGACTTCAGTTGATGACTTCGGCTGATGACAACGAGGAGTGACGTGAACAGTCCCGTGACCGGGGACCCGCGGACCGGGCGGCAGCGAGCGCTGGTGCCGGTGCTGGTCTCACTCGGCATGCTGGTCGCCGTGGTGAGCAGCCTCGGCGCCCCGCTGGTGCCGACGATCGCCGCAGAGGAGCACGTCTCCCTCAATGACGCCCAGTGGTCGCTGACCGTCACGCTGCTCGTCGGAGCCGTCGTCACACCGTTCATGGGCCGCCTCGGCGACGGCCCGCGCCGCCGCCCGGTGATCCTCGGCGCCCTGGTCGCGGTACTGACCGGCTGCTTCCTCGCCGCGCTGCCGCTGGGCTTCGGCTGCCTCGTGACCGGACGGGCGCTGCAGGGAATCGGTCTGGGCCTCGTCCCCCTGGCCATCGCGACCGCCCGGGACGCCCTGCCGCCGCAGCGGTCGCGGCCCGCGGTGGCCCTGCTGTCGATCACCACCGTCGCCGGGGTCGGCCTGGGCTACCCGCTCACCGGCGTGATCACGGAGTCCTTCGGGCTGTACGCCGGCTTCTGGTTCGGGGCGGCGGTGAGCGCCGCCGCGCTGGTGGCCGCCGTCGTGGTGCTGCCGCCGGCCCCGCGCCGTGCCGCACCCCGGCTGGACGTTCCCGGTGCGCTGCTGCTCGGCGCCGGGCTCGCCGGGCTGCTGCTCGCCCTGAGCGAGGCCGAGGTCTGGGGCTGGGACTCGCCGCGGCTGCTCGTCCTGGCCGGTGTCTGCGTACTGCTGCTGGCGGTCTGGGTCGTGCACGAACTGCGCACCGCGCGGCCGCTGGTCGACCTGCGGCTGACCAGGGACCGCACCGTGCTGACCGCCAATGCGACCGCCCTGGTGGCCGGACTCGGGATGTACCTGCTGCTGTCGCTGGTCACCCGGTTCGTGCAGACGCCACGCGAGGCGGGTTACGGATTTGGGGCCTCGGTGGCCCTCACCGGGCTGGTGCTGCTGCCCTTCTCCCTCGCCAGCATGGCCGCGGGCCGGGTGGTGCCGCTGGTGGCCCGGCGCTTCGGCACCGCCCTGGTGCTGCCGCTCGGGTGCGCGGTCTCCCTGGCCGCCGTGCTGGCCTTCGCCCTCGTGCGCGGACAGCTGTGGGAACTGTTCGCGATCATGGCGGTGGCCGGGTTCGGGATCGGCTGGATGTTCGCCGTCATGCCGGGCATGATCGTGGGATCCGTCCCCGCGCACGAGACAGGCAGCGCGATGAGCTTCAACCAGGTGCTGCGCTACGTCGGCTACTCGACCGGAAGCGTGCTGAGCGCCACCGTTCTGGAGGCGCACACCGTCGCGGGCCGCATCCTGCCCACCGGCGACGGCTACCGGACGGCCGCACTGCTGGCCTGCGGCGTGTGGGCGGCGATGATCCTGGTGACCGCCGTGCTGCCGCCGCGGCACCGGCGCGCGGCGGCCACCGATGCCGCACCCGCGGCGGCGGCCGCGCCCCTGAAGGAGGCGAGGCGGTGAACGACCGTACGCCGTCGCGCAGGCGGGACTCCGCGCGCAGCCGCGAACTGCTGCTCCAGGCAGCGGGCGAGCTCTTCAGCGAGCGGGGCTTCGACCGGACCACCATCCGCGACATCGGCGAGCGCGCGGGTGTCGACCCGGCAATGATCGCCCGGTACTTCAACAACAAGAGCGGCCTGTACACCGAGGTGCTGCGCGCCGAACTGGGCGACGTGGCCCCGCCGGACCTGCTGCGACCCGATCGGCTCCGCGCACTCCTCGAGCGGGCGGACCGGCGCGGCGCGGGCCCCGTCTTCCGGTCGGCCGTCCAGGCCGAAGGCGACCCCGTCGTCCAGGACGCCGCCCGCGCGCAGCTCTATCTGCGGCTGGTCGACCCCCTGCGGGAGCGGTTCGCCGCCGACGGGCTGGACCGGCCGCGACTGCGGGCCGAGACGGCGGTCGCCGCGTTCCTGGGGGTGCTGCTGGCCCGCGGCGCGGGAACGCTCGACGAGCTGGCAACAGCGGAGCTGGAGGACCTGCTGCCCCTGCTGCGCACCACGCTCGAGGGCCTCGACACCTGACGGTGGCGGGGCGTGCTCACTGCTCCAGCGGCAGGCTCGCCTTCGCGGGGGAGCGCGCCGCGACGGTGCGCAGCGGAACACCGCGGAAGGTCTGGATGAGGACGATCGCCGCACCGGCGGTCACGCACTGGTCGGCGAGGTTGAAGATGCCGGACGAGCCGACCTGGATGAAGTCCAGCACGGCGCCGCGGCCGAAACCGGGTGTGCGGAACAGGCGGTCGGCGAGGTTGCCTCCGGCGCCCGCGAAGATCAGCCCGAGACCGACCGCCCAGCCGGCGGACCGGACGGAGGGCGCGACCCGTGCGATGAGGACGAGCACGACGGCCGCGAGGAGCGCGAACACCAGGGTCGCGCGGGGCGCGAAGGAGCCGGCCGCCCCGGGGTTCCGGAACGCGGTGAAGGTCACCGCACCGCCCAGTGCGTGCCTGGGTTCGTGGCCCTCGACGGCGACCGCGGCAATCGCTTTCGTGACCTGGTCCACGGCGAATCCGGCCGCCGCAATCGTCCACAGCAGGTACGTCCGCCGCACCGCCCACCTCCTGATCGCCGCCGGCCGTCCACCGAGCGTACGCGCTGCCACCGACAAGGGGGCGGTCGCCCGGGAAGAGGGGACGCCGGGCCGACCTCACCAGGTCAGGGTCAGCGAACCCCCTACAGGCAGCGCCTGCCAGCGGTCGGCGTATTCCGCGAATCGGGCCACGATCCGTTCGACTTCCGCGGGGATCCCGCCCGCCGGCACATACGCGGGCAGCGACTGCGCGTGCCCGTTCCGGACCTCCCACACGGGCACGGCGATGCCCGCCAGGTGCTCCGACCGGGCCATGTCGGCCTGCGCCTCGGGGGACGACTTCAGCGGCTTCGACTTGCGGCGCCGGGCCGCCTTGGCGCGCTCCGCGGGATCGGCGGGCCAGAACAGGCCGTTGTCCCCCGCGGCCAGGCGCCCGTAGACCCCGAGCTTGATGCCCGCCTCCGCCTCCACCAGGAAGTGCACGAGGTCGTGCGGCAGATACCGGTGCCCACCGGGCCCGTTGCGCGGGGCGAGTTCGGCCCCGGTCTCGCGGTGCACCGCGATGTCGTAGCTCGTGCCGGGGCCCTTGGTGAAAACGACGCGCATACCGGGAACGGTAGGAGGTCCCCGCGGTGGGACGCACCTGGTTTTCCCGCCCGCGGGGCCCCAAGTGCCCGCGTTCGGCCTGCAAGGGGTGGTCAACTCGCAGACTTGGTGTGGTCGAGTTCGAAGAGAGAACGGTTCTCGTCGATGAATTCCTCGACTGTCGCCAGCGGCTGCCCGGTGATTCTCGGGGCCGCGTCGCTGACGCCTGCCAGACGCCCTTCTTGCTGGTCGAGGGTGACCGCCTCGAAGTGCTTGAGCTTGGCGGTGTCGTCCGCACGACCGATCACGTCGAGGAACGTGGACACGGTGACCTGCTCGAAGGGGAGGTTCTTGCCCAGCACCCGGCCCACCTCGGCTGCGAGTTCCTGGTGGCTGTACTCCACCAGGCCCGTGAGTGTGCATATCCGGCCACCGTGCTTCCCGGGCGAGGCAAGGACGTTGGCGGCGGTCAGCGCGATGTCACGGCCGGCGATCGGAGCGAAGCGGCTGTCCCCGTTCGCTCGGGCCTTGAAGGGCCCGCATTTCCGGCAGCGTCAGGCGCCTCGTCGACCGGCGCTGGATGTCGCACGGCTCGGGCGGCCGTTGCCTCACGCGACGGGGGATGAATCCTACGAAGCGTGAAGACGGCCGCTCCGAGTCCGAGGGCGGCCCGTGATGGGCGGGTCGGCCGATCAGCTGCGAGCATTCACTTCCCTGGGATCAGGACGCGGGCAGCAGAACCGTGGGATCCCCCTCGAACCACACGAGGTCGATGGCCAGGTGGCTGATCCGCCACTGGTCGCCGTCCCGATCGAGTTTCGCCGTGCAGTTGTTCATCAGCAGGGCATGCCTGGTGCGCTCGGGCAGCGGCCCGTCGCCGGAAAGATAGTGCTGGGCCTGTATGTAGCAGTGGGCTGTCGCGCTGTCACCGTCCAAGAAGATCCGCAGATTGTGAACTGCATGGGTGGTGTCCAGCGGTCCCACCGCCGCTGCCAGAGCGGTCACCACAACCTCGCGGGGGCTGAGGGCCGGGATCTCGAAGCCGATCTTCGACGTCGCCGCAGAGAGGTCGACCTTCGCGTCCTCCGTGAGCGCCGAAGTGAGCAGATCGGTGTCGCCTTGGTCGAGGCCGGCGGTGTAGCGGTACAAGGCATCGGCAATTGCCTGCCGATCCAGCAGAATCCTGAGATTGTCGGTCATGTCGCGTCCTTCGTGTTGTCAGCGGCGCCATGAGGAGTGGAGAAGCGCACCGGGTACAAGCACCTCCGAAGGAACTTTGTTCGGAGTCCTTGACCGCACAAAGAGTCGGCGCAGGCTGTGCGGCGCCCGCGCTCGAACGCACCGCCCCTTCACCCTCGTCAGGGCACTACGGGCTGTCTGCCCCAGCTCCGCAGAGCGGCCTCACGGCGCGGTGGAGCCCAGGTAGCCCGCGCGCCCGCGCAGACGTCAACCACCCCCGGGGGCCGTATAGTTGACATGGCCACGGGGGTCCGTCGGCGCCTTCTCGGAGCTGTCCCCGGGATGCCGCTCATCCATCGGCCGGGCTGTCTCGGTGATCCGCCGCAGTCTGTCCAGCAACCCCATGTGACCCTGGCAGGCGGCCCGGATGTGCTCGGCGGCCCGCGGAACGACCGTGTCCCGCACCTGCCGACCCCGCTCGGTCAGTGCGAGCCGGGTGACGCGCTTGTCCCAGGGGTCCGGCACCCGCAGGAGCAGCTCGCGCTCGACCAGGCGGTCGACCAGGCGGGTCAGGCCGCTCGGGGACAGCTCGACCTCCTCGGCCAACCGCGACGCGGCCCCTCGGGGAACCGGCCGCGGCACGGTGGAGAGAGCCGACAGGACGTGCAGTTCGGTGAGGTTGAGCTGGTACTCGCTGCGCAGCCACTCGTCGAACTGCCGGATCCGGGCATACATGATGTGCAGGGCCACGACGAACTCGGTGGTCTCGCCCGGCAGCCCGGCACCGGATTCGCTGCTGCGGCCGCCTGGGCCGCCAGGCGGCCCAGGCGGGTGCTTGGCCGCCGCCCGGCGCCCCTGGATGATCCGACGAGCCCGCTCGACCGCGAATTCACTCATCGCTTCTCTCCTCCCGTGGTGCTCGTCCAGGAGCACGGAGACCTGCCGACGCGCTTCACGGCGTCGCGGCGTTCTCGTCGGCAGTGATCTGCTGGTTCCAGGCACTCTGGGACGCCTGCCAGGCTTCCTCGTCCATGTCCGGACGCCAGTAGCCGGATATCGACAGACGCGCCATCGAGACCTCTCGCTCGTACCGGAGGAATCGGCGCGGTTCCTTCACGAACGCCGCCTCGCCGTGAACGAAGGCGTGCACGTCGCCGGTCGGGAGGTCGAGGTCGCGCACAGCGGCGACGAGTGCCGCGCCCACGCGTCCGGTCCCGCGACGCACCCTGCCAGTCAGCATCAGGGCCCGGCGCGTAATCGCCCCCGAGAGCGGGGAATTGCAGCCGGTCTCCTGGTCGCGCACGCGGTGCCCACTGGGCGGCGACACCGGATTCCCCGTGTATCACAAAGTCCAGCCACAACTCCGGAAGCTCGGGGAGCCGGCGGCGGATCGTGTCAGTCCTGCTCACCGGCCGTGGTTCGGGTATCGCCGCCACCCCCGACGGCAGCGAGGTGCCGAACGGTTCGGGACCTGCCACGTCTTCGCGGGGGAACCGCAACTTCACGTACTCGTCCGTGAATCTCCCCGCAGCCAGGCCGGACAGGCCGTCACCGCCGAGGACGACGCGCACCATGTGCGGCGAGATGCGTTCCGTGCGTACCACCACCCCCGCGGTGATCCTCCTGCCATGAACACCCGTCTGTTCTCCCGCAAGCCGTGCGCCCCTCGCCCATGGGGCAGGTCCTGTGACAGCGCTGAGATGACTACCGTGGGCAGGATGTCTTGATCGGTGGGACATGCCTGCTGAGCCGCGGCCCGCCCCCTCCGGGATCCGGGGATCCCGGGCCGCGGGCCGGCGACCCGGGGTCGAGCGGGTGGCCGGCCGGAGCGGCACGGGGCGGGACCAGGTGCCGGGTGTTCCTGGGAGCCGCAGTGCAGAGCACCGGCGGTGCGGATGCCCGCTGGGGCGGACGGCGGACCCTCCGGTGCCCGGCAACTCCTCGGTCGTCAGTGCTGACGGCGGGCGGCGGCGCGTTCAGCCATCTTGGCCTGAGTCAGTGTCTCATCGGCACGGCCCCACCCGCCGTCGGTGACCTCCTCGACCAGAACCATGGTGTGCGGACGCGCACCATCACCGAAGTACTCGCAGACGAGCGCGGTGGTTCGATGGATGATCTCCTCCTTCTGCTCGGCGGTGAGTGTGCCCTGGGGGATCTTGTAGTTGGCGAACGGCATGTCGTCTCCTGGAGGTTGATGGGGGATGGTGATGTGGGAAGGGACGGGGCCTTGGCGGTGCGGCCGCGGATTCCGGCGACCTCGGCCCACTGTCGTCCCCGTGGACGCCGGTCCGTCGCGGTCGGACCACTGCGACGACCTCGCCGCGTTCCGGCAGGTCGAACAGCGGGTGGGCCGGGACGGGCCGGTGAGGGGGTCAGGGCGGTGGCACTCGTGATCGCCCTGCCGCCGCGTCGGCGGAACGCCTGTCGTCCGGTGGCGGTCCGAGGTACTGACGGATGTCAGACCACGCCGCCGTTGGGGCGGATGACCTGCCCGTTGATCCAGCGGCCGGCCGGTCCCGCCAGGTAGGCGATGACCTCGGCCACGTCTTCAGGAGCGCCGAGCCGTTCCAGCGGGGCGAGGTTCGTGAGTCGATCGACCGTCGCCTCGTCCTTGCCCTCGTAGAAGGAACTCGTCGCGATCGGTCCGGGTGCCACGACGTTGGCGGTGATGTTCCGACCGCGCAACTCCTTGCTGAGGACACTGACGAGGATCTCGGTTGCGCCTTTTGTGGCGGCGTAAGGGCCGTAGGTCGGGAATCGCATGCCGACCTGCGAGGTGGACACCGACAAGAAGGCTCCGCCGGGCCGCAGCCGGTGGGCCCCGTGCTTGGCGACGACGAAAGCGCCCCTCAGGTTGACCCGGACCATCCGGTCGAAGAGGTCCATGTCGAGATCGACGACGGTGGACACCGGCATCATCCCGGCCGCGTTGACGATGACATCGACACCGCCCAGCGTCTGCTCGACGGTCTCCAGCATGGAGACGGTCTCCCGCTCGTCCGCCACGTCGGCGCGCACCGCGATCGCGTGTGCGCCCTGCTCGGTGATCTCCTTGACGGCCTGACCGGCCCTCTCCCGATTGTTGATGTAGTTGATCGCGACCGCGTAGCCGTCGGCGACCAGTCGCCTGGCGGTGGCCTGGCCGATCCCGCCCGCTCCGCCGGTGATCAGCGCGACACGGTTGGGGGTTTGTTCGGGCATGGGAGACATCCTCATATCGGGGTGCTGAAAAAAATCGTGGTGTGGGCGTCCCGGGGGAAGGCCCACCCAGGTGCCGGGCGCCACCCTGTCTCCGGAGGGAAAAAGGGGTGCGAGCGGAGTCCGGGTCCGAGCGCGAACGAGGGGCTGCCCCGTACGGGACTCCTTCCCGGCTGCGGTGCCGGCTGCCGCCCCTGTGCCCGCCGACACTCCAGGCACTGCCGGCCGTCGGTTCAGCCAAGGACCGCAGGTTTCAGCACCTCTTGGCACCACTGCCGGAACGAGGTGGGCGTGGTGGTCCGTACGGTGCGGGGCACCGCGTTGTCCATTCCCGCTTCCTTGGCAATCGCCATGTCAAGAGCACCCCGCGCCATGGCGGCCGAGGCGCCTGACCGCGTCATGCGTGCGGTGAACTCCTCGCCCGAAACCTGCCGGAAGCGCACCGGGCGCTCCAGCACCTCGGACATGATCTGTGCCATGTCCTCAAAGGAAAGATCCTCGGCTCCGAGCAAGGGCACTTCCTCGACGCCGCTCCAAGTGCCGTCGAGCAGCAGCTCGGCAGCCGCCGCGGCGATGTCCCGCACCGCGCAGAAAGGCATCCGGCGACCACCGGCGATCGGAGAAGTGATCACCCCCTGATCCCTGATGAGGTCGGTCTGGCGCAGCACGTTCTCCATGAAGGACGGCATGGCCAGCGCCCGGTAGCCGACGCCGCTGCTGATCAGGAGGTCGTCCATGGCCAGTGAGGCGGTGATGTACCCCGCGTTCTCGGCCATCGGTGTTCCACGCCCGAGAACCGAGACGGCAACGACCCGCTGGACGCCCTGTGCGGCCAGAGCCTGCGCAGCCGGGCGGCTGAACCCGCTGTAAGCGTCCTCGACGCTTTCGGCACGCGGATTCGGAGGGGCCAGCCAGAAGACGGACTCCGCCCCGGCGAACGCCTTCATGAGCACGTCCACGTCGCCGTGGCTGCCCTCGACGACCTCCACGGCTTCGCGTACCGAGGCCCGCAGCCGGGAGGCATCACGCACGATCACACGGACGCGGGCGCCGGCTGCCACAAGGCGCTCGAGGGTTCGGCTGCCGATCTGTCCTGTCGGCGCGGTGACAACGATCACAGCAACTCCTGAGTAGCAAGGGTGGTGGGACCGCGAAAGAAGGGATGTACGGAAGGTCGGTTCGCTGGTCGGTCTCCAGTGAACACCGCTCCCAAGGCTGACTGAAGGACCGATATGGGCACCACTGATACTGTCGCGGTATGAATGACATAGAAGTGCGCCACCTGCGCTACTTCGTGGCCGTGGCCGAGGAACTGCACTTCGGCAGGGCGGCAAAACGGCTCGGCATGGCGCAGCCACACCTCTCCCGGGCCATCCGTGAGATGGAGCGGCAGATCGGCGTACCACTCCTGGAGCGCACCACGCGTCATGTCTCCCTCACCCCCGCCGGCGAGGTCCTGCTGCGTGACGCCCGCACCGCACTCGACGCGGTCACGGCCGCTGTCCGCCGGACCCGACAAGCCGGCCAGGCCGAACCCGTGCTGCGACTGGCGCTCAAAGCCGACTACGACGGCGGACTGCTGCCCCTGATCTTCGCTGCTTATGAGCGTGAGCCCGCCGCGCTTCGGGTGGAACTCGTCCTCGGCGGACGCGGCGAACAAGAACCCGCCCTCCGAGACGGACGCGCGGACATCGCGCTCCTGCCCAGGCCGTTCGACGACCACGGTTTCGACGTCGAACCGCTCCTGACCGAACCGCGCCTGCTCGCCGTCGCGGCAACCGACCCGCTCGCCTCGCGGGAGTCCCTCCATCTGGCCGACCTGGCAGGACGCGTGCTCCCCTACGGACGTCCCGCGGACCGGGAAGGTGACGCCCCCGACCCGTCGACGCCTCAGCCGTCGGGGCGCTGCGACCTGGCGCAGATCTTCAACCTCATCGAACTGGGCAGGACCGTCTGGTTCCCTCCGGTCTCCATCGTCCGCCGCCACCTCCGGCCGGGCGTCGCCTACCGTGCCGTCGCCGATCTGTCACCCGTGTGGCTCGATCTGGCGTGGCCTCAGGAGTCCCGTTCGCCAGCGGTCGCGGCATTCGTACGCGCCGCTTGCTCGGTCGCGGCCGCCCACCCGCCTCAGGGGGCGGAAAGCCTCGTCGGCGTTCCGTGACGAGCAGGGGAGTCAGGGCCGCGTGCGACATTCCCCGCCACGGCGGCGCCGGGCCCTGTCGCTGCGGAGCTCGGTGGTACCTCCATGTCAGTCTGTGGTGAGACACCCGGTATGCCGGGCCATCCTTCCTGGGCGAGACAAGAGCCCCATCCCAGATGACCAGCGCGAACGACCCAATAGTCGAGTACGCGCCGGACGGCTTCGTCGGCGTGGACCTCGGGATTGAGAACATTGCCACCGCCTCCACCGGGAATGCGGGGCGTGAGTCACGGAGGTCGCCGATCTCGCCGCCGATGAGGAAGTTCCCGTTCCGGTTCTGGACGGGGGAGTTGTCAGCGGTCCAGAACTGTCCGGAGCGGCCGCCTCCGGGGCTCATCCAGACGGCGTTCAGCTCGGTTCTGTTGTCCGTGGTGAGGCAGTTGCCCGTGAAGATGTGCACCAGCCGGCGCATCGGGTGGCCCTGCCAGGCGTTGGACTCCGTGCCCCAGTGCCACCGTTGGTCGTCGCCGTCGTAGCAGTCGATGGTGAAGACTTGCTGACCCTTGCCTCACCCGTTCACGGTGAGGCATGAGCCGTAGCCATTCCGGTACTCCCAGTTAGTCGTCGCCGCGGAAGCCGGGGACAGGGCGCCGGCTGTGGCGAGCGCGAGCGCGGCGAGCCAGACGGGCGCGGTCCGCCGCAGTGTGGATCTCCAAGTTGACGTGATCGCGAGGATGCCATGCGCATGTCGACATGTCACCGCCCCTGTGCGGAGCGATGAGCTCAAGAACCTGGTACGGCCGCACGTCCACGACGTGCTCGCCGGAATCGGCGATCTGGTACCGCCCGGCGGGCGGTCAGCCCAGCGCCGCGGCCTCGTAGCGGTCGACCTGCTTGCGGAGCAGCAGCGCGGTGGTGTCCGCGTCGGCGTCCGACGTGGTCCGGGTGCCGGCGTTGATGAGCGCGGGTCCGTCGAGGACGAACTGCTGGACGGTGGTGGAGCCGCCGTCCTCGACGCGTACGCCGAGGGCACGCTCGCCGAGCTTGTCGACGCCCGTGCGCGCGTACGTGAGGACGGAGCCGTTGTGCGTTTGCTTGCGGCAGGACTGCAGGGCCTGCTCCATCGCGTCCAGCACCTCGGCGGCGTCGCTCGGGGTGGCGTACTGCCGCACCTGGACCGTCGCGATCGCCGCGGTGCCTCCGCTGCCCTTCCTGAAGGTGCTGTCGACGGTGATCTGCGCCTCGTGGGGCTGCGTGTAGTCGCAGAAGCTCTGGTTCACGCTGAGCCCGTCGCCCGTGCCGCCGGTCCAGCCGGCGGGCATGTCCGACAGGGGCAGCAGGGCCGCGCCCAGTTTCTCCTTCGCCAGGAAGTGCGCACCGGGGCCGGGCGGCGCCGCGGCGGGTGCGCCGGCGGCCGCGGGGGAGCCGGTGGCGCTCCGCGTCGCGGGCGGCGCGCCCGCGGAGGCCGGGGGCGTGGCGGAGCCGCTGCAGGCGGCGAGTGCGGCGGTGAACAGGAGCGTGCCGACGACGTGGACGTGCTTGCGGTGGGACAACGGTTTCCTAGCAGGTGGCGACTGATCTGTCGGGCTGAACGGGATGGCCGGCGCAGCTTAGGCACCTGTGGCTGGATTCCGTGCGACGGGCCCGTTATGCGCGGTTGGCCGTTGCGTCTCCGGCGGGTGTACGCGGCCACTGCCGGGGACTGCGCGGGCGGGCAATGCGCCGTGCGCAACGGGGCAAGGAGGGCCCCCAGGGCCGGACCTACGGTCGAAGTGTCCCGCCACGAAAGGGACCCGATGCGCAGGGCCGGCCGCTCACGGACCCCCGCGGTTCCCGGACCCGGCGCACCAACCATGAGGGAGTGAGATCGATGACGGAGATCGAACAGTTCGAGGGAGCGGGGGAGGAGGGGCAGCCGCTTCATCGCCTGGCCGTCGCGGGTCTCCTGGCGAGCGTCCTCGTGGCCTGTGTGGCGTGCGCGGTGTGCGCCATTCTGCCGCTGGGCCACCCCAGCCTCGCGTGCGGCATCGCGCCGCTTCTCACCGCGGGGGCCGTGGCCGTTGTCCTGGGCCGCCTGAAAGACCGCTACCGCCATCGGGCGGCGCAGGCGTGTGCCGTGTCCGACACCGTGCAGCGGGTCCTGCTGCGGCCCTTGCCCCGGCGCATCGGCGCTCTCGGGCTCGCGTCCGTCTACCGTGCCTGCGGCGGTCGCGGTCAGGTCGGCGGCGACCTGTACGCGGTCGCGCGGACGGGTGGGGCGACGCGGTTGATCATCGGCGACGTGTGCGGCAAGGGCCTCCCCACATTCGAGGACGTCGCCGCCGTGCTCGGGGCCTTCCGTGAATGGGCCCCGCGGGCCGAGGGCCTGCCCGAGTTGTCGGCACGTCTGGAGGAGAGCTTCCTGCGCCACCTGACGGAGGCCGACGGCGGCGCCCGCGACACGGACGAACGCTTTGTGACGGCGCTGCTGTTGGAGATCCCGGACGGACAGCGGTTCGCCCGCATGGTCAATCACGGACATCCGCCGCCGGTGCGGGCCCGCGAGGGGTGCGTCGACCTGGTGCCGGGCCTTCCGTCGCCGCCGCTGGGCCTGCGCGGCCTGCCCGGCTTGGGCGCGATCGAGGAGTCCTTCGAACTGGCCGTGGGAGACACGCTGTTGCTCTACACGGACGGACTGATCGAGGCCCGCGACGCCGCCGGGCGCCACTATCCGCTGCTGGAGCGCGCACGTAACTGGGGATGGACCCGGCAGGACGCGGCACACCACGAATCCCTGCCCGCTGTGCTCGGGGAGATTCTCCAGGATCTTGTCGCCCACTCCGGCACGCTTCCGGAGGACGATCTCGCGATGGTCGCGCTGACCCGTCTGGAAGGACCGGGTGGGGCGGCGCGGCTGCAGCCCGTGGGTGAGGCCCTGCACGGGGCCGCCGGGTAGTCGCGACGGGCGGGATCAGGAACGCAGGTACCGGTACCCGCGCGACCACCGCGCGGGCACCGGCCATGGGGGGCCACCCCGGCGCCTCGCCGGACCGTCACTCGTACCGGTACTTCAGCGATTCCGCCTCCGTCCGCTCGATGTCGGCGATCGTCAGCTCCGGCATCCGCAACTGGGCCAGTGTCACCTCGGCCGAGGTCGGCTGGGCGTCCGCCGGCAGCCACTGGTCCGGCTTCCAGGCCGCGCTGCGCAGGAGAGCCTTGGGGCAGTGCGGGTAGACCTCCTCGATCCCCACCACCAGGGCGCTGGCCGGCGGCTTGCCCACGGCGGTCAGCTGGGACAGCAGCTCCGGGCGGGTGGAGACGCAGGCACGGCCGTTCACCCTGAGCGTGGTGGTGCGCCCGGGGATGACGAACAGCAGCCCGGCCCGGCCGGTGGCGACGACGTTCTGCAGGGTGTCCAGGCGCTTGTTGCCGGTCGCGTCCGGTATCGCCACCGTTCGTTCGTCCAGGACGGAGACGAACCCGGCGGGACCGCCGCGCGGCGAGACGTCGCAGTTGCCCTCCGCGTCCGTGCTGGCGACCAGGACCAGCGACGCGCACGCGATCAGCCGCCTGGTCTGCTCGGTGAGTTCGGTCATCTGCTTGCGCACGGCGGCGTCACCGGGGAGCGCGTAGGCCTGGCGCAGTGCTTCCTGGTCGCGCACGGCGTCGAGGTGGAGCGAGTCGAATGCGCTGGTGACAAGGGATGGCGTCATGCCCCCGACCCTACGGGGCGGACCTGTCGGCGCAGGGTTCAGCCGGCGGCGCCGCCGTCGTCGGTCCGGCGTGCACGGGGGGCCGCGAGCGGCTCGAGAAGCCGCCGGGGGCGGACGAGTTGGGCGGACACGGGATCGAGGTCCGCGTCGGCCGCCACCTCGAAGCCGGGGCCGGGTTCCATCCGGATGTCCGGGACCGTTGCGACAGAGCCGCATGCCTGGCAGCGTCCCTCGCCGTCGAGGAGCCCGCCGTCCGCGTCGTGGTGCCAGGCGCGCTTCACGCCGGCGGGGGAGTAGTAGGCATCGCCCCAGGCCATCATGGCGCGCACGATCGGCCACAGCGCGATGCCCTTGGCCGTCAGCCGGTACTCGACGGTTCCCGCCCCGTCGTCGTCCCTGGTGAGCACACCCTCCCTGACGAGCAGCTTCAGCCGGCTGGTGAGGACGGCGCGGGGGATCCGCAGCTGGGTCGCGAGGTCCCCGAAGCGGCGCACCCCGTAGAAGGCGTCGCGGACGATGAGGAGAGTCCATCGTTCGCCGATGACCTCCATCGCTCGTGCCAGCGAGCAATTGCTGTCCGGGTAGGTGCTGGGAAGCGTCATACCCGCATTTTACCTCCACTGGTTCGCTCACTGAACTGGCCGGTGTTACGGTGACCGTAGTTCACTGACTGAACTGCGCTGTTAGGCGCACGTGGCGGGTACGCCGGAGAGGTGTTCTGATGATCAACAACGACAGGCTGTTCCTGATCACCGGCGCGACCGGCAAGACCGGGGTCGGGACGGTCGAACTGCTGCTGGAGCGCGGTCACCGCGTTCGCGCCCTCGTGCACCGCGAGGACGAGCGCTCCCGGGCGCTCGCGAAGGCCGGCGCCGAGATCGCCGTGGGGGACCTGCGCGATGTCGGCACCGTGAGCGAGGCCGTGCGGGGCGTCACGGGGGCCTACCTGTGCTACCCGATTCTCCCGGGCCTGATCGAGGCGACCACCTGCTTCGCCAAGGCGGCGACCGACGCGGGTGTACGGTCCGTGGTCGGCATGTCGCAGATCTCCGCCCGCCCCGAGGCGGGCAGCGACGCCGCCCGGCAGCACTGGATGTCCGAGCGGTTGCTGGACACGACCGACCTGCTCACCGCACACCTCCGGCCGACCTTCTTCGCCGAGTGGCTCCCGCTGTGGTGGGAGGTACGCGACGGTGAGGGACACCTGCGGCTTCCGTTCGGCGAGGGCCGCCACGCCCCGATCGCCGCGGCTGACCAGTCGTACGTGATCGCCGCCCTGCTGCTCGACCCCGAACCGTACGACCGCGCCGTCCTCACCCTCCACGGTCCGGCCGAAATGGACCACTACGCCATCGCCGACGTCATGACCAGGACCCTCGGTGTCCCGGTGCACTACGAACCGATCAGCGTCGAGGAGTTCGCCTCGGCCATGGCGGCACGCGGGATGGACGCCCACCGCGTCCAGCACCTGAGCAACGCCGCCGTCGACTACCGGAACGGCGTGTTCTCCGGCACGAACGACAACGTCGAGCGGATCGGCGGCCGACCCCCGCTGTCCGTCGAGCAGTTCGTCAACGAGCACAAGCACGACTTCGACACCAGCGGCCCCCACTACGTGCCCGCTTCCTGACGCGCGGGCGCCCGTGGCGCCGCGCGCAACTACCCGTCAACACCCACCAACAAGGAGAACCGCATGTCTTCCGTGCTGATCACCGGCGCTTCCCAAGGAATCGGCCGGGCCATCGCCGTCGAACTGGCGCACCGCGGCCACCGGGTGATCGCCACCGCCCGCCGCCCGGAGGTTCTGGCCGACCTCCCCGTGGCCGAACGCCTGCGCCTCGACGTCACCGATCAGGACAGCGTCGACCGGGCCCTTGAGGCCGCCGGTGAGATCGACGTGCTGGTCAGCAACGCCGGCGCGACGGTGCGCGCGCCGCTGGAGACCGCCCCGCTCGCCGAGGTCGAACGGCTCTACCAGCTCAACGCCCTCGGAGCACTGCGCGTGGCCCAGGGGGTGCTGCCGGCGATGCGGGAGCGGCGATCCGGCCGCCTCGTCTTCGTCTCCAGCATCCAGGGACGCCTTGTGCTGCCGATCATCGGACCGTACGGCGCCAGCAAATGGGCCCTGGAGGCCATGGCCGAGACCCTGGCCATCGAGACCGGACACTTCGGCGTCAAGGTGAGCATCGTGCAGCCGGGCGCCGTGGCCACGACCGGCGTCACGCAGGCGCGCTCGTTCGTCCCGGAGGACAGCCCGTACGCCCCGCTGTACCGGCAACTCCCCACCCTGCGCGGCGAGGTCATCACCTCCGAGGAGGTCGCCGCCGTCGTGGCCGACACGATCGAGCAGCCCGACCCTCCCCTGCGCGTGCCCGCCGGCGCTCCCGCGGAACGGGCCCTGAAGGCCCGCAAGGAGGCGCCCGAGAACGAGCCGTTCATGCCGGCCGCCATCGACTGGTAGGGCGGAGACGCCGGGCCCGCGGGCGGCCGTACGACTCAGTCGTGCGGCACGCCGCGGGCCGGCGCGCCGCCGTCCGCACCGCTGCGGCCGGCGGCCCACGAGGCCAGCACCGTCAGGGCCTCGTCCGAGCGCGACCCGGGATCGGCGAGGAACGTCAGCAGGGTCTGGTCCGGGTCACCGGGGAAGGCCAGCGCCTCGGTGCGCAGCGTGAGGGGGCCGACGACCGGGTGGTGCAGGTACTTGGTGTGGTGGCTGAACCGCACCACCTTCTGTGCGGCCCACCACCGGCGGAAACGCTCGCTCTTCATGGACAGTTCGCCCACCAGCTCGGCGGTGCGGGGGTCGTCGGGGTGCCGGGCGGCGTCCATGCGCAGCGTTCCCACGAACTCGGAGGCGACTTTCTCCCACCGGTCGCCGAAGAGCGACCGCGCCGTCTCGTCGAGCACCATCCAGCGCGTGGCATTGCGGTCCCTGGCGGGCATCGCGTCGAAGTCGGCGAGCAGGGCACGGCCCATCCGGTTGCTGACCAGGATGTCGGTACGGCGCCCCAGGACCAGGGCCGGGGTGTCCTCGAGCCGGGCGAGCAGCGCGTGGATCCCCGGACGTACCTTCTGCACGGCACGTGGGGCCCGGCGGACCGTGCCGGCGGCCTGGGGACGCGCCACCGCGTGCAGGTAGCTGCGTTCCGCCGGGTCCAGCTGGAAGGCGTTGGCCAGGGCGTCGAGGACGGACTCCGAGGGAGTGATGGGCCGGCCCTGCTCCAGGCGCGTGTAGTAGTCCACGCTGACACCGGCCAGCGCCGCCAGTTCCTCCCGGCGCAGCCCGGGGACCCGCCGCGGCGCCGCGTCGTGCAGACCGAGTCGCTCCGGATCCATCGCCGCGCGCCGGGCGCGCAGGAAGTCGCCGAGCCCTTCGTTCCGGTCCATGCCCCCATGGTCCCTCCTGCCGGGGCGGCGTGCCCCGGCGAACCTGGCCCTCCGGATCCCAGGAAGCAGCGGGCCGGTTCCCCGCCCGCCACCGGCCTCCGCCGGCGCTTTGCTGGGGCGCGGGACGCCACTTCCGGTCCCGCAGCCAACGCCGCCGTGCCCGTCGCACGGCCCTTCGCAGGGAGCTTCCGACATGACTTCGACCTGGCTCATCACCGGCGCGACCTCGGGCTTCGGCCGCATGGTCGCCGAGCGCGCGCTCGCCGGCGGCGCCTTCGTGATCGCCGTCGGCCGGCGCAGTGACCGGCTCGACGACTTGGCGGACCGGGCGCCGCGGGGACGGGTCACCACGCTCGCGCTGGACATCACCGCGCCCGGCGCGGAGCAGGCGCTGGCCGACGCCGTACGGACGGCGGGCGGGCTGGACGTCCTGGTGAACAACGCCGGTTACGGGCTGTTCGGCCCCGTCGAGCAGATCGACGCCGACAACGCGCGCGCGATCTTCGACACCAACGTGCTGGCCAACCTCGCCGTGCTGCGCGCCGCACTCCCGGCGCTGCGCGCGTCCCGCGGCCGGATCGTCCAGATCTCCTCGCTCAACGGCCAGCTCGCCTGGGCCTCCTCCGGTCTGTACTCGGCCTCCAAGGCGGCCGTGGAACTCGCCAGCGAAGCGCTCGCGCACGAACTCGCCCCCACGGGTGCGAAGGTGACCATCGTCGAACCCGGCATCTTCGCGACCGAGTTCGCCACCAGCCTCCTGGTCGTCCCCCCGCACGAGGTGTACGCGCCGACCGTCGGGACGTTCCTCGACGACTTCTCCGCGCTGCCCCCGTCGGCGTTCGGCGACGCCGGGAAGGTGGCGGACGCGATCATGGCCGTCGCGTCGATGGACGAGCCGCCCCTGCGCCTGGCCGTGGGCGCGGACGCCGTCGAGCAGATCCGTGCGTCGCTGCGCTCCCGTCTGGCCGAGCTCGACCGCTGGGAGTCCTTCGTGCCCGCGGCGGCCGGCGTCTGAATCCGTACCGCTGACGCGCCGGGACGGCCCCGCCCCCGAACGCGGCCCGCGTCCGGGGGCAGGGAGCCGTTGTGCGGCCGGTCAGGTGGACCAGATCTGGAACTCCGAGAGCTGACCGGCCGGCCAGCCGGTGTTGGCGCCGATGTTCAGGCGGATGTAGCGCTGGGTGGTGGCCGGGAAGGTGATCGTGACGGTGTTGTCGGCGGCCGGGTCGAAGGTGTACGCGGCCGACGGCTTGACGGTGGTCGGGCTGGACGGGTCGGTGCCGCCCAGCACGGACAGGGTCTGGGTCCGCGCGCCCCAGCCGGCGGGCAGTTGCAGCACGATCCTCGACACGCTGCGGGCGGTCCCGAGGTCGACCTGCACCCACTGCGGGAACGCGTTGTTGGCGCTCTCCCAGTAGGTCGACCGGGAGCCGTCGGTCACGTTCGACGAGGGATAGACGTCGGTGTGGCTGGACTCGCTCGTCGGCCTTCCCGCGGCCAGGTTGCCGCCCGTGCCGCCGGTTCCGGTGCCCGACAGCGCGATGGTGGTGGGGCTGTTGGCGGCGTTGCTGGTGACGGTGACCGTACCGGTGCGGGTGCCGGTGGCCGTCGGGGTGAAGGTGACGCCGATGGTGCAGGAGGCCCCGGCGGCGAGGGACGTGCCGCAGGTGCTGCTCCGCGCGAAGTCACCGCCGGCGGTGACCGAGGAGATCGAGGCCGCGGTGCCACCGGTGTTGGTGACGGTGACGGACTGCGCGGCACTGGTGGAGTTCAGCTCCTGGCCGCCGAAGGCGAGCGAGGTGGGGGAGGCCGACAGCGTGGCTGGAGGGGAGCCGTCTGCCGCGGTGAAGGTGAGGGAGTTGAGATTCCAGCCGCCCTTGTCCTGCTGGACGGTGAGGACTTGGCGGCCCACCGGAAGCGTCACCCTGGCGGTGGTGGTGGCCCAGTTCTGCCAGTCGCCGGTGGCGGGGATGCCGACGGCACCGCTGAGGTCGGCACCCGAGGCATTCGACAGGTGCAGGGCCCCGGTCACCGCCGACGGTGCCGCCACGCGCAGGCCCACCGTGTACGTTCCCGCCGCGGCGACGTCGACGGTGTAGCGGAACCACTGCCCGCCCGCGGTCCAGCCGAGGTTGTGGCCGCCGCCGGTGTCCGAGGTCGCCTCCAGGTCGACGCCGTCGGCGCGGTAGCCGTTGGCGGTGCCGTTGACGCTGGTGACGTTGTAGGCGACGCCCTGGCCGCCGGTGTCGTAGTTCTCCGCCTGGACGGTGCCGGGCACCGCCGCGGGAGTGCCGCCGTAGGGGCCTTCCGGTCCGGAGGGCTCCCAGTTGTTGCCATTCAGTGTGGCGGTGAAGCCGCTGGAGTTGTTGACGAAGGCCGTTGCCCCGGCGCGCAGGCCCGTGACGGTGTTGCCGGTGATGGCGGCGGATCCGGTCGGCGCGGGGTAGAACGGCGGTGAGACGGCGATGCCGTTGCGGCCGGGGCCGGTCACGGTGTTGTCCTGCAGCAGGGTGTTGGCCGACGTGGAGAAGCCGATGCCGTCGTAGAGCGAGTCGGCGACCGTGTTGCCGGTGGCGGTGACATGGTCGACGACGCCGGTGTTCTGCCCGTCGCCGCCGTTGCCGATGTGGAAGGCCGGCTGCCCCTGGCTGTAGGCGTTGCC
Source organism: Streptomyces sp. NPDC046977 (assembly GCF_040644455.1). Classification (NCBI taxonomy): domain Bacteria; kingdom Bacillati; phylum Actinomycetota; class Actinomycetes; order Kitasatosporales; family Streptomycetaceae; genus Streptomyces; species Streptomyces sp. NPDC046977. Next base: position 31,700 of record NZ_JBEYWO010000029.1, read on the forward strand.
GCCGGAGCGGACCACGGTGTTGCCGGAGACCGTCGCGGACAGCAGGTCGCTGCCGTTGACACCGAACCGGCCCGCGCCCAGGCCGATGTAGCGGGCGGTGTCGCTGACGTAGTTGCCGGTGACGTGGTGGCCGCTGCCGCCGTAGATGCCGATGCCCTTGCCGCCCCACGGCGCGATCGAGGTGTTGTTGCTGACGGTGACGTTGGTCATCGGCTGGTAGAACGTCTGGGAACCGTCGCCGTTGGTGTTGTAGTGGACCGAGTTGATGGCGATGGCGTCGTCCCCGGTGCCGCGGACGAAGTTGTTCGTGACGGTGAGGTTGTTGCCGGTGTCGGCGCCGAGCGAGACGTTGTTGACGTTGATGCCGTCCGCCCAGATCGAGGTCAGCCGACTGTTGCGGACGGTGCCGCCCGTGCCCGAGGCCCAGAAGCCGGACATGGTGTGCTGGGTCCAGATGCCGTCGGCGACCCAGTTGGTGCCGGTGGTGTCCATGGCACCGCCGTCGCCGCCGATGGTGCTGCGGCTGACCGCGTTGGCGTCGATGTGGAAGTTCTGCACCGTGCAGGAGGTCACGTCGAACAGCGCTGCCAGCGGTGTGCTGTTGGGGACCGGGACGTCGCGGTAGACGGTGCTGTACCACAGGCCCGCGCCCGCGATGGTGATGCCCCGCGCGGTGAGGCCGGTGGTGCCCTTCACGTAGAAGGTGCCCTGTGGGATCCAGAGGACCCTGCCCTGCGACTGGGCCTGGTCGATGCAGTTCTGGATCGCGGCCCGGCTGTCCACCGCCTGGCTGTCGGCGGCGCCGTTGGTCGGGGTGTTGTCGGGGACCGCACCGCAACTGGTGATCGAGATCGAGTTCGCCGGCTGGGCGAGCGGCGCCGGCGGATTCTCCACGTCGACGGAGTCCACGTCGTAGAAGGAGGCGCTGTTCGCCGCGTCCTTGCGGAGCGAGAACGTGGCGCCGGCCGGGATCGGCGTGCCGGTGACGAAGGCGTGCGACTCGTCCCAGAAGACCCGGGGACTGCCGTCCGCCGGGTTCTGGTTGTCGCTGGTGTTGTAGTTGTTGTTGCCCTCGTACACCCAGGTCTGCTTGGAGTTGAGGCTGAGGGCCTGCCGGAAGACGCCGTCGACGTACAGGTTCAGTGTCGCGGTCGTACCGCCGCCGGAGGGGGAGTCGGGGACGGCGGCGCGGACGTTGAGGAAGCTGATGGGCGCCCCGGTGGTGTTCGTCCACTGGACGGAGTGCCCGGTGCCGCTCAGGTGCGCGTAGGCGTGGCCGGACGCTTCCAGGGCGGCGCTGGAGTACTGCGTGGTGGGTGGCGACGTCAGCGAGGTGACGGTCGCGCCGCCGCCCGGTGTGCCGGCCTCGGCCTCGTAGATCCTGAACGCGGTCGTCGCGCCGGCTGCGGTGGCGCCGGCCGTGCTCGACGCCGCCTGGTCGGCCCGGTGCGCGGCGGCGCCCGCGGGCGAGGCGGAAACGCACAGGCCGGCGGCCGCCGCGAGAGCGATCGCCACCAACCTGCGCCCGGCGCGGCGTGTGCCGCGCGAAGGTCTGGGGATCGCCCGCATCTGAAGCTCCTTCAGGAACGTGGAGAACCGGCGACCCGAACGTACCGACCCTTACCGGGGGTTGCAAGGTTCCGAGCAGGTGCAGCAAAATCCGTGCACATCAATGGAAGATTGACACGAAGCCCCCTGAGGGGTGCGCGTTCCCGTCCGGTCGACACCCTTTGTGACGTGCGGCGATGGGAGGGGGCGGTAAAATAGTGGTTCTTGACCAGGTTTCGCCGCCCGCTTCCAGGGGTCGGGACTGCCCGATTCGGCGTTCCCGAAGGATTGCCATGATCAAACCGTACGGCCCCTACGATTTCCTGCCGCCGATCCCGGAGTTCACCGTGACCTCCGAGTCCGTTGCCGACGGCGGGCGCCTGGCCCGCGAGCAGGTGAGTGGCATCCTGGGAGCGGGCGGGGAGGATGTCTCGCCCCAGTTGAGCTGGTCCGGCTTCCCCGAGGAGACGCGCAGCTTCACGGTGGCGATGTTCGACCCCGACGTCCCCACTGCCTCGGGCTTCTGGCACTGGGCCGTGGCCGGGCTGCCCGCCTCCGTGACCGCTCTCCCGGCCGGGGCCGGTGACGGCGGGGATCTGCCCGGTGGCGCGATGACGCTGCTGAACGACGCGGGACACCGGAGATACCTCGGCCCGGCGACGCCTCCGGGCAACGGCCCGGACCGCTACTTCCTCGTCGTGCACGCCGTCGACGTCGAACGGCTGGAGATCTCCGCGACAACGACCCCCGCCTACATGGACTTCCTTCTGTTCGACCACGCCATCGCCAGGGCCATGATGCACGGCACCTTCGAGCGGCCGTGAACGGAGCGCGGGGTCAGTCCCCGGCGGTCAGCGCGTACATCTTCTCGTCGTCCCCCGCCACGTAGACGACACCGTCCGCCACGGCCGGTGCCGAAGTGACCTGGCTGCCCGCGGCGTAGGACCAGCGGACCTTGCCCGACGCCGCGTCCACCGCGTACAGCTTGCCGTCGCCGGCGTACACGGTGTCGCCGGCCGCCGCGGAGCCCGTCGCGAAGGCGTCGTCCGTGAGCCTGACGAGCCACCGCTTGCCGCCGTCGGCCGCGTCGACCGCCGTGAACTTCCCGGCGGTCCCCGTGTCGTCGACCGCTCCGGCGGCCCAGCCGAACATCACGCCGCCCGCGCCCGCCTGTACGTGGACGCCGTTGTTCGTCCACCTCGGCTGACCGGTGTCGGCCCGGAGCGCGTACGTGGTGTGGCGGAAATCGCTGTACATGTACACGGTGCCGTCGGCGACGGTGGGGGTGGCGTCGAGGTAACTCCGGGTGTCGTACGTCCACTTCCTCCGGCCCGTGGCCGCGTCCAGCGCGTACAGGCGGTAGTCGTAGCTGCCGATGTAGACGGCGCCGCCGGCCACCGCTGGCGAGGACATGATCTTCGCGCCGGTCCGGTAGGCCCACTTCTCCTTGCCGGTGACGGCGTCCACCGCGTGGACCTCACCGTCGTCGGTCGCGAAGTACACGGCACCGTCGGCCACCGCCGGCGTGGACCGGACCCCGAAGGGGGTGAAGGACTTCCACCTCAGCCGGCCGGTCGCCGCGTCGAGCGCGTACAGGCTGCCGTCCTTGCCGCCGGCGTACACGGTGCCGCCGTCCACCGCGGGGGACGCGTCCTTCCAGCTTCCGGCGCCGTACGTCCACTTCGTCCGGCCGGTGGCCGCGTCCAGCGCGTACACCGTGCCGTCCTCACCCCCGGCGTAGACCGTGCCGCCGGCCACCACGGGTCTGGCCGAAACCTTCTCCCCGAGGCTGACGGCCCATACCTGCTTCACCTGCGGCTTCTTCTTCCCGGTGCCCACTGTGTCGTGACGGTCGCCCCTGCCGTGGTCACCTCCCGCGACCCAGGCGGCCACTCCCACGCCCGCACCCACCGTCAGGAGCAGCGCGGCACACGCCGTCACGAGCCGGCGCGCGCGACGGCCCGACGGGCGATCCGGCGGGTCCTCCGTGTCGGCGGACACCGCGCCGGCGCCCCGGTCCACCTCGGTCACCGGCGCCGTCCGTGCGGGGTCCTTCACCGGCACCGCCGTCGATGCCGCGGCCCCGGAGGGCGTCATGGCGCGAAGCCGGTCACGCACCTCGGCGGCGGAAGCGGGCCTGTCCTCGGGCTTCTTCGCCAGCAGTCGCGCGATCAGCTCGTCGAGGACCGCGGGGACCTCCGGCCGCCGGGCACTGGGCGCCGCCGGCTCCCGGTGCACCTGGGCGAACATCAGCGCACTCGTCGACAGGTCGCCGAAAGGGCTGCTGCCCGTGAGGAGCTCGTGCAGAACGCACCCGAGCGAGTACAGGTCGCCCCGGGCGTCCTGGCGGCCCTTGTCGAACCGCTCCGGCGGCATGTACGCCAAGGTCCCCATGATCCGGGTGCCGGACAGCGTGCCGGTGTCCACGTGGCGGGCGATGCCGAAGTCCAGGACTTTCACGCCCCCGGACGCGGTCAGCATCACATTGGCGGGCTTCAGATCGCGATGGACGATGCCCGCCTCATGCGCGGCCGCCAGCGCGTCGGCGATCAGCGCCGCCCATGCGACGGCCTCGGCGATCGAAGGCGTCCCGGCCTCGTTCAGCACCTGCCGGAGATTGCGCCCCTTGACCAGCTCCATCACCAGCAGCAGCGTCCCGTCCGCGTCCTGGCCCAGATCGAAGACGGTGACCACACCGGGATGGTTGAGCGCGCCGGCCGTCCGCGCCTCACGGAAGAACAGCTGCGCCGCGTCGTCACCCGTCGCGTGCGACCGGAGCAGTTTCACCGCGACGTCGCGGCCGATCACCCGGTCACGGGCGGACCAGACCTCGCCCATCCCGCCCCGACCCAACTCGGCCCGCAACTCGTACCGGCCCGCCAGAACGCGCCCCACGCCAACCCCCACCCGGTCACCCCCGCCCTGCCACCGGACTCGGAAGCCGGACCAGGGCATGCTAGTGGACCGCCTCCGGCCGGCTCCGGCCGCGGCCGCCGTGACCCCCGTACCGCCCGCCGGGACGGCGGACGACCACCCGTTTCGCCCGTTTCCCTACGTGTGTGGGACGCGACGCGGCGTATTTGGTGGCGGAGGAACTGGATCATCGGGTAAGTAGATACCAGGACCCCATACGGGATCCGCCGGCGTACCCATCGGGTGCGTCGCATCAGCATGATGTGAGGGACGAACACAGTGGCATCAGGCGTCGTGAAGTGGTTCAACTCGGAGAAGGGCTTCGGCTTCATCGCTCAGGACGGAGGTGGGCCGGACGTCTTCGCCCACTACTCCAACATCTCCGGCAACGGCTATCGCGAGCTCGTCGAGGGTGAGCAGGTCACCTTCGACGTGACGCAGGGACAGAAGGGCCCGCAGGCGGAGAACATCGTCCGCGGCTGACTCCTGCCCCTCCGGGCGAGAACTTCGTGCGGGGCCGCCTCCTCCGGGAGACGGCCCCGCACGCGCGTGTCCGGCCCCGGCCGGACCCGCACAACGAACGGCCGCCCCCGACGAGGGGCGGCCGTTCGTGGATGCAGTGTTCCAGTGCCAGTCCTGCCTGCTCTTCGACCATAAGGGCCCAGTCCCGTTCCCGCACGGCGTGTCACCTTGTCATCGGCCCGACGGGTGACGGTGCGGCACCTCACGGCCCGCCGGCTCAGGGCTGGAGCCCGGTCCGACGAGGGAGTTTGCGCGGGTCGTGCCGGGTAGGCGCCCATCATGGCCGAATACGACGCGGGCCCCTATGTTCCCCGCGGCGCCGACCTGACGGGACTGCGGCGCGCGGCGGCGGGGTGCCGTGGCTGCCCGTTGTACGCCGACGCCACGCAGACCGTCTTCGGACGGGGTGAGCCGTCGGCGCGCGCGGTGCTGGTGGGGGAGCAGCCGGGGGACCAGGAGGACCGTCAGGGGCGGCCCTTCGTCGGTCCCGCCGGGAAGGTCCTGGACCGTGCGCTGGCGGAGGCCGGGATCGATCCCGGCGAGGTCTACGTGACCAGCGCCGTCAAGCACTTCAAGTTCACCGTGCAGGAGCGCGGCAAGCGGCGCATCCACAAGCAGCCGACCCTGCGCGAGGTCTCCGCATGCCGTCCGTGGCTGACCGCCGAGCTCGAACTGATCGCCCCCGACATCGTGGTGGCCCTCGGCGCCACCGCCGCCAAAGCGCTGATGGGACCGGAGTTCCGGGTCACCCGCCAACGCGGCGAGCTGCTGACGCCGGGTGTCCCGCTCGACGGCGCGCGCCTCCTCGCGACGGTCCATCCGGCGGCGGTACTGCGCGCCGGCGAGGACCGGGAGGCGATGTTCCAGGGGCTGGTGGCCGACCTGCGGATCGTGGCCGCCCGCCTGTCCTGACAGACGGTCCGACCGGGGCCGGTCAGGACGTGCCGCGCCCGCTGACGAAGTCCCGGACCCGGTCGACGAGGCCCGCGCCGGGGGCGAGGAGCTTGTTGGCCGGAGGGGTGTCCGGCGCGCTCGGGTGCGGCCTGGTGGGCGCGACCTTCTTGGCCCGGCGGACCTGGTCTCCCAGTTCCATGAGCCGTTCGGAGGTGCAGGCCCGGGCCAGACCGGGGAAGAGCTGCTGCTCCTCCTCGCGCACATGCTCCGTGACGTCGGTGATCAGCTTGAGCACCAGGGCGTCGAACCGCGCGTCGTCCACGTCGACGTCCTCCAGGTCCTTCAGGACCCGTTCGACCTCGGCGTGCTCCTGGATCTCCTTGTCGGCCATCGGCCCGCCGCCGGGGACGTGCTCGCGGACGGCCGGATACAGGTACATCTCCTCGGCGACCGAGTGCCGCACGAGCTCGATGGTCAGGTCGTCGAGCACGTCGCGGCGCTGCTTGTCGCCGAGGGGGAGGGCCCGGAGGCGGATGAAGTACTCCTCGACTTCGCGGTGGTCCGCCGTGAGCTCTGCGATGACGTTGCCGCCGTGTCCCATCACGATCTCCTTTCCGGACGGAGACGAAGGCTTCCTCACTGTCGGCTGCCCGGTCTCGTGGCGGGTACGCGTGCGTCACTGCCGTGGGCCTCAGTCCGCGGCGAGCCGGATCCGGGCCCAGAGCGGGAGCACGAACCAGCACAGCAGGTACCAGAGCAGGACCGCCGCCACCAGCCAGGGCACGAACGCGTCGTGGGTGGCCACCCGCAGCACGAGGAGAAGGGCCGAGGTCATGGTGGCCAGCAGCAGGACCAGCCCGGCGAACGTGAGCCGCGCCGCCCAGCGGACGGCTTCGGGCTTGATGCGCCGCCCCGACACCAGGCGGTGGAAGGACACCGGGCCGATCAGCGCCCCCGTCGCGCAGGCTCCCAGGACGACCGTGACGATGTAGATCGTCTTCTCTGTGTCCCCGAGCCGCGGGTAGTGCGGGGTGAACACGACGGTCAGCAGGAAGCCGAAGAGGATCTGCACCCCCGTCTGCGCGACACGCACCTCCTGGATGAGCTCGCCCCACTGCCGGTCGGCGCGCTCCTCCCGCGTCTCGTCGCGCCCCTTCGTGCCTTCGGAGCCCATGCGGTGTCCTCCCCATCGACCGGTGACGTGCTTCCGGGCTTGCGTGTACCCCCGAACCCCGCCGCACCGCCGGCAGCGTGGAGGAGGCCCGATCGGGTCGGGCACGTCAAGGGCGCACACATGCGGGCCGGAAATAAATCGGTTGCGCGGTGTGAGGTGGCCGCTAGGATCCTGACGATCCTGGAGTGCCGGGCGCGGAGAGCCGCCCGGTCGTGACGAGAGAGAGGGGGTGCGTTCTCGTGGTTGCCGCCGTGATGCGGCGCGCCCGCGTGTGCGCGCCAGACGCCTTCCCTCGTTGCCTTCCCACCGGCTGACACCGCGCGTTCGCTGACGCGCTCTCCGGTGGGTCCTTCCCCCAGGAGATCACCACAGTGCGTGAGCGCTTTGCCGACGGCGAGTCCTTCGCCCGTATCCGCCCCAAGGGCAAGAACCGACGCAACGGCCGTGACGACGAAGCCGCGTTCGAGGGGGCCTTCCCCGAGTACGCGGAGCGGTGGCCCGTCGCAGCCGAGGGTGCCGACAGCACCGCCGACGCCTTCGCCGAGGGCGACGAGGACATCTACGGCCATGACGCCACCGCGTCCCCCGACGGGCCTGTCCAGGGCGACCGCTGGTCCACCTGGGACCAGTCGACCCCGACCGAGAAAGGCCCCGAGCCGCGCCCCTCGTGGGTGGTGACGGACCTGGCCGCCGTCGACACCGAGCTCGGCATCGTCAAGACGGGCAAGGAGGCCGACGTCTTCCTGATCGAGCGGTCGGTGCCCGGAACCGACCGCCGCACCCTGATGGCCGCCAAGCGCTACCGCGACGGGCAGCACCGCATGTTCCACCGCGACTCCGGATACCTGGAGGGGCGCAGCCACAAGGAGTCCCGGGTCAGCCGGGCCATGGCCAAGCGCACGGCCTTCGGCAAGGAGGCCATCGCCGGTCAGTGGGCCGGTGCCGAGTTCGCGGCGCTGTCCCGGCTGTGGTCGACGGGGGTGGCCGTGCCCTACCCCGTGCAGATCCTCGGGACCGAGATCCTGATGGAGTTCATCGGGGACCCGTCGGGGACGGCCGCTCCGCGCCTGGCCCAGATCCGCCCGCAGGAGGCCGATCTGGACGACCTGTGGGAGCAGCTCGGCCGCAGCCTGTCGCTGCTCGCGCGCGACGGCTACGCGCACGGCGACCTCTCCGCCTACAACATCCTGGTCCACCAGGGGCGTCTGGTCGTCATCGACGTGCCTCAGATCGTCGATGTCGTCGCCAACCCGCGGGGCCGCTCCTTCCTGGAGCGGGACGTCCGCAATGTCGGCGCCTGGTTCGTCTCCCGAGGGCTGGCGGAACGGCGTGTCGGGGAACTGGCGCGGGCGCTGGCCTTCGACGCGCGGCTCGACTGAGCGCCCACGGCGGCAAGGCGCGCCGGCCCGGACCCCTGCCCGGGTCCGGGTCGGCGCGGGCGCCGCGTGTCAGGCCTGGAACTCGGTGAGGTCGATGGCGTGGATACGCAAGGGGAAGCCGTACTCGGGGTGGGTGGTCTCGCGTTGCGGCGTCATGCCGAGTTTGCCCATCACGTTCTCCGAGGCGGTGTCACCGATCCGGGCGATGCCGAGGAGGCGTTCCAGGCCCCGGTCCTGGAGCGCGAACTCCACCGCGGCGTGGGCGGCCTCCGACGCATAGCCCTGACCCCAGAACTGCCGGCCCAGCCGCCAGCAGACGGACACCTCGGGCATCACCTCCGGCAGGAACTCCGGCAGGGTCAGGCCGGTGAACCCGGCCAGTTCGCCCGAGGCGAGCAGCTCGACCGCGAAGAGGCCGAAGCCCTCCTCGTCCCACTCCTCCTCCCACCGCTCCACGGCCTCCGCCGTCTGTTCCAGGTCGCGCACGGAGCCGTCGCCGACCCAGCGCATCACGCCCGGGTCGGAGTTGATCTCGGCCATGGGGACCAGGTCGTCGTCGTGCCAGCGGCGCAGGAGCAGGCGGGGGGTCTGGATCTCGGTCATGGGCTCATTGTCCCGAACGGCGGGGGAGCGACGGCGACCGGCACGGCACCCGGTCAGCGCCATGCAGACGGCGCTGCCGCGTATACGCCCCTCGGCGCCCCCTGACAACCGATGTTGTCCATCGATACCGGTGTCGCCTACTGTGTGGGCATGCCCGGCATTCACTTCTCGCTGCGGATGAGTGAGGAGGAGATCGCCGCTCTCGCCACGAGCGCGGTCGACGACCTCGTCCGCGATCTGGTCCGTCGTGCCTTTCAGCCGCTTCCCGGCCGGGGCGAGCAGGCGCCGGCCCAGGCGGAGGCCCTGGCGCACCTGCACATGCTCATCCACCTGCGGCAGGCCGTCGAGCGTCTCGAGGAGACCGCCGCCCACGAGGCGGCCGACGCGGGCGCCGGCTATCCGCAGATCGGCAGGGCGTCCAACATGACCCGGCAGGGCGCCCGTCGCCGCTGGCCGGGGCTGAACACCTCCTCGCACACGGCAACGCCCGACTCCCGGAGCCCCCGATGACGCTCGCCCCCGTTCGCCCCCACGACGTACTGCTGGTCGAGGACGACATCGCCGACGTGATGCTCATCGAGGACGCCCTCACCGCGCGCGGCCCCCGCCGTCTGGGCAAGGCCCAGGACGGCGCCGCGGCACTGGAGTACCTGCGCGACCCGGCCAACCCGCGGCCGGACCTGATCGTGCTGGATCTGAACATGCCGCGCATGAACGGCCGCGAACTCCTGTCCGTCATCAAGGCCGACGAGGACCTGCGGACCATCCCGGTGGTGGTCCTGACGACCTCCGCGGCGCCCGACGACGTCACCGCCGCCTACCGCCGGCACGCGAACGCCTACGTCACCAAGCCCGTCAACCTCGACGACTTCGAACGGGCCGTGCAGAGCATCGACGCCTTCTACCTCGACACCGTCACCCGACTGCCCCGGGCGTAGCGCCGGAGACCGCCGTGCCGGTCAGGCGCCGCCCGCCGCGTCAAGCAGCCCGCGGGCGGTGGCCAGGCTCCAGGCCGCCAGGGTGAAGCCGTCGTGGATGCGGCCCTCGGCGAGCATGGCGCGCATCTCGTCGGGGGACAGCGCCCGCAGGGCGTCGATCCCCTCCTCGTGGGCGTCGGGGCCGAGGCTGCCGGAGAACGAGGACGAGGCGAGCCGCGCCAGGTAGAGCTGGTCGCGGCCGCTGTGCAACCCCGTGTCGGCGCTGTACTCGCCCAGACGGACCATCTCCGTGATGTCGCCGCCCAGTTCCTCCAGCAGTTCGCGGCGCGCCGTCGTGGCACCGCCCTCGCCCGGCTCGCCGAAACCGCGCGGGATCTCCCAGTGCCAGTCCCGGTCGGCGTGCCGGAAGTGGTGGAGCAGGACGATCCTGCCGTCGTCCAGGACGGGCAGGACGGCGGCGCCTCCTCCCTCCGCCCCGGACACGAAGCGGATGTAGGTGTTGACGCGCCCGGAGCGGAAGCGCACGGCGTCGCGGACCAGGCAGACGTACGGGTCCCGGTAGACGACGCCGATGTCCGCGCACTCCTCGGGGAAGCCGAAGGCGACCGCCAGTTCGCCCACTTCGCGGGCCACGCGGTCCTGGTCCCCTCGGTCGAGCAGGATCTCGTACGCGGCTCCCGGAGGGTTGACGAAGAGCTCCGGCCGCAGCTCCCGCAGGGCGGCGTAGGCGGTCAGCCGTGCTTCCCTGCGCTCCCGGGCCCGCTGGTCCTCGCCGCCGGTGTCCGTCATGTGCCCGCCTCGTCTCTCGTCGTGCCGTGTCGGGGTCCCACAGATACGTCTCACAGATACAGGGCCAGGGGCATGTGCTGGATCCGGCCGGCCAGGTCCGGATAGTCGAGCGCGACGGAGACGTAGTGCTCGTGGAGGGCCTGGACGACGTCGAAGGGTGCGGCATCCGCGTCCCCCAGGGCCTGTCGGCTCCCGGCGAGCAGCGCGCGGACGGTCCCGACCATCGCGGTGTCCAGGACGTACCACAGCGGCAGGTACACGGCTCCGGCGCCGCTGATGACGAGGGAGCGCATGAAGCCCAGCACGTCGCCCCCGTCGGAGCGCATGCCCTGTCCCGCCACGCAGGCACCGAGGACGGTCAGCTTGTTGCGGGGCAGGTTCAGGTGCAGGGCGAGGTCGAACTGGGTGAGCACGTCCTGGCCGCCGAGGTGGAGCAGCGGGCCGGCGGCCTCCGGCCCGTCCAGGTAGGTGCCGTGGCCCGCGTACACGAAGAACTCCGGCTCGCGGGCGACGAGGGCGCCGAGACCGTCCCAGTCCGCGGCGTGCGCCGGCCGGGCGAACTCCAGGCCCTCGGGAGGCACTCCGGCCACCACGACATGCTCGCGGCGCCACCCGGTGCCGACGAGTTCACGGCCCGAGGCGTCGGAGTCGGTGGACAGCAGGGCCGCCAGGTCGTCGTCGTCCTCCATGAGCTGTCGCTTGAGCAGATGCCTGCCCTGGGTGACGAAGGCGGCCACGCTGACGGAATGGGAGAGCGGGACGCGCGCCGCCAGCGGCCGCGCGTCGCCGGGGCCGACCGCGACGTGCAGCGGTACGGCGAAGAGGTGGTCGGTGGGGATCAGGGTGAGGTGGGTCGTGGCGTCGCCGTCGCCGACGCGGTCCCACACGGGCGCGACGAGCAGGTCCCACATCCGGCGGCAGGTCTGTTCGGAGGGCCACGGGGACGCGGGATCGGAGATGTCCGCCCACACCTGGCCGGCCAGGCCGGTCACGTTCTCGTAGGGGATGCCCGGCACGGTGGTCAGGCGTCCGTCCCGGCAGACCATGATGCCGAGCGAGTCGGGCACCGCCGCGGCGCTGGGCCCGGTGACGTCGGGGGCGGCGTAGCGGAAGTAGCGCACCACGCAGGAGCCCGGGTGGTTCAGTGTGTACTGCACGAGACGGTGCGCGACATCCTCGTCGTGGGCGACAGACGTCAACGGGGCCTCCAGGAAGCGCTCTTCGTACTCCCGCTCGCGTTCCGCCAGCACCTCGCGCAATGCTCGCGCCAGCTCGGGCGAAGCGGGCTGGAGCGCGCCGCGCACCCTCGGTCCGCCGCCGGAGGGCGCGGGCGACGGGGCTCCGGCGATGCGGTGGGCGGGCGGCCCGGGGGACGAGGGGCGCGAGGAGCCGAGCAGGTCCAGCAGTTCACGGCCGGAGGACTCCTCGACCAGGGAGAGGATCTTCTCGTGGTCCGCCTGGGAGCCGTCGCCGCGGACGACGGCGTCGGCGATCGCGTGGAGGAATGCCGGCCGCATGTGGCGGGCGTACGCCCGTTTGTAGGCGGGCAGGGCGATGGCCGACCGGACCGAACGCGCAAGGCGCAGCCGTCGCGCCAGGACGTCGTCCGGACGGCTGCCGGGTGGAAGGGACGCGGCGGTCCGCTGGTAACCCCGCACGGTGTAGGCGTAGAAGTCGACGTCGAGACCGGCGTGGTGCCCGTCCACGGAGTCGTACCGTTCCGCCTCGTCGAGCAGCCGTCCCAGTTCCGCCAGCCCGGAGGCGCCGCCGTCGCGGAGGGCGAGGTTCTGCCGGGCGATGGCCTTCCCGCGTTCCCAGGGCAGGGTCAGCAGTTCCTCGAAGTGCGACCGGGCGTTGTCCGGGTCGCACAGCACCTGGTTGGTGCGCGACTGCGCGATCCGGTAGGCGTCCCCGAGCCCCTGGGAGATCGCCAGGGACCGCGCGGTCACCTCCAGCGACCGGTCCGGTCGCCCGGCCTCCCGTAGCGCGACGGCCAGATTGTGCAGTGCGTTGGAGTAGCCCCGGAGGAACTCGCGGTGGCGGGCCGGAGTGCCGGGCACGGGAGGTGCGGCGACATCGACGCCGTGCTGCCGCGCCAGGTCCTCGATCTCACCGACCGCCGCCTCCAGTTCCGCGACGAACCCGGCGGCGGCCGAACCCTTCCCGCCGTCCCGTGCGGGCTGCCCCTGCTCCTCGAACCGGGCCCGCTCGCAGTTGCCGCGCAGATCCGGCAGGGCCCACCACAGGCCCGCCTCCCGCGCGATGTCGACGGCGGTGCCGAAGGAGATCCGGGCGGAGGTGAAGCTGCCCAGCCGGTACCGGATCCGCCCCTCCGCGTCGAACCACCGGGCGAGCGCGTAGGGGGCGAACGGGTCGTCGGCGGGCAGGCCGCCGCGGCGGTGGAGATCGTGGAGCCACTGGGCGTCGGCGCGCGAGGCCTTGATCAGCTGGAGGCCGGAGAAGAGCCGGTACGCCACGTCTGCGCGGACCATCTCGCACCAGTGGGCGCCCACCCGGCGCGCGGTGTCCCCGACGTCGCCCTGCCGCGACCGGTCGAGGACCCCGGTCAGCCGCAGGAGGCGCAAGGCGTCCTCCTGGCGCATGGGGACGTCGAAGTCGACGTCGAAACGGAGGACGAGGTCCTCGACGTCCAGTTCGTCGATGAGGGAGAGGATCGCGGCGACCGTGGGGGAGGAGCCTTCCGGCTGTGGGCTCGTCGACTGGGTCATGGCGTCTGCGGCTCCCGTTTCTGTGAGGACGGGTCTGAGGACGGGCAGTGGTCGGCGGCGCGGGCGGACGGCCGGGGGCTCAGCCGCGCCGCTCCGCCCGGCGGTGGACGAGGGCCGCGGCCAGCCCCACCGCGACGCAGACGGGCGCCGTCACGACGGCCGGCAGCAGGCCGTCGCCGTGCTGGATGCTCCAGGCCGTCAGCGCCAGCCAGCACAGGGAGGATCCGAGCAGGCCCGAGGCGAGCGTGTCGATCCAGCGGTAGGGGAGGGCGACCGCCGGGATCGCGGCCTGCCTGAGCACGGCCAGCGGCAGGAAGAGCGCCACGGCCGCGAGGACGAGGATCGTCGGTGACTGGGCGGCGTGGGGGAGCGGGAGGCGGTAGCCGAGGGTCTGCACCACGGTCAGCGCGGTGAGCACGGAGCCCAGGACCGAGGTCTGCACCAGGCTCAGCCGGTTCCGGTACTCGTTGAGCGCCCGGTCGGTGACCGCGGTGGCCGCCGCGCGTGCCGCCTCGGCCCGTTCGCGGGCGGCCGTGAGGTACTCCTGGTCGTTCTCGATCTGGGTGATGAGAGCGTCGGCGGCGGCCAGGTCGCGCGCGGGCCAGGAACTCCCCTCCCCGACGCGGCGCAGCCGGGGCGTGTGAAGGCGCATGTTCGCGATCGCGATGGCCACCGTGCGGGCCAGCTCCCGGTGGCGGGTGATCGTCCACAGCGCGCCCTGCGGCCCGAGCTGGGTCCGGTCGAGCACGGCGGCCGCGGCCAGGACGGCGCGCAGACTCACCGGTTTGCCGGACGCACTGGGTTCCAGGGCCCGCAGGAGCGCGAGCGCCTCCCGGTCGCTGCGGGCGCGGCGCGCGTGGAGGGGCTCGCCGGAGACGTACTCCTCGTACCGGCGGGCCTCGTAGCCCGCCTTGGAGGCGTGCATCAGATAGTGGGTCAGCGGGCGCAGGCCGCTCTCGCCCTCCGCCGCCCAGGCCCACTCGTCCAGTGCGCGCTCCGCCCGCATCGGGGCCAGCACGCAGAAGTGCGCCAGAGCGTCCCGCGGATCTCCCCGGCCGGTGCGCCAGACCGAGAACCCGTGCTCCGTCGCGTCGTGCCCACGCCACCAGCTGTCATCGCTCGCGCCGGGCAACGGCGCATGGCGGCGGACCAGTTCGGCCATCGACTGGCGGGAGCGGGGCGATTCGTTCCGGTACAGGGCGGTGAACACCCGGAACTCGCCCAGGATCCCGTCGGGCGGCGGCCCGGTGACACCTGCCCCGGTGGCGGCGGCCGTCCACGTTTCGAGCAGGGTGGTCCACTGCGGCAGTCCGGCAGCCAGGTCGTTGGGCGCGAGGAGGGCCACCAGCCCGAGCACGTCGTGCTCGGCGAACAAGAAGGCGGCGTGCAGTCCGGAGGAGGCGTCGTCCCGTGCCGCCGCGGCCAGGACGGTGAACTCCGCCGCGGGGGCGGGCGGATCGGGGAAGGGCCGGTCGGGCAGCGGCAGGCCGCCGAACGCCGAGGTCATCCCGAGCCGGCCGCACGCGTCCCACAGGCGAGCGAGGTGGTCGAGGGGCGCGGCCTCCCCCGGCTCCGGGACGGCCGGCACGAAGCAGGTGATGATCAGCGACGGTTTCACGATGCCGTGCACCAGGCGTTACCTGCTTCCGGGCGGGGGCGGGAGACGCTCAGTCGGCGGAGGGTGTCGTGTCCGTCGTGCCGCCCCGCCGCCCGGGGCCGTCCAGGTCGAGGGTGAGCCTGCCGACCAGGACGTTGCGCTGCTCGCGCCGGTCCGGCGGGATGAGGGTCTTGCGCGCGCCCGGCAGGGCCTGGGCGCGGTAGGCGGACTCCAGCGCCTGCAACCCGGTGAGAGCCTCGTCGACCGCGCCCGCGGAGTCGGCGGCGACCGCCGCGTCCAGTTCCCCGAGCAATCTTCCCACGTCGAGCCAGCCCTCGGCCGACAGGAACCAGTCGTCGAGCGCCCGTAAGCGGTTGACGACGCGTCGCGTCACGTCTGCATCCACCGAGGGCCCCCGTTGCCGCACTGCGTCCGGTCACTGAACGAGATCCCCAGGGTAGCGTTCCGTGGTCGTCCGCGGCTCGGAATTCCCCGCAAGGGCAGTGCACTTGCTGCCGGAAAGGCGGTGGAGCGGACCAGGCCCGGCCTGCTACCGTGCAGTTGACCGTGACACCGCCCGAGGAGGTGAGACCCGTGAACGCTGTATCGGCATGGGTGCTCCCCCTTCCCGTCATGGCCGGCGACTGACGCAGGCGTCGCCGGGAGCGCCTCGACACCAAGGCACTCCCGAAAGGCAACACCTGTGCATTCTCCCCAGTTCACCGCCGACGTCCTGTCCGACGGCATGCGCGAGCGGGACTTCACCGTGGGCGACGTCCCCGGAGTCCTCTGGTCGCCGGTTTCCGGCGCCGACCGCGCACCCTTGATCCTCATGGGCCACGGCGGGGGCACCCACAAGAAGCACGCGGCGATGTCGGGCCGCGCCCGGCTCCTGGTGCGCGGCTGCGGCTTCCACGTCGCCGTCATCGACGCGCCCGGTCACGGCGACCGGCCGCGCACGGCCCACGACGAGGCGGAGATCGCCGAGCTGTACCGGGCCAGGGCGGCGGGCGAACCGGAAGGGCCGGTCGTCGTCCGCTACAACGCCCACCTGGCCGATCTCGCCGTCCCCGAATGGCGGGCAACCCTGGACGCCCTCCAGGCACTTCCCGAGATCGGCGCGGACGGGCCCGTCGGCTTCTACGGGATCAACATGGGCACCGCGATCGGAGTCCCGTTCGTGGCCGCCGAACCCCGTGTCACGGCCGCGGTCTTCGGCCAGCACTGGCCCGATGCCCTGGCCGCGCACGCGAGGCGGATCACCGTCCCCGTCGAGTTCGCCCTGCAGTGGGACGACGAGCACATCCCGCGCGAGGCCGGTCTCGCGCTGTTCGACGCCTTCGCCTCGAAGGAGAAGACGTTGCACGCCAACGCGGGACGGCACAAGGAACTGCCCCGCTTCGAGGCCGACAGCGCGGTCCGCTTCTTCGCCCGGCACTTCGGCCGGACGGTCCCCTCGCCCGCCTGACGAACGCGGTCGCGGCGCCCGGCCCGCCGGCCGGGTGCCGCACTGCGGGCGGACCGCGCGACAATGGGCTCATGAGTGATGAGCCGTGGCGCCAGGGCGGTGAGCCCGCCTGCATGCTGCACCTGGTGTGCCCCGAGTGCGGCCGGGTCCGTGAACGGCCGGGCAGCGCCGTCTGCGAGCACTGCGGCGTACGCCTCGGGGACGCGGCCGACCGCGACCGCGACAGCGCCGGCCGGGCACGCAACGCCCGGCCGAGGGACGGTCTCGGCAGGCCCCTGCCGTACGGCGCCGAAGGGGTCGCCCGGCAACCGGAGGGAGTGCCCCGCACCCCGGAGGAGACCCTCGTGGAGGCGCAACGGCTGCTCGACGCCGGCCGGCCGTTCCACGCCCACGAGGTCCTGGAGGACATGTGGAAGGCCGCGCCGCGCGAGGAACGGGCCCTGTGGCGCGCACTCGCCCAGCTCGCGGTGGGCCTGACGCACGCCGCGCGCGGGAACGCCAAGGGGGCCACGGCCCTGCTGTCCAGGGCGGCCGACGGGCTCAGTCCTTACGCCGGCACGGCACCCCACGGCGTCGACGTCGACGCGCTGGTGACGTGGGCCCGGGCACGGGCCGCGGACGAGCACCGCACGCAGCCGTCCCCGCGCTTGAGCTGAGGTGCCAGGGGTCGGTACGTTGCCCAACGCCGGGTGAGGGCGGGGGAGTAGGGACAGTGGAGGCCGCGATGCCGTTCAACGGGCTGCCGCACGGATCCGTGCCCAGGCTGGAGCGCCCCGGACCGCTGCGCGAGCAGGTCTACCAGGCCCTGCTGGATCTCGTCGGCTCACGGTCGCTGCGTCCGGGCCAGCACCTGGTGGAGAGCGAGCTCGCGGCCCGGCTCGGGGTCTCCCGGCAGCCCGTGCACGAGGCACTGCAACGGCTGAGCAGCGAAGGCTGGGTGGACCTCCGCCCCGCGCAGGGCGCCTTCGTCCACGAGCCGACCGGGGAGGAGACCGACCAGCTCTTCGTCGTCCGCACGCTGCTGGAGACCGAGGGGGCGCGGCTGGCCGCGGCCGGCCCGTCCGCCGAGGGCATCGAGCGACTCGGCGAGCTGTGCGCGACGGGCGAGGCGGCGGTGGCCGCGGACGACGTGGACGGCGCGGTCGCCGCGAACGCCACGTTCCACGCGTGCGTCATGGAACTGGCCGGGAACGCGGTCCTCGCGGACCTGGCGGCCCGTGTCGAGAACCGGGTGCGCCGCTACTACACGCCCATCGTCCACCAGGCCTGGGCCGAGCACCGCGAGCTCATCGCCGCGATCGCCGCCCGCGACGACGCCCGCGCCCAGCGCGTCATGCGCGCCCACACCAAGGACGCCAGAACCCGCTTCCCCCCACGCCCGGCCGCCTGACACGGGACGCCCGCGCGGGTCAGTCCAGGTACTCGGGCAAGCGGTCGCGCAGGCCTTCGCGGAAGGCGGCGAGCCGGTCGTCCTCGGTGCCGAGATTGGCGAGGACGTCATGGGCGAGTTCGCGCACCTCGACGGAGGGATGATCGGCCAACTCCCGGTAGAGGGTCCAGACTCCACCGCGGATGAGGGAGACGCACTCCTCCTGCTCGACGGTGTCGCCGCCGCTGAAGGACAGCAGCAGGCCGAGCAGGGTGGCACGGGCGAAAGGCGCCGTGAGCGTGGGGTCGGCCAGGGCGGCGAGGACGACCGCGGTGGCGGCCGGGGCCGGCGGCATGAGGTTGGACTGGATCAGCACGTGGCCGTCGAACCCGGCCATGGTCGCCTCCCCCGGAGTGCGCGCGGTGATCACGCGAAGGAGTTCTGCCGGAATGTGCCCCGCGGACTCGCCGCAGCCGCAGCGCATCTGTTCCCAGGCGTGACGGGCGAGCTCGACGCGGACGATGCGCAGACCGGGGTGCTCCGTCGTCCGCTCGCTCGCCGGGTTCCCGGTCCCCGCATCCGGACGGGAGCCCTCGGCCCGGTAGGCATCCAGCAGGCGGAAGAACTCCGTGAGGGGCGTGGAGCCGCGGGGCGTGCCGTGCTCGATGTCGGTCGCCCAACCGAGGGAGCTGTGGTGTCCACCGTTCTCGCGCAGCCAGGAGACGAAGGAGTCCTCGGGCCAGAACGCGAAAGGCTCTTCCGCGGCATGCACGCCGAGCGCGACGCGGTAGCCGAGGAGTATCGACTCCAGATGGTGCAGTGACCCGTCGCGCAGCCACATGTCGGGACGGCGGCGGATCTGGTCGAGGAAGTCGTACACGTCGGTGCAGTACATCCAGTTGCTGAGTCTGCCCTCGTGACCGCTGTCCTTCGCCATGGCGCAGATCCTATGGGCGCCGTCCCGGCCGCCGGCGTGCTAGGCAGGACCCCCCCGCGTCGGATGCGACGGCCCGGTGGCACATATAGGCTTTTGCCGGACTTGTCTCTCTTTCCGGGGTGAGTGACCGTGCCGACCTACATCACGCTGCTGAACTGGACCGACCAGGGGATCCGCGCCTCTGCGGACACCGCGGAGCGCGCCGACGCCTTCGGTGCCGCGCTGCAGAGGGCCGGGGCGAGGCTCGTCGCCATCTACTGGACGGTGGGGCCGCACGACCTCGTGGCCATCGTCGAGGCGCCCGACGACGAGACCGCCGCCGCCGCGCTGCTGCGCCTAGGGGTGGTGGGCAACGTCCGCAGCACGACGATGCGGGCCTTCGGGCGGGACGAGATCGAGGGCGTCGTCGCCAAGGCCTCCGCCTGAGACCCCGGCGCCCGCGGACGCGGAGGCCGATGCCGCCCTCCGCGTCCGCGGGCATGTCACGCCGGCCCGTCGAGGGGCCCCGTCACTCGAACTCCTCGCCCTGGCCCAGACCGATGCCCGTCGTCCAGGACGTGATCACCACGCCGCCCTGGCTGATGTCGGTCTCCCCGGGGACGGAGAAGTACGTGGAGAACGAGCTGTGGTCCGGCATCGACAGATGCAGAGCGTTGACCTTGAGCGTGTGCTCCGGCAGGTCCGGCTTGCTGTAGCGGACGGTGGCGTGCAGAGGGGAGTCCGGGCGCAGGACGAGCGTGCCGCCCCGGCCGCTGACGTACAGCGGGATTGCCGCGGTCTGGTCGGGAGGTCCGCTCAAGGTCACCTGGGGGGTGTCGCTGAGCGTGCAGGCGATGCCGTCGTGCGCCAGCAGGGTGATGTCGAAGGCGCGGCGGCTCAGGCCCGAGGTGAGGCCGCCGAAATAGAACGAGACGTCACTGGTGCGGCAGGGCCGCGGTGTCGCCGACGTACCGGTGACTTTCGCGCTCGCGATGCCGGGAACCGTCAGTACGGCCGCGGCGATCGCCGCCGCGCCCGCTGCGGCAAGGGTCATTCGACGCATGGGAGTTCCTAGGGGTGGGAGAGGGGTGTTCAGAAGGCGCCGAGGCCGTGCGGCATGCCGAGGCCGGTCGGACCGTCCCAGCCGGCGCGCGCGTTGCAGACCGACGCGCTGAGCCCGGGGTAGTCGGCGCACGTGTGGTACGCCTCGTTGTTGCCGGTGGTGATGTCGGTGAAGGCGGCGGCCGGGGAGCGGTACAGGGTCCGGGGTCCGTCGACCGAGGCAAGGTGGCCCGCCCGGGTGAACAGGCCCGCGATGTACGGCGCGGAGGCACTCGTCCCGCCGGCGATCACCCAGGTGTACGGCTCGCCCGTGCTGGGGGCGTACGTGTCGTAGACCGCTACGCCCGTGGCGGCGTCGGCGTCCGCCGACACATCCGCCGCGGCTCGGTGCCCGCCGCAGGCCGCGGTCACCGAGGACGGCTGTCCACTGGCCGCGGGGAACCGCGTCTCGCACCCGCTTCCGCCGGCCCACCAGGCGGTCGCCGGGCCGGAAGCCGGCAAGGTGACGCCGCCGACGCTGATGACCGACGGGAGGTTGGACGGCCACGACTGGTGGATGCCGCCGTTGAAGCCGGAGTCCCCGGTGGACGCGGTGATCGCCACCCCCTTGTGGCGGAGCGCGGCGAGCGTGCGGCCGCTGGTGTTCGTCACGTCCGCGGAGTACCCGTAGCTGATGCTGACCGCCGAAGCGTGGTGGGCGACCGCGGTGTTGACCGCCCGGGCGAAGTCACCGGTGGACACGTCGTTGTCGTCCTCGGCGTCCTGCCACGGCACCGATATCTCCATCAGGCGGCAGGACGGGCAGGCGGCCGAGGCCATGTCGAGGTCGAGCGAGGTCTCCAGCGCCACCTCCTCCTCCACGAAGGCCCCGTGGGCGTCCGTCTGCGGGGCGGGCTGCGGACCGCCGGTGTAGTCCAGCAGTTGCAGGCAGCCGGACGCCGTCGTGCAGGGCGGCAGTCCGTACGTCCGCCGGTAGGTGGCCAGGTCGCTCTCCAGGGCCGGGTCCACGCCGGCGTTGATGACGGCGATGATGCCCCTGCCGGACGAGGTACGGGGCAGTTTGTACGCCTTGCCCAGGTCGGCGGGACCGTAGCCGGCGGGCAGCGGGGAACGCAGCGGCGCGTCACTGCCCTTGTGCTCCGTGACCACCTCGGCATGGCACCGGGGGCACACCGAACGCACACCGTGCGAGTCCAGCAGCCGGCCGCTGCCCACCGCTTGGCGCAGCGCGGTCACGCTTTCCCCGCTGTTGGCACGGGCGTTGGACGGCACGCCGGCCGTTCCGGTCGGCACCGGTACCGGGGACGGCGGCGGCGACGAGGCCGCGGCGGCTAGCCCGGGGTGCAGGGTGGCGGCGGTCAGTGCCGCGGCGGCCACCGCCACCAGCGAGACCTTGGCGAAGCGGTTCGACAACGTTCCCCGCATCCGCGCGATTCGGTCCCGCGACATGAATCTGCTCACGCGTCCATGAATCCTCTCCACTTGAAGCCGGGCCGTGCGGCCCGGCCCGACGCGGCTCCCCGACCCCGGGCAGCGGGCACGTTCGTCTTCTGCGGAAGACCCCCAGCACGCCACGCCCCCTGCCCTTCGCCGTACAAGCCGCGGGGCGCCGTTGATCATTGGCGCACCTGTTGATCCGTTCAGATGCACCCGCGACGCCGAAAGTTCTCGGCCGCGCGGAACTGCGGGAAGATCGCGCGGTCGAGGGCATGCGTGGGTGCGCGGCCGCATCGATGGGGGCGGGGAACCGAACGGCCGCGGCGAACGTCCCTCGCTCCATGACGTCCGACGATCAGCAGGCCCCCACGGGCGACGCGGGGCGTGCCGCGGTCAACGACTACACCGCCTTCGCCGAGGCGTACACGAGCGAGAACGAGACCAACCTCGTCAACGCCCACTACGAACGGCCCGCGATGCTGGCTCTCGCCGGGGACGTGGCCGGCCGGCGGATCCTCGACGCGGGCTGCGGCGCCGGAGCACTGTCCGCGGCGCTGCGCGAGCGCGGTGCCGTCATGAGCGGTTTCGACGCGAGCGCCGGGATGCTGGAGCTGGCCCGGCGCCGGCTCGGTACGGAGGCCGACCTGAAGGTCGCCGACCTGGCCGGGCCCCTTCCCTACGCCGACGACACCTTCGACGTCGTCGTCGCCTCCCTGGTGCTGCACTACCTGGAGGACTGGGGCCCGCCGCTGGCCGAGCTACGGCGCGTGCTGAAGCCGGGCGGCCGGCTGCTCGTCTCCGTCGATCACCCCTTCGTGATCACGCTCATGCACCGCGAGGCCGGCCGCCAGGCCGAGTACAACTACTTCGACACCACCAACTGGACCGAGGAATGGACCATGGGCGGCCGTACCGCCCTGATGAGTCTCTGGCACCGACCCCTGCACGCGATGACCGACGCCTTCATCGCGGCGGGCTTCCGGATCACGGTCGTCAGCGAGCCGGATCCCGACCCCGCCGCCCGCGAACTGTTCCCCGAGGCCATCGCGGCCAAGCCGCGGTTCCTGTGCTTCCTGTTCTTCGTCCTGCACGCGGAGCAGGGCCTGCCCGCCGCGTGAGCGCTCAGCCGGTCGCACCGCGCAGGACGGCCAGTGCCGAGGCGTACATCCGTTCCTTGATGGTGCCGAGGGTGTCGCCCGCCTTGCCGGCCTGCGCCGCGGCGATCTCCAGGGCGGCGGAACGTACGGCGTCCTCCTCCACCGCCCGGTCCACGATGCCGGCGGCCGCGGCGTCCGTGCCACCGTACCGGCGGGCGGTGACCATGGCCTCGTGCGCGGTCTGCGGCGCCAGGCGGGACCGGATCAGGGCGGACATGCCGGGCGTGAACGGGATGTTGATGTCGGCCTCGGGCAGGCACCAGAAGCCGCGGTCGGCACGCATCACCCGGAAGTCGTGGGCGAGGGAGAGCATCGCGCCGGCGGCGAAGGTGTGCCCCTGCAGCGCGGCCACGGTGACCATCGGCAGGGACAGCACGCGGGCGAAGAGCTCGTGGACGGAGTTCCGGTAGCCCTCCTGCTGCTCGGCATGGGCGCCGAGCCACTCCAGGTCCAGGCCGTTGGAGAAGAACTTGCCCGTCGCGGCGGTCACCAGGGCGCGCGGCCCCTCCGCTTTCTCCACCTCGTCGAGAGCGGCACCGACGGCGGCCAGCCAGTCGGGATGGAAGCGGTTCTCGCCGTCCCCGATGTCGAGCACGAAGACGTTGTCCTGGCGGTCAAGGGTGGGCATCTGCGCTCCCGGGGGTCTGCCGAGTCCGTGTCCTGTCCGGAGCCTCGCCTCGTCGGCCGGTGCGAGTACCGCGATCCCACCGGGGCCCGTACGAGGCTCCGCTTCCATGGTCCATGACGCCCCGGCCCACGGCGACCCCGGCATCGACAGCATGCTCGCTAAGCACAAGCCCCCCTCGGGGAAACGGCGTTGAGTGATGCGGGACGGGTAGCCGCGACGGATGGGATCGATGAACGAGTTTCAGCTTGCCGTCGCGCACGACCTCGTGGTCGGCATCGTGCCGCTGCTCGTGGGCGTGATCGTCGTGGGGATCCTTGTCGGCGCCGTCGTGCTCGGCCGCCGTCACCGCGCGCGGCAGCCGGCCCCCGCACAACGGCCGCAGCCCCGGGCCGGAGCGTGGCACACGCGCGACGAGCACGAGACGGGCCGGTCGCCGGACCACGGTCCCGGGCACCAGGACGGCATCCGCCACGGCATCCGGCAGCGGCGCGAGCCGGACGAGTGGTCCGAGCCGGGGTTCCGCCGCCGTCAGCACTCCATGAAGGGGTTCGGCAACTTCGGCTCGCACGCTGCCGGCGACGCGACGGAGGCGCCGCCGCAGGACCCGCGCCGCGACCGGTCATGAGCCCGCGGCCCGACGGGGACGAGTCGTTCCGTCACGGTCACATAGCCCGTGCTCACCCACCGTGACCGCCCCGGCGCGCCGGTGAAGGGGCCCGGCGCGTGAGCCCGCCCGGCACCGGCTTCGCGTCGGCGCGGACGCCCGCGCCGTGCCAGCATGGGCCGTAGACGGTGGGCCGCGGGCAGGGACGTCGGGGCGGGTGGCCGAAGGCCCCGGCAGCAGGGAGACCGTTGTGACCCACGAGCAGCTCCGACTCGGCGAGGTCCTCGCGGCGGCCGAGGCGGCCGCGCCGGCCGACTCCGTCGAGATCATCGGCCGCAACCTGCGGGACCGGTTCGGGGCGTGTTCCGTGTCGTTCCTCCTCGCCGACGTCATCGGCTGGAAGCTGGTGCGGATCGGCGACGGCGGCCAGTCGCGGCGAGGCCGCGGCGCGGAGCAGATCCCGCTGTCCGGCACCCCGTACGAGGAGGCGCTGCGCGGGCAGCGGATCGTGCGGCGCCCGGGCAACGGGCAGGGCCTGCGCCTGGTCGTGCCGGTCAGCCACCGGGGCGAAGCCCTCGGCCTGCTGGAACTGACGCTCCCCGACGCCGACGCGGACGTCCTGGCACAGGTCGGCGAGGCCGCTCACGCGCTTGCGTACCTCATCGTCACCGACCGGCGCTTCACCGACCTCTACCACTGGGCCGGGCGCACCACGTCCATCAGCCTGGCCGCCGAGATCCAGCACGGGCTGCTGCCCTCGGCCGCCAGCTGCG
Organism: Streptomyces sp. NPDC046977; assembly: GCF_040644455.1. NCBI lineage: Bacteria > Bacillati > Actinomycetota > Actinomycetes > Kitasatosporales > Streptomycetaceae > Streptomyces > Streptomyces sp. NPDC046977. Next base: position 56,200 of record NZ_JBEYWO010000029.1, read on the forward strand.
ACGGGGACCGGTTCGCCCTGGCGGGGGCGCTCGTGCCCGCCGACTCCATCGGGGGCGACACGTACGACTACGCGGTCGAGCACGACATCCTGCACGTCTCCATCACCGACGCGATGGGTCACGACGTCGAGTCCGCGCTGCTGGCCACGCTCCTGGTCAACGCCTCCCGGGGCGCCCGCCGGGCGGGTTGCGACCTGGCCGAGCAGGCGTACCGGGTGCACCGGACGCTCCTGGACCACAGCCGCAGCGGCTTCGCCACCGGCCAGCTCATCCGGATCGCCATGGACGGCACCGGCGCGCAACTGGTCAACGCGGGCCATCCGTGGCCGCTGCGGCTGCGTGACGGCACGGTCGAGGAGGTCCGTGTCGACGTCCACCTGCCCTTCGGCGTGCCCGCCCGTACGCCCTTCCTCGTCCAGCCCCTCGACCTGCGGGCCGGCGACCGGCTGGTCCTCTACACGGACGGCATGCAGGAACGCGGGGCCGGCGTGGTCGACCTGGCGGCGCTGATCCGCGACACCGCCGCGGAGCACCCCCGCGAAGTGGTCACCACCGCCACCGCCGCCGTGCTGGAGGCGTGCCTGGGGCACCTGCGGGACGACGCCACGATCCTCTGCCTGGACTGGAGGGGCCCGCCTACGCGGTGACGCACTGGCGAAGCCGGTCGCGGCGGGCGACCCCGCTGCGGTGGGCATGGAGACCCGGCAAGCGCGAGCGGGGCCGCACCTTCAGCATGCGCCTTCGACGGCGGGTGGTCTGCCCCCTCTGTCACTCTTCTGTCGGCTTCTGCTCCGAGAAGGGCGGGATGTGCCCAGCGTCAACTTGCTGCACCGCCGTGACCAGGCACTTGGCCGAATCGGACTCGCCGTCGCGGTCCCCGTCGCACACTGGCCGTGGTGGCTCCGCCGTGTCTCCCCCGTCGCGGCGGAGCCACCGTGGCCGGCGTGCGCGTGGTCAGGGCAGGAGCACGATCTTGCCGTGGGTGTGCTGCTGCTCCAGCTCGGCGAAGGCGTCCCGCACCTGGTCCAGCGGGTACGTGCGGGCGATCGGCACCTCCAGCCCGCCGGACGCGGCCAGCCGGGCCAGCTCGCCCAGTACGACCGCGGACGCCGCCGCACCCTCTCCGTACGTCCGCGCGCCGACCTCGGCCGCGGCCTGCCAGTCGCTGATGGTGTTGATCCGCTCGGGCCGCACGCCCAGCTCGACCGCCAGTGCCACGTAGCCGCTGCCGAAGGTGTCGATGAACGCGTCGACCTTGCCGCCGGCCGCCTGTCCGATCCGCTCGGCGACACCGGGTCCGTACGCGACCGGCAGGACACCGTGGTCCCTCAGCCACGCGTGGTTCCGCTCGCTCGCCAGGCCGATCACTGTGGCGCCGCGCCGCCGCGCGAGCTGGACGGCCAGCGATCCGACACCGCCCGCCGCACCGGAGACGACGACGGTGTCCTCCGGGCCGGGGTCCACCGCGAACACGGTGGCGTAGGCGGTCGTGCCGGCCACGTACAGCGCCCCGGCCACCTCCCAGGCCAGCCCCGCCGGACGGGACACCAGGTGCACGTCGTCGACCACGACGAACTGCGCGTGGCTGGCCCGCCGGTGAGTGAAGCCGAGAACCTCCTCGCCCACGGCGAAGCCCCGGACGTGCGGGCCCGCCTCCACCACGACACCGGCCAGATCGCTGCCCTGCCCCGACGGGAACGCCGCCGGCCAGCGGGCGTGCAGCGCGCCCGCGCGGATGTGCGCCTCGCCGGGCTGGATCCCGGCCGCGCGGACCTCGACCAGCACCTGCCCGGGCCCGGGCACCGGCCGCTCGACCTCCTCCACCCGCAGCACATCGATCCCGCCGTACTCGTGAAACCGCACCGCCCGCATCGCGTGACCACCGCACTCTCTCGTCCGGACAAGACCTGCCGGCCGGGCGCCGGGAAAGCCGGCGCTGACTGTGCCACCACCTTCAAAGGCCAAACGCGGGCCCGTATTCCCGTCCTGCGGGGGGCGGGGAACCGCCCGCGGCCGGCGCACGCCGTCCGCGGAGCGTGACAGCGTCCCCGGAGTGACGGCCCACCCGCGCGGGGACATGCAGGTATGGCCTTTCTCGGTGTCGACATCGGCACATCCAGCAGCAAGGGCGTCCTGGTCGACGCCTCGGGCGCGGTGCGCGCGACCGCGGTGCGCGAGCACGCCGTCTCCCGCCCGAGGCCGGGACACGCCGAGATGGACGCCGAGGTGTGGTGGCAGGAGTTCCGCGGCATCACACGCGAGCTCCTGACCGGCGGCGTACGGGTGGAGGCGGTCGGCGTCAGCGGCATGGGCCCGTGCGTCTGCCTCGCCGACACCGCCGGCCGGCCGTTGCGCCCGGCCGTGCTCTACGGGGTGGACACGCGGGCCGTCGCGCAGATCGCCCGGCTCGACGCCGAGCTCGGCCGGGAGGCCGTCCTCGACCGGTGCGGCAGTGTGCTGTCCACGCAGGCGGTGGGGCCCAAGGTGGCGTGGGTCGCCGAGCACGAGCCGGAGGTGTTCGCGGCCGCGCGCCGCCTGCTCATGCCGGCCTCCCTTCTCGCCCACCGGCTTACCGGCGCCTACGTGCTCGACCACCACTCGGCCAGCCAGTCCGTCCCGTTCTACGACGCGCGGGCGCAGGACTGGTACCGCCCCTGGGTCGACGCCGTATGGCCGCACGCGGAGCTGCCCGAACTGCGCTGGCCCGGGGAACAGGCCGGAACGGTGACGGCCGGGGCGGCGGCGGCCACCGGGCTCCGGCCGGGCACGCCCGTCATCACGGGAACCATCGACGCCTGGACCGAGGCCGTCAGCGTCGACGCGACACACCCGGGCGACCTGATGCTCATGTACGGCACGACGATGTTCCTGGTCGCCACCGTCACCGGGCAGTTGCGCGTGCCCGAACTGTGGAGCACCGTCGGCGCCTTCCCCGGCACCCGCTCGCTCGCCGGCGGCATGGCCACGTCCGGAGCGGTGACCGAGTGGCTGCGGGGCCTGTTCGGGTCGCCCGGCCGCGCTGCCCTGCTGGCGGAGGCCGCGGACAGCGGCGTCGGTGCGCGCGGCCTCGCGATGCTCCCGTACCTCGCCGGGGAGCGCACCCCGATCGCCGACCCCGACGCCCGTGGGGTGATCGCCGGTCTCACCGTCGAGCACACACGCGGCGACCTCTACCGGGCCGCGCTGGAGGCGACCGCGCACGGAGTGCGCCACAACGTCGAGGCCATGCGGCAGGCGGGCGCGGGGATCCGGCGGGTCGTCGCGGTGGGCGGGGGTACACAGGGCGAGTTGTGGACGCGGATCGTCTCCGACGTCACCGGGCTGCCCCAGGACATCCCCACGATCACGGTCGGCGCCGCCTACGGGGCCGCCCGGCTGGCCGCCGGACTGTCCGGCGACGCGGACACCGTGACGTGGAATCCGGTCCGGGAGCGGCGCATGCCGGACCCGGAGGCGGGAGCCGTGTACGACAGGCTGCACCGCCTGTACCGGGACCTGTATCCGGCGACCCGTGACACGGTCCATGCCCTGGCCGGTTTCCGGCGCGAAGCCGAAGGAGGACCGGGCCCCGCGCCCGGCCGGGCCGGCGGCGTCATCGGCTGAGCAGCGGCAGCGCGGGGAAGGTGTGGTCCTGCCAGATGAGGCGGGACGCCTCTTCCGGGTACGCGGCGACGGCCGGCTCACTGCCGAAGAGCCGCACGCGGCGCTGCTCGCTGTCGTACGCGGGCCATCCGGGGTCGCCGTGGGCGGCGAACGACGTCCAGGCCGTCCGCATCCGGCCGGACAGCTCCTCCGCCTCCGGGGAGGGCGCCTCACCGATCAGCATGGCGGGCTGTCCGCGGTCCAGGTTGCCGAAGACGAGCGGTACGTCCAGGCCGTGGCAGGCGCCGAGCATGCCGCCCATGCCGGGGGCGGGCCACACCAGCTCGTAGACGTGCGCGCGGCCGCCGGCGGCCGACTGCGCCTCGGCGAGGTGCAGCGACGGCATGCGGAACAGCCAGTCGGAGTGGACGAGTTCGTACAGCTCGTCCGGACCCGCCGCGGGGAAGGCGTCGCGATAACGCCGCGCGCCGTCGGGCCCGGGCGCGAAGACGCGGAGCGCGTCGGCGGCCTGCTCCTCGTCCACCTCGCCGAGCAGACCGCCGAGGAGGGTGAACAGGCGGTGCTCGTCGCGGGTGTGGCCGACGAGGAGTTCGATCCCGCGGCCTGCACCGGCGGCGAGGGCCTGCCACGGTGTGACGGCCAGGACGTCGCCGTCGACGACAGGGGAGAAGGCGATCGCCCGATGGGCGGGCAGGCCCCAACGCGACGTCCGCTGGCCCATCTTGGCGCCGACCGCGTCACCGGCGGAGGACAGCCGGTCCGGCGCGACGCCGGACAGATCGGCCACTGTGGGCCGCAGCCCGAGCTCGGCGGCACAGGCCGCGGTGATGTCCGCGGCGAGCTCCGGCGAGAAGAACGTGCCGGGCACACTCTGCGCGACGGCCCGCTGGAAGAGCCCGGCCGCACGGTCCATGGCCAGCAGCGCCGCGACCGACCCACCGCCCGCCGACTCGCCGAAGACGGTGACCCGGCCCGGGTCGCCGCCGAAGGCCCGGATGTTGTCGCGCACCCACTCCAGTGCCGCGACCTGATCGAGCAGGCCCCGGTTGGCGGGCGCCCCCTCGATCTGCGCGAAGCCCTCGATCCCCACGCGGTAGTTGAACGTCACGACGACGACACCGCCGTCGCGTGCGAGCCGGCCGCCGTCGTACTCGGGGAGGCCGGACATGCCGAACACATAGCCGCCGCCCTGGATCCACACCATCACCGGCAGGTCCGCCCCGGGATCGGGCTCGGGCGACCAGACGTTGACGGTCAGCCAGTCGCCGCCCGCGGCGTCCCCCGAGAGCGCGTCCATGCCGAAGTGGCCGCCCTGCGGGGGCGGCGGACCGTACGAGACCGCCTCCCGCACCCCGTTCCACCCCTCCGCCGGTCGCGGCGCGCCCAGGCGCAGCGCGCCGACCGGGGCCTCGGCGAACGGGATGCCCCGGAACACCGCCACGCCCGCCTCCCGGCTCCCGCGCAGCCTCCCACCCACCGCGAGAACCTCGGGCCGCGACCCGGACGGGCCGGACTCGGCAACGGTCATCACAACGTCCTCTCAGGCGGGCGGAGGGGCGGGTTCATCGCAGTGACGCCCCCGGCCCTGCGGATCCTCCACGGCGAGGGGATGCGGCGCCAGCGATTTTTTGGGGGCGACCTGTGTCCGTGCGGCGTGCGGCGGAGCCGACGGGCAGCCTGGGCAGCAACCGGTTTTGCGCAGCTTTGGGAGATGTCCGACTTCGAGTTCAGTAAGGCCAGGGGGAAGGGGATCAATCAGCTTCGGATGAAGCCGCGGCAAAGCTCCGAGCGGCCTTTCTTCAGCTCGGTTATGAACAGGCCCGGACACCGGAGGAGGACTGTGGTTTCACATGCGGCGCAGCGCGACCGGGGCGCGGCCCCTCGGCCGTGACGTCCCGGCCTCTGGCGGAAGGGTCAGGAGCGGGGAAACAGGCGGCATTCGGGACCACCCACAGCGCCAGGGCCGACGCGGTGACGGCCGGCGGAGTGCCTGGACTGAGTTGCTTCGTTGACTTCAAGCGACAGTGTTTGTCGACGACTTCCGGCGGCGGTTGTTGATCAACGGCTGAGAGATCGTGACCTGCTTTCGATATTCATCGAGCCGTGCACAGTAGGGGTTTGCAGAAACGACCATCGCCGACAACCGGGACCGCGCACCGGGGTGATCGTCCAGAGAGGCGGCGGTCAGACGCTCCACGACGTGAGGTTGTCCCGCAAGTAATCCGCGAGCTCGATCGGTTGAAGGTCGAGCGCCGCCAGGGCTGCCACGTCCAACGCGACGCGCACGGGCGAGAAGTCTCCCGTGTCCGGGTCGTCCAGCTCGGGGCCGTTGCGGCGGGTCACGTCCATGTCTACGAGGTCGGCACGGAAATAGTGCTGGACGACGGTGATCCGCTCACCAGGCTCGGTCGTGGTCAGGAACTCGGCGGCCGGGCCGATGGTGGCCCCGATTTCCTCCATGACCTCGCGACGCAGAGCGCCGTCGAGGCTGTCATCGCCGGGTTCGACGCCCCCGCCCACAGTTGTGTAGTAGACGCCCCCGCCCGGCCATCCGCGTCGCAGGAACACCAGATGATCGTGTTCAAGGAGAACCGCGCGAACTCTGTGCCGCACCTTCATCCTCGTGACGGTAGTGCATTCCTCTTCCGGCTCGGCGGCCTCACAAAGATGTCCAGCAGTAAATTTGTTCACCAGGCTTGGCGAGCCCGCCTGGCGAGCAGGATGAGCTCTTCGGCCAGCGGCTGCAGGGCCTCCACGCCCGCTCCGTACAGTTCCTCCGCTTGCACCCACCTGGCGACGCAGTTGGCGATGGAGTTCTGATACCCAGGACCCGTCAGCCACGGGTTGTCCTCGTCTTCGAGGTCGTCCGGGCCGGGAGTTGGGGAGACCGGCCACACGGGCGCCTCCTCCACCAGGCCACTCGCCAGGGAACCCGATGAATGGCAGCGATCAGCTGTCCCAGGATCACCGCCGGGTCCACGCGCTTGGCCTCGACCCCGTCGAACACGGGGTGCCCCGACCCGATGGGTGGGGAACCACCCTTCGTCTGCTCCAGCGCCCGCACCACCGATGCGGCATCTACCGCGCGGAAGTAGTCAGTCAGAACACCCAACGCTGCGCTCCCGCCATTCAGTTCTTCGGAAGGCAGTACATCAGACACCGCGCGAAGCACAGACAGGTCGAGAACAGGCCGCCGGCCCGAGGTGGGTTAGCGAGCGGTGCAGTCGATGGTTTTTCCTCAGCGGGGAGGACAAGAGTGGCGCCGACGATGTCGCCAATCCGGCGCGCAGGGGCTTCGCGTGTGCTTGTGTCCCCGGCATACCGTGATCGATCAACAGCGAGGGCATCTCGCGGGTCAAGCCGTCAGCACGCGGGGATGCCGCAGGCGGCCAGCGCGAGGTGCAGTCGTTCCTCGGTCACCTTCGTCAACGGCGGGACGAGCAGGGTGGCGATCCCGGCTTCGACGGCTGCGCCGTCATGGCTGGAGCGATCGCCGACCATCAGTGCCTCTTCGGGCTCTACCCCGAGGAGTCCGAGGGCGACGCGGAAGATGGCGGGGTCCGGCTTGGACACGCCGTGTTCGAAGGACAAGACGAACTCGTCGACGTACACGTCAAGACCGCGCTCCGAGAAAGCCGGGCGGATGTCGACATGGATGTCGCTGATGATGGCCACCTTCAGTTGAGCTGCCTTGAGCGCCGCGAGCGTGGGTTCGACATCGGAGGCGAAGGCGTTGCCGACCGCATCGGATAGTGCCGCGTACATTTCGTCGGCCAGGACCGAGTCCACTTCTGCGGCATTGATCCAGCGTTCGTAGCTGTCACGGTGTGCTGCGGCCGACAAGTCCGCTCCCGCCCAGCCCTGCACGACATGGGGGAGCTCGCCCGAGACACTCAGGGCTGTACTGATCCGCTGGACCTCCGCCTCGGACGAGTCACGCCCGAGCTGCCGCAATGAGTGCTGGATCCACGAAGCCCCCCTGTGCCCCGTCCGGGTGGGACCCCACTTGGGAACGATGAGTGTTCCGACCCAGTCGAGTAGAACGGCTTTGAAGAAGGGCATGTTTCTCCCGTGGTCACACGGCCTGCGATCACTGGCGAGCCGTCACCCGTCCGCGACCGCATCATTCTCGCGAAGTCGCACACAGCGTACTTGTGGTGATCTTGATGGAGAAAGCCTCACTGACTTCACGTCTGCACGGGGCGGACCTGACCCGGCCGGGATGTGCGGATCGGAGGGTGGGACGCTTGCGCGATGACGCATGCCACCGCCGACGACTACCGCTGGTTCGAGGCGGATTTCGCCCGTCTTGCCGAGGCGTACTGCATCACGCTGGTCCGCGGAATCACACCACCGGAGGTGCTTCGGATCCTCAGGGCCGAGGTGCAGGGGCACAGCACAGGCGTGGTGGCGCTGGACGAGCACGCCTACGAAACGGCCCAGGTGCATGAGGGGACCCATGGTTATCTCGGTGTGGCGCCCCTCCACGACTGGTCGGTGTTGGTGGAGCCCAACGGCTACATCGGGACGCTCGACGGAGTCCTGTCGCGTCTGTCGGTCGGGCGCACGGCCGTGTCCCACTATCGGAATGTCAACGCGGTCGATCATTTCGACTGGTTCGAGGACGGGAAGCCGAAACTGCACTTTGAGCCGCTGTTTGCCTGGGACCGGGGTGGCAGCGACCCCGACTGCTTGGTGGCAGCCATGCGCGAAGTGGGCTTTGCGACGGAGGAAGGCGCCATCGATGATCTGGACGTGGTCACCGCCGCCACCTTCGCTCTCGCCGAACGCGTCACCGGGATCCGGCTCACTCCGGAGTTGCTGACGACCACCGAGTTCATCGAGGGCCTGGCACCGATACCCCGCGACTGACCGTTCCGGCCGGCCCGGAGGGGAGAACGAACTCCGCGCAGGGATGCCCCGGAGCCGAGGCCGAAGGCGGCTCCGGGGCGGCCGGGTCAGCGGGCCGGGGTGCGGGTGGACGCCGCGGCGCGCTCGTAGAACGCCGCGAGCTCGTGGGGGTTCTTGGTGTAGACGTCGATCTTGTGCACCACGCCGCCCGCGACCTGGTGGATCTCCACCATGGTCAGCGGGAACACCTCGCCGGTGGTGTGGGCCGTGAGGGTCCCCGTGAGTGTCCCGACCACGCCGGCCGGGCCCTGGAACACCTGGGCGTCGGTGATGGCGACGTCGGCGTGGGCCGTCATCGCGCCCAGGACCGACTGCGCGAAGGCCTCGCGGCCCCGGTGGACACCGCCGTACGGGAGTGGGGCCGGCTCGTCGACGATCACCTCGGGGGCGAGCCTGGCCAGCACACCCGCCACATCCCCCTTGCTCAACGCGTCGTACAGCCCGCGCACGACGTCCGCGGGGTCCGTCACGGCCTCGGTCCGCTCGTTCATCTTGTGCGTCCTCTCACTCGGGCCCCGGAGGATCGGGGCACGCACCATGCAACGCCGGACGGCGGCGACGGGGGAGTCCTTGCCGTGAGGGGTACTGGCAGGGTCCCCCACCCCTCGCGCCGCCTGCCTACCCTGTCCTCATGGACAACCGGGACGCAGTCAGCGCATTCCTCCGTTCCCGACGCGACAGCATCACGCCCGAGCAGGCGGGTCTGCCGGTGTACGGGCAGCGGCGGGTGGCCGGACTGCGCAGGGGCGAGGTCGCCGCGCTCGCCGGGGTGAGCGTCGAGTACTACACACGCCTGGAGCGCGGGAATCTGAAAGGTGTCTCCGACAGCGTGCTGGACGCCCTCGCCCGGGCGCTGCGGCTCGACGACACCGAGCGCATGTACCTGCGCGACCTCGCCCGCGCCGCGGGCCCGGCGCCCCAGGCGCGGTCCCCGCGGCGGGAGACCCGTCCGGCGGTGCGGCCCGGCGTGGCGCGGATCGTCGAGGGGATGCCGGAGCTGCCGGCGTACGTGATGAACAACCGGCTGGACACGCTGGCCGCCAACCCGCTGGGCCGGGCTCTGTACGCGGAGATGTTCGCCGACCCGGCGTGCGGGGCGAACGTCGCCCGGTTCGCGTTCCTCAACGCCGCTGCCACGCGGTTCTACGTCGACTGGGAGCGCATGGCCCGTTTCGCCGTCGGCGCGCTGCGCGTCGAGGCGGGCAGGAGCCCCCACGACCGCGAGCTGTCGAACCTGATCGGTGAACTGTCCACCCGCAGCGACGCGTTCCGGGTGCTGTGGGGGTCCCACAGCGTGCATGTCTTCCGCGACACCACGAAACGTCTCCACCATCCGCTCGTCGGTGACCTGGAGCTCGACCAGGAGACCATGAGCCTGCCGGACGACAGCGGCCTCAGCGTCGTCGTCTACAGCGCGCCGCCCGGAACCGCCGCGGCGGACGGCCTGAAGCTGCTCGCGGCCTGGTCCGCCACGTCCGGGCGGGAGCAGGACGCCGGGCGGGCGTGAAGCGCGGCGTGCCGGACGACGGATCGGCCCGGTACGGCGCGATGGCCGTACCCGGCCGATCCGCTCCTGTCATGTCAAAGGTGTTCGGCGCCGACGACTGTCGGCGCGGCCTCGGCATCAGGGGCTCATATGCGGTCCTGGAGCAGCGCGATGAGCTTCGCCTCGGTCTTCTTGTCCGCGTCCCGCTTGAGGGTGACGACCTGGATGGTGCAGAGGCGGTCGCCGAGGGTGAACCCCGTCATCATCGAGTTGTCGATCTGCTCCGAACCGGCCGTGTTCGGGGAGCCGATGCTCAGCGTCACGGACTGGTAGGTGTCGGGGTTCTCCCAGTTGCACACGCTCTCGCCCACCCCGGCATCGGGGTGGCCGCCGTCGTTCTCGCCGATGATCGGCGTGATCTCGTCGGGCTCGAGCAGTGTGCACGCGTCGACCTTCTTGCCGCCCTGCGAGGAGTCCTTGCCCGAGGCCGCTCCGGTCGCCGGGGCGGAGGTGCCCGAGGCCGAGGAAGAAGTGTCCGACGAGCCGCAGGCGGTGACCGTCGCGGCGAGGAGCACGAGGCCGGCAATCGCCAGGGGTGAAGACTTCACTGTTGTCCTCCGATCGTGGTGCAACGGATGGAGCGCGGCCCTCGGTGGACACGGTCCGCGGTGCGTGTGTCCGGTCCGCCGACGCGACCCGCGCTCTCGATCAAGAAGACGTCACCCCTGGCGGGGCGGGTTGCGGATCGCTGTCACAGGCCGGCAACCGAGTGTCACCGATGGATCACAGGGGTCGCACCGGGCGTTCAACTCCCGCGGCCTTCTTGCGCCGAGGCGTCCGGGTGCCCGTACGGCCGCGCGTCCCCGGCGGGCGGTTGTCACGGATCACCGGCGTTCCCGGTCGTGCCTGAGGACGGCGAAGCAGTCGCGCTTCGTCCCGGACGACGTTCCCGGAAAGGTTTCTCATGGCAGGCCATGATGCTCCCGAACGTGACGGCGACGGCCCGTTCCCGTGGTCGGCCGGTGCCTGGGAGCAGGCGTTCGGCTTCGACGGCGTTCACACGACCGTGGACAGGTACGGCGTCGTGGTCGGCTACAGCGGCTCCGTGTCCAGCAGGAGGGCGCTGTCCTACGCGGCCGGGATGGCGCGGCGTGCCGGCACCGTGCTCATCGTCGTCCATGTCACGAGGCAGAACGCACTCGCGTCCTTCCTCGGGTTCGAGGCGCCGCGCGTCCAGCGGGGCGGGCGTGACGGGATGCGCGCGCTGGCGCGCCGGCTCGCCCGCGAGGAACACCTGGCGGATCTGCCCTGGACCCTGGTCCGGCGCAGCGGCGTCATCGCCGACGAGCTGGAGACGGCCGGCCGCAAGTACCGGGCACGCGCCATCATCGTGGGGCAGTCGCGGGGGCCCGGCAGCAGGCTTTTCGGCTCGATCTCCCGCACCCTGGCACACCGCGCCCAGCGGCCGGTCATCGTCGTCCCCTGACCGGCCGGCGTACCGGGGCGGCAGCCGCCGGCGGGCGTCGGTTCCGTACCCTGGCGGCATGCGTATGCGCCCCACCTTGAGCTGGACCCCCACCGAGGACCTGCCTGCGGCCACCACGGATCTGGAGCCGGTCGCCGACGCGCTGGGCGCCGGCGGTGTGCTGGTGCTCAGCGGGGCCGGCATCTCCACGGAGTCGGGCATCCCGGACTACCGCGGCGAGGGCGGCAGCCTGAGCCGGCACACCCCGATGACCTACCAGGACTTCACCGGGGACGCCCAAGCGCGGCGCCGGTACTGGGCGCGCAGCCATCTCGGGTGGCGCACCTTCGGCCGCGCCCGGCCCAACGCGGGTCACCGCGCCGTGGCCGCGTTCGGGCGGCGCGGCCTGCTGTCCGGTGTGATCACCCAGAACGTGGACGGCCTGCACCAGGCCGCCGGCAGTGAGGGGGTCGTCGAACTCCACGGAAGCCTGGCCCGGGTGGTCTGCCTCTCCTGCGGCGCGTTCAGCCCGCGCGGCGAGCTCGCCCGGCGGCTGGAGGAGGCCAACCGGGGCTTCGAGCCGGTGGCCGCGGCGATCAACCCGGACGGCGACGCCGACCTCACCGACGAGCAGGTGGGGGACTTCCACGTGGTGCCCTGCGTGGTCTGCGGCGGTGTCCTCAAGCCCTACGTGGTCTTCTTCGGCGAGGCCGTGCCGCAGCAGCGGGTCGAGGAGTGTCGCGCGCTGGTGGGCGAGGCGGCCTCGCTGCTGGTGCTGGGTTCCTCACTGACGGTGATGTCCGGGCTCCGGTTCGTCCGCCAGGCGGCCCAGGCCGGGAAGCCGGTGCTGATCGTCAACCGGGACGCGACCCGCGGCGACCGCCACGCGCTCACCCGGGTCGCGCTCCCGCTGGGGACGGCGCTCACCACCGTGGCCGGGCGGCTGGGCGTCCCCGTCGAGCCTGCTCAGCCCGCGGCCGGCTCCGGGGTTCCGGCGGCGGACGCGGGTGCGGCGACGGCGTAGTCCGCGCAGGCGCTCAGGTACCTCTGGATCGCCTGCCGGTTGCGTTGCAGGACGTCGATGCGGCGTTCGATGCTGCTGAGCTGGCGGCGCAGTCCGTCCAGGTCCTTGGCCGCCGGGCAGTTTGAGGTGTCGGTCCTCTCCTTCCCGGCATCGAGGCAGGGGAGCACCTCGCGGATCATGTCCGTCGTGAGGCCGGCCTCGAGGAGTTCGCGGATCTGCAGGACGCGGTCGATGGCCGGTTCGCCGTAGGTGCGGTATCCGTTGGCGCCCCGGAAGGGGTGCAGGATGCCGACCTCCTCGTAGTAGCGCAGCAGCCGCGGTGCGACGCCCGTCCTCGCGGCAAGGTCTCCGATCTTCATGCACTCTCCTTCGTGGTGTCGGCGGGCGATCGCGCCGCCGCCGGCTTGACCTTCACATTAATGGAAAGGTTTAGCTTTTTTCCACGGCCCAGCCCTGCTCAGGCGCGTTGACCGAGGCCGCTTCGAGGAGAAATGCGAGATCGCGACATGACGACGACGGGTTCCAGGACGGACAAGGGCAAGCCGGGCGGCGGCGGATGGACCGCGGAGCGCATGGCCGGGCAGAAGGGCCGGACCTTCGTCGTGACGGGTGCGACGAGCGGACTCGGGCTGGTGACGGCGCGCGAGCTCGCGGCGCACGGCGGCCGGGTACTGCTGGCCGTGCGCGACGCGGCACGGGGAGAGCAGGTGGCGTCCGCACTGCGCAGCGCGTACCCGGGGGCCGAGGCGGAGGTGCGGCAGGTCGATCTGCTGGACCTGGACTCGATCCACCGGGCGGCGGAGGAGATCGGCCGGGAGGAGTCCGTCGACGCGCTGATCAACAACGCGGGCGTCTCCATGGTCGGGCACGGTGTCACCGCGCAGGGCGCGGAGCGTCATTTCGCGGCGAATCACCTCGGCCACTTCGCGCTCACGGCGCTGATGGCACCGGTGCTGCGACGCTCGCCGTCGCCGCGGGTCGTCACCGTGACCTCGTACCTGCACGAGAAGGGCGAACTCGATCTGGACGATGTCGCGTGGACGCGCGCGTACACGCCCCTCGCGGCCTATTCGGCATCGAAGCTGGCGAACGCGGCCTTCGCTGTGGAGCTGGCCCGGCGTGAGCAGGCGGTGCCGTCGCCGATCACCAGCGTTCTCGCGCACCCGGGCTACAGCAACACGCCGATGCAGAGCAAGGGCACCGGGATCACGGGACTGCTCATGCGTCTGTCCGGCCGACTCTTCGCGCAGAGCCCGCAGATGGGAGCCCTGCCGCAGCTGTACGCGGCGACCGAGCCCGGTCTCGCCGCCGGCACCTACATCGGGCCCGACGGCCGGGGCGGACGGTCGGGGCACCCCCACCCGGTGCCGTTGTCGGCGGCGGCTCAGGACCCGGAGCTCGGACGCCGCCTGTGGGAGCGCTCGCAGCAGCTGACCGGCATCGACTGGGACACCTCCCACGCCGCGAACACGGCCACGGGGACGGGCGCCTGACGCGCGGAAACGCGAAGGCCCCCTCCGGCCTTGCGTGTCCGAGGGGGCCTTCTGCCGCGGAGCCGCCCCATCGGGGCCGCCGTGAGCTCAGATCGTCGGGATGTCGTCGACGGTCTCCTGGTGCGGTTCGAGGATGAACCTCCAGCCGGCGCTGGGCTCCATGAAGCGCACTCGGGTGGGGTAGATGTCCAGGGCGCGGCGGTCACGGTTCTGGTTGTTCGTGCTCTTGCGCCCGCGCGCCGGCTCTTCGAACAGGTCGACCTTGACGTCCGGCACCGCGACGACTTCCTCGCTCCAGCGCTGGACGATTCCCGCGCCGAATGCCTCCCGCGCGGCGTTGTAGAGCGCCTCCAGGGATTCCTTGGTCCCGTCGGGCACAAAGAGGGCCAGGTTCAGCAGGACACCGGCACTCTGGAGAACCTCGATTTCCTCCCCGGCCTCGTCGGCGACCCGGATGCCGCGCTCCTCGGCATTGTCCGGAAGAACGTGCACTTCCTCACCGAAGATCGTCCTCGCGGTGAAGGAGCCACCCTCGAAGCTCTTGCCCGGCTTCACAAGGAAAGCCGGGGCGTAGCAGTCGAGTGCGAGGTCTTCCGTCGATGCCGAGACGAATATCGCGTCCTGGTGGCTCAGCTCGGCGACCTCTTCCGAGGTGAGACGCCGGGCCACAACCTTCTCGGTATTCACGCTGTTTCCCTTCTCCGTACAGCCAAGGACAGGGCGGCGGGCCGCTCTTCGCGGCCCGGCCGCGACCCACCTGTCGGCCCGGCGGTGACCTCGGGGTCAAGTGGTGCCGGCCGGGGGTGCGTCGCTCGACGTCGCCGCCCCGGACAAGATCCCAGACCCGGACCCGGGCAGCAAATCCGCCCGGGGAAAGCCTTACTGACCCCTTCGGGGGCGGGATTACGTGCCGGTTGACGCGGCCGGCGCCGGCCCGGTGGAAAGGAGCGGGGCGCGCGGAATTCGCCTTGCGACGCCGAGCGCCTCGGACGCGGCCGAATCGCCTCAATCGCCGGACCCCGCCGGCAGCCGGTCGTACCGGCGCCGTCATCGCGCCCGAATCCGGTACGCCAGGACTCCGGAGGGCACGGCGACCGCCGGCAGCCCGCCGCCGGTGTGAGCGCTGCCGAGCACCTCGTGGTGGACCGGGATCGTCAGCACGCACCGGCCGGTGCCCGGGTCCCAGAGTCGCACCGTCCGGTCCGGTGAAGGCGGCAGAAGGCGGCAGCCGTGAGGTGGGGCCTGTTCAGCGCATCGCTGTAGAGCCGCATCTCACGAGAAAAAGTGAGGGGAAGGCTCTCCCCATGCTTGCACCTGTGCGTAGGAGAGGGTTGTGAGGTCCGCCGGCCGGCCGTCGCGGATGGCCGTCGCGGTGCTCACCGCCGCGGCCAGGGCCCTGCGGTAGAGCATCGAGCCGAGGCTGATCCTGCGCACACCCAGTGCGGCCAGGTCGGCGAGGGCGGGTCCGGTCGGCGAGTACAGAATGTTCAGCGGGACGACGAGGGTTGCCGTCAGCGCGGCCATTTCGTCCGGGTCCGACAGCCCCGGCACGAACACCCCGTCCGCACCGGCCTGTTCGTAGACCGCGAGGCGCGCCGCCGTCTCCTCCTCCTGGCGTCCGAGCCAGTAGGTGTCGGTGCGGGCGTTCACGAACAGCTCCGGCACGGCGGCCTTGACGGCGGCGATCTTCGCGGCGTGCGACTCCACGGGGGCGAGGGTGCCGTCCGGGCGGCCGTCCTCGAGGTTGATGCCTGCGGCTCCCGCCTCGTGGAGCCTCCGGGCCAGCTCAGCCACCTCCTCCGGGTCCTCGCTGAAGCCCCCTTCGGCATCGACGGTGAACAGAAAGGAGCCGCGTCCGAGTCGGCGGGCCAGGGCCGAGGTCGCTTCGGCGGTCGCGGCCGCCCCGTCCGTCAGACCGGCGGCTGCCGCCACGCCCAGGCTCGTGGTGCCGATCGCCGCGAAGCCCTGCGCCGCCAGAGCGGCCGCAGAGGCGTGGTCCCAGGCGTTGGGAAGCAGCAGCGGGGTGGCCTGGTGATGCAGGCGGGCGAAGTCGGTCAGCGGGCGTCGGCGCAGTCCGTCGGCCAGAGCAAGTGCATGGGCCCGGCCGGGACAGACCCGCGGTGGTGCGCCGAAGGCGAGCGGCACGGGGTGCACACGATGGGCGGCCGCGAGATCCAGGAGAACCACATCGCCCTCGGCGATCTCACGACCGGCGACCCGGGTGGAACGCGTGGCGACCCGGCGCATCACCGATACCGGCGAAGCCTCCCGGAGCACCCGGGCCAGCGGTACGTCGCTGTCGGCCGCGGTCTCCACCAGGGCAGCCGTCGCCGCGCAGGCCTGCACCAGCAGCCCGATGCGGTTGGCAGCGGCCTCCAAGCCGTCCTCATCCGCGTTCCGTGGCGCCAGCCGCGCCATGAGGTGGGCCACCGCCTCGTCGGCGGCTGCGTCCGTACCCCCGAAGTAGGTCCCGGCAATGACGGTCACCGCCTCCGCGACCATCCTGGGTTCCGGCATCCCCAGGGCCTCGGCGAGAGTTTGCACCACCCGCACGCGTACCTGCCCTTCCGGCCCCGCCGCCACCGCCCGCCGTAGTGAGGCAGGCTCCAGCCGGGACAGTTCGGCCTCCACCAGAGCGCGCCGCCGCCGGTGCTGCTCACCGGAGCTGAATCGGGCCACGGTGGCACGCAGCCACGCGACACTCGCCCCGACGGGACCGTCGTCGGCAGCAGGCAGCTCCGGGACCAGTGCCGGGTCGGCAAGCGCCGCTCGCACGTCCTCATAGCGGTTGAACTCATGGATCGTCGACGTCATGGCCCTGACGCTAGGGCCGGGACAGTTCGCCGCTCCCCGAACCGTCCCTGCGGCATCATGACCTTGTGCCCCCACTCGCCGAGACCGCCGCCTTGTTCGCCGACCGCACCCGGGCCGCCTTCTGCCAGGCGCTGCTCGACGGCCGCGCCTGGACCGCAGGCGAGCTCGCCCGGTACGCGGGGGTGCGGGCCTCCACCGCCAGCGAGCAGCTTTCCCGCCTCATCGCCGGCGGAGTGCTGACCGAGGAACGCCAGGGCCGGCACCGCTATGTCCGGCTGGCCGACCCGGAGACGGCCGCCCTCGTCGAAGCCCTCGCCTCGTACGCATCGGACACCCCGTGCCCGCAGAATCTGCGGGAATCGGTGCGGCTCAGTGCCGAAGCCCGGGCCCGCACCTGCTACGACCACCTGGCGGGGCAGCTGGGCGTTGCCCTGGCGGATGCGATGATCGCCCGAGACCTGGTCGCCGCCGACTCCGGGCTCGCCGTCACCCCGGCGGGCCGGGCATGGCTGAGCGAGCATCTCGGCTTCGAGCAACCTCCAGGTGCCCGGCGGCCTCTGGTGCGAAGCTGCCTGGACTGGACCGAGCGCCGACCCCACCTCGCGGGAGCGCTGGGCGCGGCCCTGTGCACCACGGCGTTGGAACGGACGTGGGTGCGGCGCGTCGGTTCCGGGCGGGCGGTGAAGGTGACGCCCGAAGGGACCGAGGCGTTCCGGGAGTTGCTGGGAGCGGCGGTCTGACCACTCGACCTGCGCTCCGGGAGTGATGGTGTCCCGTCTCAAACGACCCGTCGCGGGAGTGGTTCGCCCACGCGAGAGGGCCGGCCCTTCGGGGCCGGCCCTCCTGCCTCAACGGGGTTCGCGTCCGGGGTGCGCCGGCGGCCCGTTCCTGGTGCCGCCGGCGCGGTTTCCGACGCTTCCTCCGGCTACTTGCGCTTCAGCGTGAAGTTGCCGGTGACCGTCTCCCCCTTCTTCAGCTTGATCGTCGTGACGGTCGGCTGGTAGCCGTCCTTGGCGACGATGACGGTGAGCGGGTTGTTGCGGACGTCGAGCCACAGTCCGTACGTGCCGTCCGCGGCCGTGGTGAGCGTGTAGGACGAGGCCCAGCTGTCGATCTGGACGGTCGCCCCGGCCAGCGGCGCGGTGCCACCGGTGGCCGTGTTGCCCAGGACGAGACCGGCGATCTTCCCCCAGGTCTTGGGCGGTGCGACATGCAGGGCGACCGGGATGCGCGGCACGGAGTACGGCGTGTCGGTGCCCACGCTCAGGCCGGCGGTCAGGTCACCGGGCTGGGTGATCGAGGCGGCCGTGGCGTCGAGCGTGACAGTGACGACCGCGCTGGCGCCGGGCTGCAGGGTGAGCTGCTGGACGCTCTCGGCGAGCCAGTCGACGTCGCTCGCCCCGCCCTGGTCGTAGCCGGGCAGCACCTCGACCTTGCTGATCGGCGAGCCGGGGGCGTTGCCGCCGCCGGCCTTGTAGAAGCCGGGCGCGCCGCCGCCGCGGTAGGTGGCGACGTTGGCGTTGGGCAGGGTGCCCCAGGTGCCGGACTTCGGGTCGAAGGCCTGGCTCCGGTTGGTCAGGGCGTTGTTGCCGACACCGCCGACCAGGATCAGACGGCCGTTGGCAGCGGCGTACGAGGTACCCCACTGGGCGGCCGGGACGTCGGCGAGCTGCGTCCAGCTGTTGGCGCCCGGGTCGTAGGAGTAGGTGTGGACGACGTCGTTCTCGTTGCCGCCCAGACCACCGGCGCAGTAGATCTGGCCGTCGATGGCGCCGCACGCCTCCCACGAGATGGCCTCGGGGTAGGCGGCGATCTGGGACCAGCTGTCGGTGCTCGCGTCGTAGACGCTGGCGTCCGTGGTGCCGCAGAAGTCGGCGCCGCAGCCACCGATCATGTACAGCTTGCCGTCGAGGACGGCCGTGCCGGAGCCGGCGTACGGCTTGGGCGCGGACGCACCGGTGGTCCAGCTGTTCGACTGCGGGTTGTAGATCTCCAGCTTCGCGTCCGGGGCGCCGCTCGGGCCCCAGCCGCCGACGGCGTAGAGCTTGCCGTCGATGAAGCCGTGCGCGGGGTCCTCACGGGTGTCGGACGCGCTCGCGAGCTTCGTCCAGCTGCCGGCGACCGGGTCGAGGACGTACAGGTCCTTGACGTCGGTCGAACCGTTGTACCCGAAGGCCGAGTAGACCTTGCCGTCGAGGGTGTCGACGGCGTTGTCCATGAGGGCGGTCGGGAGGTCCGGGGCCGTCTGCCAAGCGTCGTCGGCCGGGGTCGCGGCGGACGGCGCGGCCTTGGCGGACGACGCGTGGGCCTTGCTGGACAGTGCGGTGTAGTCACCCTTGACGGTGCGCAGGGCGGCGCCCTTGTCCTGCTGGGTGAAGCCGCCGGACTGCTCGCCGAGCTTGACCGTGGCGGCCGCGCCACCGGTGTTCTTGACGGTCAGCTTCTGCGAAGCGGAGCCGCCCCAGGCGACGGACGCCGAGACGGAGGCGGGCGTGATCGTGACCTTGCCGGCCTTGAGCTTGAAGTTCGCCTGGACGGCGCTGTCGGCCCCGGTCTTGGCGTTCTTGGTCAGCGAGGTGTACTTGGCCTTGGCCGCCGTGAAGGGGTGGCTGCCGAAGGCGGTGGAGACGAACGAGTAGAAGCCGTCGGGCAGGTTCGGGTCGTCCGGCGTGGCGACCGTGATGGCCTTCTCGGACGGCTTGTCCTGGCTGGTGACGGTGGCTCCGACGATGCCGTCACCGCTGTTGGCGTCGGTCACGTTGCCCACGACCAGGCCGGCGGGGACGGGAGTGAGCTGACGGTTGCCGACGAAAACGTTGTCGACGGACCACCACCATCCGAAGCTGCTGGTGAAGTGGAAGCGCAGCTGCACCGCCGGCTTGCCGGCGAAGTCGGCCAGCGAGGCCTCGATCCGGTCACCGGTGACGTCCGGACCGGCAGACCAGATCTTGCTCCAGGTCTTGCCGCCGTCGGCCGTCGCCTCGACTGTCGCCGACTGGCCGTTGTACGACTTGTACTCGGTGCTGAAGGCCACCTCGGGGTCGTTCTTGCCGGTGAAGTCGTAGACCGGGCTGAGCAGCGAGGAGTCCTGCGTGGCCCCGCCGCCGAAGTGGTCGCTGTCGGCGACGGCGAACGCGCCGTCACCGCCGGTGCGGTTGCCGCGGCTGCCCGGGTCGTCGAACTCCCAGCCGCCCGTGGTGCCCTCGGCGTTCTCCACCTTCCAGCCGGCGGGCGGGGCGTCGGTGGCGTCGAACGGCTCGTTGGTGCCGGTCACGTCGATCCGGTAGCCGGGCGGGGTTGCCGTCCAGGAGTCGACCGGGACCGAGATGCCCACCGTCTGCGCGGAGCCGCCGACGGTGACGGTCTTGCTGACGGCCTGGTATCCGGCTGTGGCCGACGCGACGTGCAGCGTGTAGGAGTGCCCCTGGGGCAGTTCCAGGCTGTACGAACCGGTGGCCGGGTCGGTCCAGACCGCGCCGGGGACGCCGTCCGCGGTGATCTTGGCGTACAGCGGCCAGCCGTGGCCGGAGCCGTCGGTGACCTTGCCGGCGATCGTCTGGCTGGGCACCGCGGCGAGGGTGAAGTTCTTGGTCACCGTGGCGTCGTCGTCGACCGCGACGTCGTCGGCCGAGCCGTCGGAGTAGCCGAACGCCTCGACGGAGATGTCGTAGGTGCCGGTGGCAACGGTCAGGGAGTACGCGCCCGTGGCGTCGGTGTGGGCGACGCTGTCGCCCGCGGTGACGGTCGCGCCGGAGATCGCCTTGCCGGTGGCGCTGTCGGTCACGCTGCCGGTGATGACGCCGTGCGGGCCGCTGCGGAACGCCGACAGACCGGCCGGGGTGCCGAGACCGGTCGGGCCGTCGTAGCCGGCACCGCCGGTGCAGAGGTACGCCGGGGAGCAGTTGCCGTTGCTGCCGGTGGTGATGTCGTTGATCCCGGTGCCCGCGGCGTACGGGTAGGCGTTCGGGTACGAGCCGGCGACCGGGGTGCCGGCGGCCGCGTACACCGAGGCGATGATCGGCGACGAGACGCTGGTGCCGCCGTAGACCGCCCAGCCGTTGTGGCCGTAGGTCTGGTAGACCGCGACGTCCTCCGCGACGGCGGAGACGTCGGCCAGCGCGCGGTTGTCGCAGCCGGTGTCGTGCTGGAAGGCGGGCTTGGGCTCGTACAGCGAGCAGCCCGAACCGGCGAGGTTCCAGGCGGCCTCGGTCCAGCCGCGGGTCGTGGACGGCGCGCGGGTCAGCGTGGTGCCGCCGACCGCGGTGACGTACTGCGAGGCGGCCGGGTAGCTCACACCGTAGCCGTAGTCACCGGTGGACGCGGTGATCGCGACGCCGGGGTGGTTGTAGTGCGCGTCCAGGTCCGTGGTCTCGGACGGGTCCTCGCCGTTCCCGCCGCGGTAGTCCGTGCCGTAGGAGTTCGAGACGTACTTCGCGCCGAGGGCGACGGCCTGGTCGACGGCGGCCGACAGGCTCTCGAAGCTGTTGTCGTCGGCCTCGACCAGCAGGATGTGCGCGTTGGGCGCGATCGCGGAGACCATGTCGAGGTCGAGCGAGATCTCACCGGCCCAGCCGGGGTCCGGCGCCGGGTAGTCGGTGCCCCCGCGCTGGTCCACCTTGCGGAAGCAGCCGTTGTCCGTGGTGCAGGCGGGCAGCCCGAACTGCGCACGGTAGACGGCGAGGTCCGCCTCGGCGGTCGGGTCGTCGAAGGCGTCCACGATGGCGACGGTCTGGCCGCCACCGCCGTCGGACGGCAGGTCGTAGGCGCTCTGCAGATCGGCGGCACCGTAGCCGGCGGGCGTCTCCGCCGCTGGCATCAGGCCCTTGGACGCCTTCACATCGGTGCGGCGCAGGGCGAAGCAGCTGAACTGGCCGGGCTTGGGTGTGTCACAGGTCGGTTCGAAGGACGCGCGGCCGGCGGCGGCCGGGGTGGCGGAGTGTGTGTCCGCGACACCCGTGGCTAATGCCGGTGCCTGCACTCCGAGCACCGCCATGGCGGCGGCGCCGAGGACGGCCAGGCCCCTGGTCACCGTCCGGCGGACAGGGTTTCTGGTTCTCGCTGGTCTCAACGTGACTCCCATGCGTGCTTGCTGGGATCGAGCCGTGTACGGCTCGCGGGCGGCGGTGAACGCCGTGGCGTTCACCCGGGCCCATTAGCGAGATCGGTCCTGTCCATGTCAATGGGGAGGCTGGGCGGGGTTGGTGACGGTGCGTGAGGGAACCGTTGCTGTAACGGGTCGCGTGAGCTGGGATTTCTGAAGGTTCGCGGCGGAATGCGTGTCTTCACGTGTTCGTTACGTGAACACCAGATTTCCGTGGCCTATGAATGTTCACGGAAAGTATTGTGGGCGTGAATACGACACACGACGGGAAGTCGCCAGGATCCGCAACGCCGCGGAGTTGTTTCCGACATGATGTGCGCTTGTGCCCAAGTTGCCTGCACCGAGCCCCGTTTCGGCCCGGGGCGGCCACGGCCCCCGGCCGTGAGCCCCGGCCCCGGCCCGGGTCGCGGCGAGCGCGCGCCGGGAGGCCCGCCGGCGCCTCAACCCGGGCGAAAGAACCCCTGCGCGAGCAGGTCCTGGTACGGCCCGGACTGGAATTGCAAGGGCGGGGCCATGTCGCCGAACGACTCGGTGAACGCCCCGGGTGACCGCGCCAGTTCCCGCAGGACCTGCGCCGCCGTCTCGTCGCCCGCAAGCCCGGGCGCCAGGGCGGCGCAGCCTCGAACACCCGGATGCGGATGCCCGAGCCAGCCCCGTGTGTCGCCGCCGAGTTGGCCGATGGCGATCACAACGGTAGCCACGTCGTAGGGGGAATCGGCGGCCCGGCTCAACGAAGCCAACTGCTCCACGAGCGCCGGCCGCTGCGCCGATGCCGAGGGATGCCGGGCCGGCGCACCGACGGCAACGGCTGCGCACGTCCTGCGCCTGGTACGTCCCGAAGCCAGGTGCGGCAGCACTCGTGCCAGGATCTCGGGAACCACGTCGAAGCAGGCGACCGCCGCCTGGTCGAGAACGAGCCCGCCCAGCCCTGTGCCGTCCTCCCACATCCGGGCCCGGCCATCGGCATCAGCTGACAGATGGACGGCCGTCCAGTCCCGCAGATCGGACACGCGGCCCGCCACTTGGGCCCGGATCTCTGCGGCCCGGTCGCCGAGATCGGCGGCGACGCCGACTTTGTACAGGTAGGCGAGCATGGCATCCGGCATCGAAGGATCGTCCGGCCACAGCGACGCATCGTCCAGGAACCGGCTGACCAGCAACGCGGTCGGCGCCGTCGCGGGCCACACCCTGCTGTCGCGACGAATCGTCGTCGACCAAAGGTGTGTGTACCCGTCGACGAACGCTTTTGGGTCATCGCCGAGGAGCGCTTCCAGATGCCGTGGCGTGTCGGACGCGGGCCCCAGGGCGTGGAACAGCCCGGCCCAGTCCGCGGTGTCCATGCGTACGGTCACAGCGGCGATCGTGCCAGACCGTCCAGTCGTGGCCGGCGGTGGGACGGCCCTCAGCCGCCGAGCGTCTTGTGCAGGGCTTCCAGGCCGTCTCGGTAGATGCCGGTGAAGAGGTCGACGACCTCGTCCTCCGTGGCGCCGGCTTTGGGGACGAAGCGGCCGGACCACTGGACCTCGGCCGCGTTCTCGTCGCCGCTGATCTCGTGGACCCGCAGGGTGGACAGGTAGTCGACGACGGGGAACGGTGCCTGCACGATGTGGTAGCTGTAGTAGCGGTGTTCCTCGTCGAACGCCATCAGGCGCTCCACGATGGGCTCGCCGTCGGGGTTCTTCAGGTGCCGTACGCGGCCGCCCTCCGAGAAGGAGCTCTCGGGGATGTAGGGCAGCCAGTCGGGCAGGGAGCCGAAGCCGCCGACGAGTTCCCACACGCGTGCGGGAGTGGCCGGGACGACCCTGCTGACGGATGTCGATGCCATGGCTTCTCCTCCGGAATCGTGGGGCGGGGGTCGCTCACGCTCCGCCGGGCAGGGGGGCCGCGGGGCTGACCAGGCCGGAAGCGCGCAGGTCGGTCCAGAAGCCGGCCGGTACCTTTTCGTCGAGTGCGGCGTGGTCCTCGATCGTGTGGGCGGGCTGGGTCGCGCCGGGGATGGCGGCTCTGGCGACGGGGTGTGCGAGGGAGAAGTGCAGGGCGGCGGCCTTGATGCTGATGCCGTGCCTGTCGGTGAGTTCTTTGAGCCGCGCGACCTTGGCCACGATGTCGGGTGGGGCGGTGACGTATTCGAAGTGGGTGCCACCGGCGAGGATGCCGGAGCTGTAGGGGCCTCCGACGACCATGCCGACGCCCTGTTCCTCGGCCATGGGCAGCAGTCGCTGCAGGGCGTGTGCGTGGTCGAGCAGCGAGTAGCGGCCGGCGAGCAGGAACCCGTCGGGCTGGGGTTCTTCGAGGGCGAGGGTGATCTCGATGGGTTCGGTGCGGTTGACGCCGAGTCCCCAGGCCTTGATGACGCCCTCGTCGCGCAACTTCGTGAGGACACGGAAGGCGCCCGTGCGGGCTTCCTCGATTTTCTGCAGCCACATGTCGCCGTGGAAGTCCTGGGCGATGTCGTGCACCCACACGATGTCCAGGCGGTCGGTTTGCAGGCGCTTCAGGCTGTCTTCGATGGAGCGTTTCGTGGCGTCCGCGGTCCATACGTGAAGCATCTTGTTCGGGCGTCCGTGGGCGAAGAGGTTGCCCTTCTCGCCGAGATCACGTGCGCTCGGGTCCTCCTTCTCGTCCAGGATGACGCGGCCGACCTTGGTGCTGAGCACGTAGTCGTCGCGCGGGCGACCGGACAAGGCCTTGCCCAGGCGTATTTCCGACAGTCCGGAGCCGTAGAACGGCGCGGTGTCGAAGTACCGGGTGCCCTGGTCCCAGGCCGCGTCGACGGTGGCGGCGGCCTCGTCCTCGGGAACCGAACGGAACATGTTTCCCAGCGGCGCACATCCGAATCCCAGGTGCGCCGGGAGGATCTGTTCGAGTTTCACAGCGTGTCCCTTCTGATGGCGCGGACTTCGACCGCGCAGGTCAGGGGGAATATTCAGGGGAAAATGGTGGGCACCAGACCGCCGTCCACGCTCAAGGCGGCCCCAGTGGTGGCCGACGCTTCGTCAGACGCCAC
Source organism: Streptomyces sp. NPDC046977 (assembly GCF_040644455.1). Taxonomy (NCBI): domain Bacteria; kingdom Bacillati; phylum Actinomycetota; class Actinomycetes; order Kitasatosporales; family Streptomycetaceae; genus Streptomyces; species Streptomyces sp. NPDC046977. The sequence goes on from NZ_JBEYWO010000029.1 coordinate 81,104, forward strand.
GTAGGTGACGAGGCTGGCTATCTCCTCAGGACGTATCAAACGCTTGAGCAGGGACGTCGACGCCCGGCCACCGGCCACGTACCGGCGCTCGCGGTCCTCGTCGGACAGATCCGGATACAGCTGCGCCAGCATCGACTCCACCCCCCTGGTCAGGGTCGGCCCCGGAAGCACGCAGTTCACCGTGACACCGGTCCCGGCAACCTCCTGAGCGGTGCCCCGCGACAACGCCAATTGCGCGGACTTCGTCACGCCGTAGTGCACCATCTCCGTCGGGGTCTGCACCCCCGCCTCGCTGCTCACGAAAATGACACGACCCCAGCCCCGGGCCACCATCCGCGGCGCGTAATGCCGCGTCAGCCGTACACCGGAAAGCACATTGACTTCGAACAGCCGCAGCCAGTCGTCGTCCTCGATCTCGAATACGGGCGTGGTGCCGAAGACGCCGGCGCTGTTCACGAGAATGTCGACGTCCGGCAGCTGATCCAGCAGATCCGCGACCCCCTGTGCGGTGCCGACATCCCCGGTGATGCCACGGGCGCCCAGGTCCTTCGCCACCTCGTCCACCCGGTCGGCCTTGCGCCCGTTGACCACCACATCGGCTCCGGCATCGCCGAGCTTCCGGGCGATGGCCTCACCGATTCCCGAGGTCGATCCCGTGACCAAGGCGCTGCGGCCATGCAAGTCGATCATCATCGGCCTTCCCTGCCGGCCCCGCGCCGGCCGTCCGCCGGGGTACGGGGTCCTGTGAGAGGTGACATCGGACCTGGTCAGCGACCCCCCACGTGCCCTTCTTCGATCGTAGGTACGCATGCCTCGGACGCGCATCTTGGCGGCGGAATTGTGCGGGGGCCGTGAGGCTGTCTGCGGCGGGAGAAAACCGGGTGGCCTCGGCGCACCACCCGGGTAGGGTCGGGCAATGCCCGAGTTGCAGCGGTTGCATGCCCGCCATGCCCCGGCGGTCCTCGCCTTCGAGCTGGCGAACCGCGCCTACTTCGCTGCCTCGGTCCCCGACCGCGGCGACGACTTCTTCGACCGGTTCACCGACCGGTTCAACGCGTTGCTGGCCGAGCAGGAGGCCGGCATCTGCGCCTTCCACGTGCTCGCCGCCGAGGACGGCTCGGTGCTCGGCAGGTTCAACCTGGTCGACATCGAGGACCGCACCGCGGAACTCGGCTACCGGGTCGCGCAGCACATCGCGGGCCGGGGCGTGGCGACCACGACCGTCCGGGAACTGTGCCAACTGGCGGCGGCCGAGTACGGGTTGCGCACACTGCGAGCGGCCACCGTCCTCCAGAATGCCGCGTCTCAAGCGGTGTTGAGCAAAGCGGGGTTCGTCCCCGTCGGCCCCGTCGACCCGGCCCACCTCGGCGGCAAGGCGGGCACCTGGTACCAGCGCGACCTGGTGCACCCCACCGGTTGGGGAAAGGCCGTGTGAAGTGGGTGACCCTGGCCGGCCCCCCACGCCTTCCTCGCCGCCGGAACGGGCCCGTCAGGGCTTTTCCGGCTTGCGGGCCAGGAGGCAGGCGTGCGGTCTGTTCACCCGTCCGCCGGGCTCCTGTTCCAGTTTCGCGGTGACGACGAGTCCGGCCTGTTCCAGCAGGCCGGTCATGTGGTTCAGGGGCAGCAGATGCGACTCGAAGGACACGGGATGGCCGTAACCGTGGGTCCGCCGCAGCAGCTCATCGCCGACGTAGTCTCCCCAGAGCAGGTGGCCACCGGGCGCGAGCGTGCGGTGGAACTCGGCGAACACCGCCGGGAGCCACTGCGGAGGCGTGTGGTGGGTGGAGTACCAGGCCAGGATGCCGCCGAGCTCGTCGTCCCCCGTCTCCAGGGCGGTCATCGAGCCCTCGGTGAACCGCAGGTCCGGATAGGCGTGGCGGGCCAGCTCGATCATCTTCGGTGACAGATCGACGCCGAAGGCGGACACTCCCAGCCCGGCCAGGTGCGCCGTCACACGGCCGGGCCCGCATCCCAGGTCCGCGACCGGCCCCAGAGCGGCCGTCCGTACGAGTTCGGCGAACCCCGCCAGCATCGCGCGCGACAGCGGGTCCATCGCGCCCGGAGGCGGCACGCGTTCGCCGTAAGCGGCGGCGACCGTGTCGTACGACGCGCGGACGGCGGTCAGATAGGTGGGCTCAGCCATGCGGCCGACCCTAGACCAGCGCGAGATCCGGCGAGTTGGCCCAGCACAAGGCGAGTGGCCTGCACGCGCTTTCGTTCGACGTGCAGGCCACTCGGCCAGGTCACCCCCACGACGGGTCCCAGTTGGAGACGGGGGTGTTCCTGATGATGCGCCGGAGAGCAGCGATCATGGTTGTTCACCTCCTTTCGAGCGTGTGAGCCGGGGCCTTGGTGGTTCGGTGGAGGGCGAAGGGGCGGCAGATCGCGGCGTTGGTCACGAACGGGGACAAGTTGCCGCCTGCGACGGTGAGATGCGCGTCGCTCATGAGGGCGGTCACTGTGTCGACGATCATGGTGTGCGCGACCGCCGCTCCGGCGCAGATGAACGGGCCGGCGCTGTAGGGCAGGTAGGGGCCGTGTTCGTCTGTTTCGGCCCAGCGTTGCGGTCGGAACATGTCGGGCTGGGCCCAGCGGCTTTTGTCATGGTGCAAGAGGTAGGGGCTGACAGACAGGACCGTGCCGGTCTGGAAGGGGATCCCACCGAATTCGATGGGGTGGGGGACCGGGCGGCCGACCATCCAGACGACCGGACGATGTCGTGCGGCCTCGCGGGCGATCCAGTCGGCGGGCCATGGCGACGGGTAACCCGGTGTGTTGTGGAGGCAGGCCAGCAGCAGTGACCACGCCACCGCGTGGCCGACGGTCTCGACGATTGCCGAGTACATCTGCAAGTACAGCTCGGCCAGGGCGCGGCTGGTGACTTCGGTGGGGCATGCGCCGATCGCCGTGTCCAGCAGGTCGCGCGGTTCGTCGGCGCGGATGCCCTCTTCCCGGCGAAGCGTCACGTGCTCGGTCAAGGCCCGCTTCAGCTTCGGACGCAGCAGTTCCACCCGTGCCCGTTGCGTCAGGCGGGGCGCGCGCAGCAATATGCCGACGCGTACGGCTTGATCCATCAACCGGTGCAACGGTGGTGAGACATGAGGGTGCAGGAGCATGTCCGCAGTGCACTGGTACGCCAACCTGGTTCCGGCTGCCGGCCAATGACTGGTCTCGGGCAGTCCCGCCACGGCCCTGGCCACGTTCTCCCGGTATTCGGGCAAACGCGCCCGCATCAGTTTTCGTACGGCGCGGCCGAACTCGGTCTGGGCTGACCTCGAGGGCAGCAGGTCCCCGAAGAAGGTGGACCTCTCCGCGTTGAAGACCGGGTCGCGGAGCACCAGGAGCGCCAGGTCCGAATCGCCCACACACCAGGTGCCCCATGGGAGACGGAACACTCCCGATGGACTGCGGTGAGAGAATTCCTCGATATACCCCAACGGATCGCGTCGGAACCTGAGCATCTCCGTCATGCTCATCCAGGGCCCCTCTCGACGGATCTTGCGAGCGGTGACTGTCGCAACGCACTGTGTATCCACGGTGTTGGCGCCGTCGAAAAAGACTACTCTTCTATCAATCCCTTCGCATTTCGGCAAAACTGCCCGAATTTACTTCCTCTGTTGGGGAAAGCAAATACATCAGTGGCTCCAAAGCCCCGTCAGCAGCCGAGACCCGCCTGCCGTGCGTCGGGGACGGGGAGGTCCTGGTCGACCCAGACCACCTTGCCGCCGGGGACGGGGCGGGAGCCCCACTTGCGGGACAGGCTGGTGACGAGGGACAGGCCGCGGCCGTGCTCGTCCATGGTGCGTGCCTGGCGCGGGCGCGGGATGCACGGACCGGCGTCGGACACCTCGCAGGTCAGGACCTGGTGCTGGATGAGCCTCAGCTCGATGTGCCCGGTGGTGTGGCGAATCGCGTTGGTGACGAGCTCGCTGACGATCAGTTTCGTCGCGTCCTCGAGATCCCCCAAGCCCCATTCCGCCAGTTGACGTGCCGCCAGGTCGCGGGCGCTGCGCACGGCCGACTGGTCACTGGGCAGCGCCGTGGAAAGCACCCGGCTCGGGCTGAGCGAACCGGTCCTGACGAGGAGGAGCGTGACGTCGTCGCCCGGCGTCCGGCCGGGCACGCTCCGCGTCGCGGTGTCGCAGAGGTCCTCCAGGGTTCGGCCCGGTTGCGCGAGAGCGGTGCCGAGCCGGTGCATGCCCTCGTCGATGTCGTGGCCGCGGGCTTCGATCAGGCCGTCGGTGTACAGGGCGAGGAGACTTCCCTCCTCCAGTTCCAGCTCCACCGACTCGAAGGGGTCGCCCAGACCGACGCCCAAAGGCGCTCCGGTGGGCAGGTCGGGATAGGAGAAGCGCCCCTGCGGGTCGACGACCACTGGCGGGGGGTGTCCCGCCGATGCCATGGTGCAGCGGCGGGTGGACGGGTCGTAGACGGCGTACAGGCAGGTGGCGACGCCCCCCACCGGGGTGGCCCCGTCCACGAAATCGCCGTCCTGCTCGGTCAGCCGCTGGACCGTGTCGTCGAGGTGGGCCAGCAGTTCCTCCGGCGGCAGTTCCATGCCGGCGAGGGTGTGGACGGCGGTACGGAGCCGGCCCATGGCCGCCGCGGCCTGGAGACCGTGCCCCACCACGTCGCCGACAACCAGCGCCACCCGGGCGCCCGACAGCGGGATCACGTCGAACCAGTCGCCACCGACACCGTGCTCGATGTCCGCGGGCAGGTAGCGCGACGCCACGTCGACCGCCGTGCCACCCGCCAAGTGGCGCGGCAGCAGGTGGCGTTGGAGCGTGAGGGCGAGGGTGTGCCGGCTGGCGTACCGACGGGCGGCGTCCAGCGTCCGGGCGGTCCGGCCGACGAGTTCCTCGGCCAGCAGCAGATCGACATGGTCGAAGGGCGCGGGATCCGTCGTGCGGACGAACAGTGCCACGCCCAGCAGGGTGTGCCGGCCCTGGATGGGCACGACCATGATCGAGTGCATACCGTGGTCGCGGACTCCGTGAGCCAGGTCCGGCACGGCGTCGGACCATGTGCCGGCAGCGGTGGCCAGGACCGGTTGTATGTGCGACTTCCCGGCGCGCACGGCCGCGGTGAAGGGCGAATCGGCCGTCAGCTCGATCAACTCGCCTCGCGCCCAAGGGGATTCCGGTACGCCGTGGGCCAGGGAAGCCAGCCCTGCCCGCCGGAATGTGGGCAGCTTGCCGACCGGGGCGACGCCGACCGGGGGATCCTCCCCGAACGAGACCGAGTGCTCCAGGTCCACGGCGACGTAGTCGGCGAGCAGCGGCACGGAGAGGTCGGCCAGCTCCTGACCCGCCTGCATCGCGTCGAGGGTGCTGCCCAGTCGCGCGCTGGCCCGGCTGAGGACGGCGAGCCGGTCGCGGATCTGCCGGCTCGCGGCGACGTCGGCGCTGATCACACACAGCCCCAGCGATTCGCCGTCGGCGCCCTGGAGGCACTGGAACGAGGCCGCGTACTGGGAGCCCGAGCCCTCGCGGGTCTCCTCCCATGTCCGGTACTCGTGGATCCTGGCGTCGCTGCCCTGGACGACCTGCCGCATCACCGCCTCGATCGCCTCGGCATTGGCACCGGGCATGGCTTCGGTGAACCGGCGTCCGAGCCGCCGGCCGGGGGAGACTCCGTCGTGGCTCTCGGCGACGTCGTTCACGTAGGTGCAGCGCAGGTGACGGTCGCGAATACCGACAGCGATCGGTGCGCGGGCCAGCAGCGGCCCGCGCACCGTTCCGTCCACGGCGTCGCCGGACAACGGCACGGTCTCGGTCATGGACGCGAGCCACCGCGCTGTCCCCTTTTGTCCGCGCACCATCGTGATCCGCACGCTGACGTCGAGCACACGGCCGTCCCGATGGCGCACCGCCGTCGTCCCTGACCAGCCGTTCTCGGCACGGCAGCGCTCGACGAAGGCCGCGGTCGTCGTCGCTTCCGTGAAGGACGGCAGGACGAGTGCCGCGGACCGGCCGACGACGTCCCCGGCGGAGTACCCGACGAGCTGTTCGGCGGGGTGGGTCCATGCGGCGACTGTCCCTTGCTCGTCGAGCAGCGCGATGGCCGTGTCGAAGTCGTCGGACGCGCTCAACTGCTTACCGAGTGTCACTGCGTCGCGGCTGCTCATCATGGTCATCGAGTGCTGCCCTCGGAGGTCTGGGGAGTCGGCGGTATGACGGCGGAGGGTTGTCCGCCTTTGCACCGAAAGACCGGGGAGCGGCCGGTTCTGTGACAGCGCCGGGGCGGGTGCCGCACCCTTGAGCGGAGCCCGCCCACCGCCGGCCGTGCGGGCGGCCGTCCTGTGGCTCGCCGGGCGCGCGCCGTGCGGCCCGGGCGGCCGTGCTCGGCTGCGCCGCGGCGACCGGCTTCGCCTGCGCCGCGGGGCTGATCAAGGATGTCCCCGGACGCATTCCCGACGGCCTCGGCGCGCCGGTCGCCGCCTGGCAGCTGTACGCCGCCGCGGGCGGCTCCAGTGCCCCGGCCGCGGCCGTTCTCAGGCGCGATTGCGCCCGAGACTGGCACCGCCGTCGACGCGCAGGATCTGGCCGGTGACGAAGCCCGCCCTCTCGGAGAGCAGGAAGGCGATCGCGGCCGCGAGCTCCTCCGGGCGCCCCAGCCGCCCCATGGGCACGGTCGCCAGGTAGCGGGCGGCCGAGACCGACCCGGGCGGGTTGGTCTCCTGGAACAGCTCGGTCTCGGTGGGGCCGGGCGCGACGGCGTTCACGGTGATCCCGCGCGCGGCCAGCTCGCCGGCCCACCCTCGCGTCAGGAACTCCATCGCGCCCTTGGCCGCACCGTACGAGGTGCGGTCGGGCAGGCCCAGGGTGACCAGGCTGGTGATGTTGACGACGCGGCCCCACGACCGTTCGATCATCCCGGGAAGGGCGGCCTGCACGATCTGGACCGCGGTGCGCACATTCAGGTCGAGCACCGCGTCGAGGTCGGGCAGCTCGACCTTCCCGATGGGCGCGGGCCGCACCGCGGCCACGTTGTTGACCACGCCGTCGACCGGTCCCGTACCCAGCACCTCCGCCAGGACCCGATCGGTGACCGCGCGGTCGGCGAGGTCCGCCGCGTGGAACTCGCCGGGAAAGGAGCTCGGTGCGCTGCGGGCGATGCCCACCGGGGTGTGGCCCTCTTCGGCCAGCTGCTCGGCGAGGGCCCGGCCGATGCCTTTGGAAGCGCCCGTGATGAAAAAACGCCTGCGGGTCATGGAGTCACTCCTTTGCTGCGCCGGTCCGCAGCTCGATCGCGGACCGGCGGTGGCGTCGCCTCCCGAGAGCGCCGTTCATCACACTGTGAGGCGTATATCGGGTTTGCTGACTGCCGATCGTAGGTGATCGGGACGCCGCCCCGCCGTCCCACTGACGGCCGGGGTCACCCGTCCTCGCCCGCGTGCGCGAGCAGTTCCTCGGGTGACCAGTCCAGGCGTCCGTCCGCGAAATCGGCCAGCACACCGCGGACCCATGCCAGTTCCGCGGCCGCCATCGTGTGCACGTACCCCAGCTCCAGCGTCGCGATCCGCGGCAGCCCGCTGTCCGCCTCCCGGGCGAGGTCCGCTTCGTACCGGGCGACGGCCGCCTCCAGGGCCTCGGCGCGGCGGCTCAGGGCGTCGCGGAGCGCCTGCGGCGTCAGCATCATCAGCAGCGACAGTGCGGCGGGGAACTCGGGGAACTCCTGCTTCGGTGTGGAGAGCATCTCGTCGAGCCAGCGGTGTGCCGTCTCGCTGCCCGCGTCGGTGACCTCGTAGACCGTGCGCTCCGGGTACTGCGCGTCCCGGCCGGTCTCGCGGACGGCGATCAGTCCGGCGCCGAGCAGCCGGTCCATGGTCCGGTACAGGCCGGCGCGCTGGCCGACGTTGACGACCTGGTCCTTGCCCCACTCCTTCAGCAGGCGCTGGACGCCGTAGGGGTGCAGCGGCTTGTAGTGCAGCAGGGCCAGGACGGTCAGGGCGAGGGGGGAACTCCGGGGCGCTGTACTCATGGCTCGATGCTACCCACGGTCGAACTAGTTGACTAGCGACTAGTTGCAGTGCAACTATCGATCCATGACGAACTCGACTGGCACGACGAACGGCAAGGCCCGCTCCGCACTGGTCATCGGCGGCGGTGTCGCCGGCCCCGTCACCGCGATGGCGCTGCATCAGGCGGGCATCGAGGCAACGGTCTTCGAGGCGTACGACGGCCCGGCCGACGAGGTCGGCGGCGGCATGGGCCTCGCGCCCAACGGATTCCAGGCGTTCGACGCGATCGGCGTGGGCGACGCGATCCGCGCGGTCAGCACCGAGATGGACGGCATCGTGCTGCAGAGCTGGAACGGCAAGAAGCTTGCCGAATTCGGCACGCTGCCCGGAATCGACCCCACGCGCTTCGTGATCCGCGCGGAACTGTTCCGCACCCTGCGCGAAGCGGCCGAGGAGCGGGGCGTGACCACCGTCTACGGCAAACGCATCGTCGACGCGGCCGAGGACGCCGACGGCGTCACCGCGCACTTCGAGGACGGCGGCACGGCGAGGGCGGACGTACTGATCGGCGCGGACGGACTGCGCTCCACGGTCCGCCGCCTGATCGACCCCGCCGCCTCCGCACCGCAGTTCGCGGGCACCGCGGGGTTCGGCGCGATGGTCGCCGACACGGGGCTCGCGCCCACCGACGGCAGGATGCACATGACCTTCGGCAAGCGGTGCTTCTTCGCCTGGCAGGTCCTCGCCGACGGCACGGGCATCTGGTTCATCAACCTGCCGGTGCCCCAACCGCTCTCGGTCAACGACCAGCGCGAGCGCGGCGGCGCCTACTGGCTCGCGCACCTGGCGGAGGTCTGCGACGGCGACGCCACCCCTGCCGGGCCGCTGCTCGCGGCCACCGACCCCAAGACGATGCTCTTCGCCGGCAGCACGGAGAACATGCCGAAGTCGGTCCGCTGGAGCCGCGGCCGGATGGTCCTCACCGGCGACGCGGCCCACGCGCCCTCCTCCAGCTCCGGCCAGGGCGCCTCGCTCGCCGCGGAGAGCGCCGTCGAACTCGCCCGCTGCCTGCGCGACCTGCCCCTCCCCCAGGCACTGACCCGCTACGAGGAACTGCGCCGGCCCCGGGTCGAGCGCATCATCAAGGAGACCGCCCGCACCAACGCCCGCAAGGCCGCGGGCCCGGTCGGCCGGGTGGTCCGCGACGCGCTGCTGCCGACGATGTTCAAGCTGATGAAGCCCGAGAAGAACGCCTGGCAGTTCCAGTACCCGATCGACTTCCACGCCCCGGTGGCGTGACGCCGGACGGCGTGGGCCTGCCCGCGCGGCGCCCCGGCCCCGACACCCCGGGCCGCGGCGCCGTGCCCTCGCCTTCGTCCACTCGGTGAACCGGCGACGGGCCGTCGCACCGGATGCCCGCGCACGCCCCGAGGGCCGGCCTGCACTGACGATGACGTCCAGGGGATGACGCGGGCGTGCGGCCGGTGGGGCGGCCGCTCCCGGTGTGGGTCGGCGGGTCGGGTTCCTATCGTCTGACGTTTCGTCAGAATGGCGTCGGGGCAATCGCGGGCCCGGGCAACGCTCGTGCCCGGGGTGCGAGGAAGGCGAGGGAACGAAAGTGGACCTCCAGCAGTACAAGGACAACGTGGCGCGTGCGGCCGAGGAGGCCTGTGACTGGTTCTTCCACCAGTACCTCCCGGCATGGACCGCCGTGGCTGCGGACCCGTCCGCCGATCCCCGGGTCGTTCTGGACTTCTGGGTCCCTCCGCTCAGCGTCTCAAGGGACGACCCCGACCCGGCCCGCGCCCTGTACGACTGGTGTCCCGACCCGGAATCGGTACTGGTCTACCTTGCCTCGCAGCAGGAGCCGTTGCGGGCTGCCGGATACACCCACACCGATGTTCCCGACAGCCGGGTGACCGCCTACAGCTCGCACTCCGCAGGGATCGACGTGATCTGGTCGCGCCGTACTGCCGACAACACCGAGATCGAGCGTCTCGGAGTCCACTTCGAGGTCCGGCGTCACGCCGCCGGTACCTGGCGCATCATCGCCATCGCCTCCCACCCGACCGACGCCGACCGCATCGCGGACACCTTTGTCACCGTGACCCCCTGATCCGCCTTGCGCGCGGGACCTGACGTCAACGGTATGCCCACAATGACCCGTTCATCTCGTACCGCCCCTGGGTAGACCTCGCGGTGCCTTCATCAAAGGTCGAGTTGGTACTCGTACGTCGTGTGCGTGGCCCGGTACCCGAGCAGGTCGTTGACGCGCCGGATGTACGGGTTGGTGTCGGCCGTGTCGGTCAGCAGGCCGCCGAGGTGCGGGTACCGCAGGCCGGCGTGGCGGATGGAGGCGGCCTTCATCCACCGGCTCAGGCCGCGGCCGCGGTGCGAGGGGAGGACGGCGGTTCCGTAGTGCCGCGCGTCGCCCTTGCCGTCGCCGGGAACGGCGAGTTCGGTGAAGCCGGCGATCGTTCCGTCGGCCACGTGGACCGCGACGACCGTGTGCAGCACGTCCCCGCGCTTGGTCACGGCGTCGACCGCGGCCCGCACGCGTTCGCGATTCCACGGCGCGGCGCTGAAGTCGACCCCGCCGGTGGGGGTGTCGTTCATGGCGTGGCGTGACGCGACGAACGTCTCGGCCAAGTGGTCCGGGACCATGCCGTCCCAGGACGCGAGGCGATAGCCCGGGTGCGGCTCCTCGGTGATGCGGGTCAGGGCGGCGGGATCCGCCACGGGGAGGCGCAGGCGGGCGGAGGTCAGCGCGAGCACCCTGCGGAAGTCACGGGCGGTCAGCAGCCGTTCGCTGCGGGAGTCCGCTCTGACGTGGCTGATCACGCGGCGACGGCCGTGCTTGCGGGCGGCGGAAAGGGCCGGGTCCAGCAGGAGCATGCCGGTCTCGTCGCACTGCTCCTGGGCGTGGACGTGCAGTTGCAGATCGGCGAGCTGCTCCTGCCCGGTCCGTGTGAACAGGCGCAGGAAGGCCGTACCGAGGGGCATGCCGTCGTCGTCGGAGGCCAGCCACACCAGGCGGTGACTGGTGGCGGTCGCGTGGGGGTCGGTGAGCGCGGTGACATGGACGGGCATGGGGTCTCCGGAGATGAGAGGGGCTGCCGGCGCGTGGGCCGGCGGCGCTTCAGCGTTCGGCGTTCGCGGCGTCCCGCAGCTTGCGCCACGTGCGGCCGACGGATCCCAGGCCCACCCGGGTCTCCGCGGGTGCGGTCTCCCAGGTGCGGGCCGCCTCGACGAGGGTTTCCGGCGCGGCGTGCACGGCGGTTCCCGTCAGGGGGAGTGCCTGCTGTGCCCGCGCCGCGGCGCGCACGTCCTGCGCGCTGACGGCTCCGAGCCTGGCCCGGTAGTGGGCGAGCAGCGCCTCGCAGGCGTCGGCTATCGCGGTCTCGCCCAGCGGCAGTGCCGGGACATCGAGCCCCTCGGTCACCAGCCGCTCCAATGCCGACCGCAGGTCCCTCAGACTGATGTCGCGGACGGTGAGCGACAGGTGGGCCGACAGTCCGGCGGCTCCCACGGCCCGGTGGGCGAAGCCCCGCGGTACGTACAGCACGTCGCCGGGAGCCAGGACGCCGCGGAGCAGCCGTGGGGAGTGCTCGTCGTCGGCGAGTTCCCCGGGGGCCCAGTCGGGCCCGGCCGGCGCGTCGTGGACGTACCAGGTCTTGCGTCCGGCGACCTGGAGGACGAACACGTCGGCATCGTCCCGGTGGACCGCCAGCCCCTGACCGCCGAGGGGGGTGACGAAGAAGAACGCCTCGACCCGGCGGTCGAGTTCCCCGGACAGCCGGGCCACCAGCTCGCCCGTCGCGGGGTGCCACTGGTCGACGCGCCGCAGCAGCAGTGTCGCCCCGTCGCGCAGCAGGGAGAGGACCTTGGCCCGGTCGGCGAAGCCGTCGTACGTCGCGCCGTGCACCACGCGGGGCGCGGTGTACGCGGCGGGCGGGACGACGACCTTGTCGGAGCGCACCATCTCCAGGTACGGCGTACGCAGGAGCCCGCCGTCGAAGGCGGCGTCCAACTCATCGAGGCCGAAAGGCGCTACGACGTTCTGCGGCGTGAAGACCGCGGGCCCGCGCTGCCACCGCTCCCTGGTGAACGTCCCGACGTCGCCGACCCAGCGTGCCAGCGTGGATGAGGGCGTGCTCATAGGGCGGCACCCGCCTCGAACCTGACGGACAGCAGCGAGCGCAGCGGAACGTGCGTTCCCCGCTGTGCGCCGCGGATCGCGATCCCCTGCTCCAGGGCGACGTCCAGCAGCCGTTCGGCCAGGGGCACGACCATGTGCCGCGCCCAGCAGCGCGCACCGTCGAAGCCGAAGGGCATGAACCCCGGGGTCCGCTCGGGCTCGTCCACCCCTGACCATCGCTGGGGCCGGAACACCAGCGGGTCCGTCCAGTACTCCGGGTCGCGGTGCATCAGCAGTGGGAAGAGGGCGATGTCGTCCTGCGGGCCGATGGCGGGGTGCAGCCCCGCATAGGCGTCGCCGCCGGTACGGAAGAGCATCCACGCGGGCGGCAGGAGGCGAAGGGTCTCCCACAGCACCGCGGTGCGGCCGCACCGGGCGACCTCCTCGGCGTCCGCGCGGTTCATGAGCCACAGGGCGTTCGTCGCCAGCGCCGCGACACCGTCGCTGAGCGTGGCGGAGGCACGGCGGTACAGCGCGACGGCCTGCCGCTTGTCCTGGACGCTCGGCGCGGTCCGGATCTGCCGGGCCAGCGCCGTGCCTCCGCCGTCGGCGCCCGGCCAGGCGGTGACGGCCCGGTCGGCGATCCGGGACAGCGTGTCGGAACGGGTGACGCCGCGCTTGGACAGCAGCGAGACCGGCAGCGGGTCCGAGGAGAACAGCCATTGCCGCAGATACGCGGTGGCGGCGTCGGGCCACGGCCCGGACAGCCGGTGCGCCGGGGGAGCGGGGGCCTGGAGAGCCGTGGTGACGTCCTGCCCGAGGGCACGGATCGTCCGCGTCGCGCTGTCGTGGTCGATGTCCGCGCCCGCGGCGGGCTTGAACACCGAGCGCTCCGGGGCCAGTACGGGCCGCGCGGCGACGACGGCGGCGATCAGCTGCACGTCCGACACGCCCACCGTCGTCGCGTCGATCCGGAAGACCTTTTCTTTTCTCGCCAACAGCTCCTGAATCTGCGGCGCGTACACGACCGCATGGTCGCGTGCCGCAGTGGTCACCGTTTCTTCCATGAGAAATCCGCTTCCTTGTGGGTGGGGTGGCGAGGGGAATGCGTTCCCCACGAAAAGCAGAGAACTCGGGGCCGGTCGGCAAAAGTGGGGCCCGACATGGCGCCGCCGGTGTCGGGCCGAACCCTGGATCGGCCCGCCACCGGCGGTGATGGATCAGATGACGTGGTAGGGCCACGCGTTGCGCGCCAGCTTCTCGGCCGGCTTCAGCTTCTTCACCATCGCCTGGATCATCTTCATGCCCACCCCTTTCCTGGTGCGTGGGTACGGTCAATTGACCTCACCGGCACCGGTATTGACGTTCGGTACCGAGATCGGGACCGAGCGGATTCATTGAAGTCCACGCCCCAGCCGGACGCGAGATCCCCTGACGTATCCCTGACGGGACGGGAGCCCTTTCTTGACTCCGAACCATTTCCGGTCCGTACGGGGGGCCTTCACCGCCCTGCCGGGCGGACGCTTCTTGATGTCAGCGGAAAGCCCGCCGTCCGGGTCGCCGACCCCGACGGACTGGACCGTGGGCGCCAATACGGTGGGGCACGGCAGGGCACAAAGTGGTGGCCTGTGTCATCTGTGCGCACGTCGCGCCCTGATCCTCGTCCCGGGTCCGGCCCGTGACCGACCGTAGCCGTCCGAGGCCCTTCCGTGCGGATGTGACCCGCGTCACTCTTCTGGGACAATAGTGAGGAGCATGAACGCACCCAGAGCCGTGCAGTGATCGCGTGATGATCACGGGGAGCCACTGGTGGACGCCTCGGACGAACTCCTGCGGAGGGCGGAAGCCTCGGCGCTGCTGTGCCAGGACGGTGTCGTCCGCTTCCTGAACGACCCGATGGCCAAAGCACTCGGCAAGCCGGTGGACCGGATCGTGGGCCGTCGCATGTGGGAGCTGGTGCCGGCGAGCCAGCGCAGTGCGGTCCACCGGCTGGTCGAGCACGCGAAGGACCAGCGACTGGCGATGCGGGTGCTGGAGCTGCCCAGGCCCGGCAATGTGTCCGTGGTGACCCTCGTCGAGGCGCGGCTGACGACCGCGGCCGGTGGCGAACCCCTGGTGTGGATGCACTCGCTCAACGTTCACCACGATCTCGGCAGTCTGCTCATCCCCTACGGGGTGTCGGCCAAGGCCGCCGGCCTGGGGCTGTGCGCGTATCTGCCCGAGGCGGGCCGGATCGAGTGGACGGGAGGGGCGGACGCCGTCGGCGCGCTGATCCCGGACGGTTCGGTGTCGCTGCCCTGGGTGGTGCGTCATGTGCACCCCGGGGACTGGGGTGCCCTGCGGCGGCTGCTGGACGCGCACACCCACCCCTGGACCCCGCTGCGGTTCCGGAGCGCGGCGGGTGACTGGCACGACCTCGCCTGCCAGACGCGCAGGATCCAGTTGGGGTTCGACGGCCCGGAGCAGGTCTTCGGCACGATCCGCGACGACACCCGCCAGGAAGCCCTCCGCCAGGAGATGCTGGCCGCGGTGGGCGCGGAACGCCGCCGCGCGGACGGCATCCGCGAGTTCGCCTCCGCGCTCGTCGCCGCGGCCACCGAGCAGGACCTGCGGCGGGTCGTGCTGACCCGGCTCGCCGCGACCTTCAACGGTGCCGGCGCCGCGCTCGCGCTCGTCGACGACCGTCACATCAGGCTCTGCACGGATGCGGGGTTGCCGGCATGGCGGTCCGCGGCTCCCTCGCAGTACGTGTCGCTGGACGACCGGCTCCCACTGGCGCGGGCGCTGCGTACCGGCACGCCGGTGTTCATCCCCGACCAGGACGCGTACCTCCGCCTCTCCTCTCCCGGCGACGCGGCCCTGCACTGGCCCGGCCCCGACTTCGCCGTGTCGATCACACCCCTCGGGCCCGGCGGCGAGCGGCCGCTCGGAGCGTGGCTGGTGGCGTACGGAAAGGGGCACCACCCCACTCCTGACGAGCGTGCCTTCATGGTCACGCTGGCCGAGCTCGCGGGCCAGGCGCTGGAACGGATCCGGTCGCAGAAGGCCCGCGTGGATCTGGCCTCGGCGGTCCAGCGCACCATGCTGCCGAAGCTGCCCGAGCGTCTGCCCGGCCTCGAAGTGGCCGCCCGCTACCGGCCCTGCAGTGAGGGCCTCGACGTCGGGGGTGACTGGTACGACGTCTTCGCCGTGGCGGACGGCACCGTGACCCTGGAGATCGGCGACGCCCAGGGGCACGACGCGGACGCGGCCGCCTGCATGGGCCGGATCTGCGGCTCCATGCGCGCGATCGCCTCCCACGAGTCCGCCCCCGGCACCGTGCTGGCGCGCACCAACGAACTGCTGGTGGAGATGGGCGCGTCACGGTTCGCGAGCTGCACGATCCTGCACATCGATCCCCACGACGGGCAGGTGACGGGCGCCAGCGCCGGCCATGTACCCCTGCTGCGGGCGCACGACGACGGAAGCTTTGACATCCACCCGCTGCCCGTGGGACCGGTGCTGGGAATCATGCCGGACGCCGACTACCCGCAGGAGATCTTCACCCTGGACGAGGACACCGCGCTCGTCCTGGTCACCGACGGCGTGGTCGAAGCGCCGGACCTCACGCTCGACGACGGACTGAAGCGCACCGGGACCCTTGCCGCCCAGGCCCTCCGCGACGGACTCAGCTGTGACGAGACGGCCGGCCGCATCCTCGACGACGCGATCGCGATGCACCGCCTCGACGACCTCGCCGTGCTGGTCGTCCGACGGGCATGACCGCGCCTCGCCGCCCCGCACGCCGACGTCAGCCCACCGGTGACGACGTGTCCTCCGGCCCCAGCTCCTCCACCACCCGGTCCTTCATCTCCGGGCAGTTCACGCCGACTCCGAGGACCAGCAACTTCTTCGCGTCCTCCAGCTTCGTGCCCCACTGCGGCCCGTAGGGATACAGAACTCTTGGATTGAGGATGTCATCGGTGCCGCGGCCGGCGGCCAGCGCATCGCACCATTTCTGCGGGAACGGGGCCAGCTCGTCGTCAGGGGGCCCCTTCTCCGCCCAGCTCTCGAAGTGCGCCGCATGCGCGGCGTCGAGGAATCTCTCCCTCTTGCTGACGTTCCGTCCGTCGCCGCTGTCCGTACAGCCGACGGCGGCCCCGGCGACGAGGATGGCGGCCAGGGCAGTGACCGTGGAGCGGCGCATGATGTCCCCCTGCGGATGGCTGACGTCATGGGCAATCATGCGCCGCGGTGGGGGAGTTGGGCAGGCTCCTGGCCCAACCGCGAGGCGGGACCGGCTTCCGGTCTCCGCCCGGGTGGGTATGCGGCGGCAGCCGTCGGTCCCGTCGTGGCGTTGTGGACCGAGCTCCGGCAGGTCAAGCGGCCGTGACCCCGTCGGGTTCGATGTGGAATGGCCTGTTTGTCGCCCGTGTCCGGGGTAGGCGAAGAGTGTCGTGAGGAAACGGAGGCGGACGATGGCGACAGGCGAGACGGGCTTCAAGGATGTGGCGTACGACCTGGTGTCCTTGCAGTACCACTCACTGAAAGCGGGACATGACTACGGTCAGTACGTCCGCGACGCGAAAAACGCCGGGGAAACGGATATCGCGGACTTCTTCGAAGGCGTGAGGCAGGAAGACTCCCGGCGAGCCGCCCGCTGTCACGATTTTTTGACCGAACTGTCAAAGAAGGGGGAAATCGGTCCGGCGGCCTCATAGGGCTGCGGGTGGAAGCGGCCGCAAGGAGCAGCACATGATCCATTCAGCCGATATTCGCGAGTGGCGCGACCGCGACGTCGTCGACCCGAAGGGTCACAAGATCGGCGCGCTGGAGGCCGTCTATGTGGACACGGCCACCGACGAACCGGCCATGGCGACGGTCCGTACCGGCCTGCCCACACGGCAGCGTCTGGTCTTCGTCCCCCTGGACGAGGTGACCGTGGGACCCGGCTATGTCAGGGTCGCACTCTCCAAGGGGCTGGTGAAGAAGGCCCCGTCGATCGGGACGGACGAGATCCTGCCGGCGGAACAGGAGATCGAGATCTTCCGGTACTACGAGATGGCCTACCAGCCCGGCGCCGGCGGCGAACGAAAGCTCGCCCGCCGCTGATCAGCATTCGCCGCGCCCAGGAGGTGCACTGGCATGGCGCTTTTCCTGTTCCTCATCATCGTGGCAGTCGTCCTGGGCCTGATCGGCGCGGTCACCCACGGACTGTTCTACCTCTTGATCATCGGCATCGTGGTGCTGGTGCTCGATTTCGTCTACATCGTCGCGCGGGGCCGTCGCGGGCGTCAGACCCCCCTCCGCTGAGAGTGCCGGTCGCCGGCCCGCAGTCCTACAGCGGCGTCCTACGGCCGGCGAGTGCCGGGCGGTAGGACGCCGCTGTGAGGGGTGGGACGGAGTGCTCAGGCAGCCCCGGAATCCGAGGGGACCGGGAATCGCTCCCAGACACGATGGGCACCCAGCAGTGTGGTGATCTCGCGCAGCACCGCTTCGCCGTCGGAGCCGGTGACGACCCCGGCCGAGCCGACGGCGATCCCGGCGGCCTGCAGGGCGGGGTCCGAGGCGCCCCAGCCGCCGATCGGCTTGGCGTGCCGATAGGCCTCCTGCAGCATCAGCACGACGCGCGGGTCAACGGGGGCGCTGACAGGAGACGGGCCGCCCGCCTTCGCGTCACGGCTGCCCAGGGCATCGGCCGCCGGGCCGGGAGCTTCGGCCAGCAGCAGGGCGTCGAACTCCACGGAACGCGCCGTGGCGAAGCTGCGCTGCACCGTGACGGAGTCGGCACCCTCTCGCGTGAGAGTGCCGCAGGTGGGCCCGATGATCAGCGGGACCATGCTGTTGGCCAGTACGGAGCGGCGGACGGCTTCCACGGCGCCCAGGTCGGCCGCACCGTCGGCGACGATGCCGATGACCCGGCCTGCGGTCGGCCA
The DNA here is from genome assembly GCF_040644455.1 of Streptomyces sp. NPDC046977. Lineage (NCBI taxonomy): Bacteria > Bacillati > Actinomycetota > Actinomycetes > Kitasatosporales > Streptomycetaceae > Streptomyces > Streptomyces sp. NPDC046977. The sequence continues at coordinate 99,123 of NZ_JBEYWO010000029.1, forward strand.
GGTGTGGCCGACCTGCGACAGCGCGGGGCTGGGCCGGACATCGGCGAGCGGTTCCGCGGCCTGCGGGGCGGGCAGGCCCAGTCCCTGTGCGACCTGCCGACACAGGTAGGGATCGATGCGGGCCAGCATCTTCAGGGCGCGTTCCCTGATGGCCTGCTCGTAGCACTTGCCGAGCTCGAAGGTGAAGCCGGCGATGGTGTGCTCGCGTTCGACGGCGCTCAGGCTGTGCCAGAACAGCCGGGGCTGGCTGAAGTGGTCGTCGAACGAGGCCGGAGCCTCGCGCACCTTGGCGCTCGCCGCGATCGGCGTGGGGTGCTCGATGTAGCCGCGGTCCTCGGCTCCGGCGAAGAACGGGCAGCCACCGTCGAGGGAGTTGGGCTTGCAGGGAGCCGCACCGACGTGCACCGCGTCCTGGTGGAAGCCGTCGCGCAGCATGTCGTTGACCGGGGCGTGCGGCCGGTTGATCGGGATCTGCGCGAAGTTCGGCCCGCCGAGCCGGGTGATCTGGGTGTCGAGGTAGGAGAAGAGACGTCCGGCCATCAGTGGGTCGTCGGTGATGTCGATACCGGGCACCAGGTGACCGACGTGGAAGGCGACCTGCTCCGTCTCGGCGAAGAAGTTGGTGGGGTTGGCGTTCAGGGTGAGCAGCCCGACGGGCTGCACCGGTGCCAGCTCCTCGGGGACGATCTTCGTCGGATCCAGCAGGTCGATCCCCTGGAAGGTCTGCTCCGGGGTGTCGGGGAAGGTCTGGATCCCCATCTCCCACTGCGGGAAGGCGCCCGCCTCGATGGCGTCGGCGAGGTCGCGGCGGTGGAAGTCGGGGTCCATGCCGCCGATCATCTGTGCCTCCTCCCACACCAGGGAGTGCACACCGGCCTTCGGCTTCCAGTGGAACTTCACCAGCGTCGTGGCGCCGTCGGCGTTCACCAGGCGGAAGGTGTGGATGCCGAAGCCTTCCATGGTGCGGAACGACCGCGGGATGCCGCGGTCGGACATGGCCCAGATGGTGTGATGGGCGGCCTCGGTGTGCAGGGACACGAAGTCCCAGAACGTGTCGTGGGCGCTCTGGGCCTGCGGGATCTCCCGGTCCGGATGCGGTTTGCCGGCGTGGATGACGTCGGGGAACTTGATCGCGTCCTGGATGAAGAACACCGGGATGTTGTTGCCGACCAGGTCGAAGACACCCTCTGACGTGTAGAACTTGGTGGCGAATCCCCGGGTGTCGCGCACGGTGTCGGCCGAGCCGCGCGAGCCCAGGACGGTGGAGAACCGCACGAACACGGGCGTGTCGACGTCCTTGGCGAGGAAGGCCGCCTTGCACACCTCGGCCGCTGTGCCGTAGCCGCGGAAGACCCCGTGCGCGGCGGCGCCCCGGGCGTGCACCACCCGCTCCGGGATGCGCTCGTGGTCGAAGTGCATGACCTTCTCGCGCAGGTGGTGGTCCTGGAGCAGCACCGGGCCGCGCGGTCCGGCCTTGAGCGAGTGGTCGCTGTCCGGCAGACGGGCGCCCTGCGCGTTCGTGAGGAACGGCCCGTCCTGGGCCCTTACCGTCCTGGAGGGTCCGTCCGGGCGGCCCGTCGCGCTGAGCGGTGTCGGAACGGCCTGGTCGGGCTTGGCCGGCAGCGGATCGTGAGGGGTGACCGGTTCTTCCACCGTGGGGGGCATGCTCGCCGGAACCCCCGGGATCTCCGCGCGCCCCGCAGGGGTGAGCTCGGCGGCCACCTCCGTCACCTTGTCGACGATCTTCTTCACAGGGCCCGGCTCATCGGCCATGGCATGTCTCCAGCTTCGTCTTCGTGCAGCTCCGTCGCCTCCGGGTAACCGGTGCCCCTTTCGCACAAACAGGGCCCCAGGCGATGTCCGCCGTTCGCGGCGGGATGTCACCCCGGGTGCCGGGCACGGGCGCGGCGGGGCGTCGGGCACACCTCGAGGGCGGTCCCGCTCAGCGGAGCTGAGGGGGGGCGCCTGGCTGGCCGGACACGCCCGCCGAACGTACCGTCGAACGCATGGGCGACCTCCCTCCGGATCTGGACCGGCTGCGGGTCATCCGTGTGTACCTGCAACTGCAGCTCGACGCGGTCGATGCGAGGATCCGCGAGATCGAAGGGCCGTCACCACCCGCTGCCCCTTCGGCTACGTCCCGCCGCGCGGGCCCGAACGCCGAGGGCTCGGCCGGCTGGCGCCTGCAGCATCTCCCGGACGGCGAGGGCGGCTCCGTCCGTGCGGTGCTCCACCGGGGGGACTGCCCGGACGCGGCCGGCGGCTGGCTCTCCCAGAACGAACTCGGCATCGCTTTGGCGATGCCCGACATCACGCCCTGCCCCCGCTGCCACCCCGAGCGCGCGTTTCCTGACGCGAGCGGTCCTCAGTGAGGAATCCGGCGGTCACGCTCGTTCGCCGAGTGGAGCGCCCCAGCAGCGGGCGGCCCGGCTGAAGCGCGGTATTCCCGCTGTACGACAATGCCGGGTGTGATCATCCGTGAACGGGACCGTGCCGTCCGCCTCGAGCAGGAAGGGCCCGCGTCCCCGCGACCCGCCGTGCGGTCCCTGGCCAAGCTCATCACGGACGTCCTGGCACCCGCGTACCTCCTCACCGTGATGCTGCTCGCGGTGGGGTGGCACAGCGGGCACGGCGCCGGGCTCGCCTGGGCGGCGGGGGCGGCGGCGGGCGCCGTCGGGGTGCCGATGACCGTGGTCGTCCTCGGGGTGCGGGCCGGACGGTTCACGGACGTACATGTGCGGATCCGGCGTCAGCGCGCGATCCCGTTGGCGACCGCGATCGCCTGCGCCGTGCTCAGCGTGGTCGTTCTCGCTCTGCTGGGCGCACCGCGTGAACTCACCGCGCTCGTCGTGGCCATCCTCAGTGGACTCACGGTCGGCGGCCTGGTGACGATCTGGTGGAAGGTGTCGGGGCACACCGCGGCGGTCGGGGCGGCCGGGGCCATACTCACCGCCGTCTACGGCGCCCCGATGGTGCCCCTCCTCTTTGCCGTGATAGCGGTCGGCTGGTCCCGGGTGGTGCTGCGCGACCACACGGTTGCGCAGACCGTCGTCGGGTTCCTGATCGGCTCCTCTGTCGCACTGGCGATCTTCCTGCCGTTGCGCTGACGTCCCTGCGGTACTGGGGGGCGTCGTCAGTCCGGCTCCGACGGGTCGATGGCGACGAGCTCGACCTCAAAATCGTCGGTGTTCTCCAGGTAGGCGGCGTAGGCCCGCTCGCCGCCGGCGTGCGGGTGGCGGTCGGGAAACAACAGGCTCCAGCCGTGCCGCGTTGCCTCGGAGGCCAGATTCTCCACGGTGTGGTGGTCTTCGACGTGGAACGCCAGATGGTTCAGTCCGGGCCGGCACCGGTCGTGCCGGACGGCGGTCAGGGCGGGGGACTCCTCGAATACCAGGTAGGTCGCTCCGAGCCGCCAACTGCGGCCCTCGTCCCAGCTCTGGAAAAGCGTGTATCCCAGGGCTTCCAGCAGCCAGCCCATGGAGGCGACGGCCCGCTCCAGGTCGGGCACCCAGATCTCGACGTGGTGCAGCATCCCGCCCGCCGGCCGGGTCATGCCGCCACCGCCGGGGCGGGCTCAACCGGCTTGAACACCACGGCCGGACCGGTGGCCCTGCTGCCCGCTCCCTCGGCGGCTTTCGCCCGCGGTCGGACGGTGGCGTACGTCGACCCCATGGGGTTCGGCATCGTGGATCTCCCGTGGGACATTGGCGGTCTCGTGAACCCAGCACCCTAGTGGTGCCCGTCCGGAAGGTGCTTCGGGAGCGGCATCAGCCTCCCTGGGTTGTACGTTCCTCCGGCCGGGGAAACCCGAAAGCCGCGTACTGCCGTGGGAGGCGGCGGACGTAGGCCGCGAGGTGCCGGTACGGGGAGAGCACGCCGTCCGGGAGGTCCGACAGGGCGACCCACAGGTCGACGTCCGCCGCGGTCAGCCGCTCGCCCAGGGCGTAGGGGCCCGGTGCGCATGCCAGTCGGCGGTCCAGCAGGTTGAGCGCGGTGAGCAGTTGTTCCAGGGCCTTGGCACGGTCGGCCGGTGCTGCCGTGGCCGCCTCTTCCGCCGGGCGCGCGATGTCCTGCTCCACCAGGTCCCGAACGGTCCCGATCTCGGTCGCAAGGTCCAGGGGACACAGGCGTGCCGCGTCCCCGAGGCGGCCCGCGAGGTCGCGGAGGATGTCCGGGGTGTGGTTGCTGACGACTCGTCCGGTCCACCGGTCGCACAGGGCGGGTACGGTCAGCGGTCCGTCGTAGCCGTGCCAGGTGGCCTCGTACGCCGCGCGCAACGCCGCGGGCGCGGCCGCTTCGTGCGGCGCCGCCGGAACGACCGTTGTGAAGACGGTGTCCCGGAGGCCGAGGAGGTCGAGGGTGACGGCGACCCGCCGCGATTGCGGGCCTCGCGCCGAAAGGAACAGCTCGTAGCGGCGCGGAGCCGGGTAGAAGCCGCCGGCGGCGTCGGCACCGATCCGGCTGCGGAAGCGGTCCGGACGGGGCGTGCGGGGCAGCGCGGTACAGGACGCGGGGGAACCGGGATCACGTGAGATCGTCGTCTCGGGCATGCGCTCTCCAGGGCGTGGCGGCCCCCGGTTGCCCTCGGGCAGCGGCGGGCGGGACGGCTGACGGCCGGTGCGTGCTCGCACCCGGCCCCTGAGTCGGTACTGCGTGAGGACTCGCCGAGGTCAGCCGGTCGTGCCGAACGCGCTGCAGACACGCAGGAAGTCGATGTGCAGCCGGCGGGTGAGCAGCGCGGACCGTGCTCTGGACATGTCCGCCTCCCCGGCTCGGGGCCCGCGTGACGCGGGACCGCGCTTGTCCCGCCGCGCCGGCGGCACCCGGTCGTCACCCGGGGCACCCCACCGCGATGTGAGGGTTGCCGGTCAGCGGGCCGGGGCCGATGACCCGTGGGAGCCGCGACACGGCACCACGGGCGCTGACAATCGTGACCGTCGGCACCAGTGTTGGGCCGCCGGACGCGGCGCGTCAAGAAGGCGAGGGGCGTCTCACCGCGGCATCCGGCATGCGAGACAGCGTCGTTGACATTCTCTTCGGCCCGTGTCTAACTTACGCCGCAGAACGGTCCCGGACGTCGGCGGCAGGCTCAGGCCGGCCGCGCCAACGCCTCCCAGGCGGAAGGTTGTCCGGGCTGTCCCGACGACTTTTCGGCAGGCGCGAGGCCCCGAGCGGGGCGGAACGGTGGCGGTGACGCGATGTACGCGACCCCGGGGACGGCAGCGTGGCGGCGCCACGGCCTCGTCCCGGCGTACACGCAGCGGCCCGTCGGTCTGGCCCGCGTCAGCAGTGCCCTGTGTCGCCTGTGTTCCGCGCCCTGTCGCGCGCGCTGTCAAGGCTGACGACCACTCCCTGAACGCCGGCACCTCCCGCTGACGCGGTGGGTGTGCCCGCCTGTTCTGCCCCGTTCCGCTCGTCTCCCCGTGCACTCCGTACCGCCGAGGTGTCGTTCGCCCTGCGGTCGGCCGTCGCCTGCGCGACCGGGTGCACCCGTCCGCTGGAGTCCCCGATGAGTGAACCCCCTGGCACCGCTGTGTCCGACCGCTCGGCGCCCCCGGCCCGGGCGCCCGCGAAAGAGCCCGGTGACGTGCGTGGTCCCGCACCGCGACCGCCGGCGGAGCAGCGGGTGCTGCCCCTGCGCCGCCCCGGCCGGTGGATCGCCACGGCGGTCGTGCTCGTCCTGGCCGCCCAGATCGGGCACGGCCTGCTGAGCAACCCCTTCTTCCAATGGGACCGCTTCGGGTACTGGTTCGTGCGCCCGGTGATCCTCGACGGACTGCTCATCACCTTGGAGGTGGCGGCGTACAGCGCGGTGCTCGGTCTTCTCGGAGGCATCGTGCTGGCGCTGGCCAGGCTCTCCGGCAGTCCCGTACTGCGGGCCGTCAGCTGGACCTACACCTGGTTGTTCCGGTCGGTCCCGCTGATCGTCGTGCTGCTGTTCCTGTACAACTTCAGCGCTCTGTACCGTACGTTGAGCCTCGGCGTGCCCTTCGGCCCGGCCTTCCTCACCTTCGACGAGTCCAGGCTCGCCACCGACATGGTGGTCGCCGTCATCGGGCTGAGCCTCAACGAAGCGGCCTACGCCTCGGAAGTGGTGCGCGCCGGCATCCTCTCGGTGGACCAGGGCCAGCACGAGGCGGCCGCGGCGCTCGGTCTGCCCCAGCGCTACCAGTTCGCCAGGATCGTCCTTCCCCAGGCGCTGCGGTCCGTCGTCCCCACCTACGTCAACCAGCTGATCGGCCTGATCAAGGGGACCTCGCTGGTCTTCTACGTCTCGCTGCTCGACCTCTTCGGCTCGGTGCAGAGCATGGGCAGCACCTACCCGGGCGACATCGTGCCGCTGCTGCTGGTAGCCACCGTCTGGTACGTGATCCTCACCAGCGTCGTCTCCGTCGTCCAGTTCTACGTCGAGCGGTACTACTCGCGCGGCGCTCTGCGCATCGTTCCCGCGACTCCCGTGCAGAAACTCCGTGCCGCGCTCCGCCACCTGCCGGCCCGGATCCGGACGGGGGCCACTCCATGAGCACCGACATCCGGCCGGCCGCGGTCGAGGTCCACGACGTCCACAAGTGGTACGGCGCCCACCAGGTGCTGGACGGGGTCAGTCTGACGGTGCGTCCGGGAGAGGTCACTGTCGTCCTGGGGCCCTCCGGCTCCGGAAAGTCCACCCTGCTGCGTGTGATCAACCATCTGGAGAAGCCCGAGATCGGCCACGTCAGCCTGAACGGCGAGCTGATCGGCGTCCGCAGGCACGGCGAGCGGCTCCGGGAGCTGAGCGAGCGGGTCATCCTCACCCAGCGCAGCCGGATCGGCTTCGTCTTCCAGAACTTCAACCTCTTCCCGCATCTGACCGTGGTGGACAACGTGGCCGCCGCCCCCGTGGCGACCGGAAGGCTGCGCAGGCCGCAGGCCCGCGAACTGGCCCGCACCCTGCTCGGCCGGGTGGGGCTCGCCGACAAGGCCGACGCGTACCCCAGGCAGTTGTCGGGCGGGCAGCAGCAGCGGGTGGCCATCGCCCGGGCCCTGGCGCTCCGTCCCGGCGTCATCCTCTTCGACGAGCCCACGTCCGCGCTGGACCCCGAGCTGGTCGGCGAGGTGCTGTCCGTCATCAAGGACCTGGCCACCGGCGGCACCACCCTCCTGGTCGTGACGCACGAGATCGGCTTCGCCCGCGAGGTCGCGGACCGGATCGTCTTCCTCGACAACGGACGGATCGTCGAACAGGGCCCGCCCGAACAGGTGCTGAACCACCCCGAACACGAGCGGACCCGTGAGTTCCTGAGCAAGGTGCTCTGATCCGCGGCTTCTTCCCGCCCACTTGCGACCCACGACCAAGGACGGTCATGCACACCCTTCCCCGCCCTCGCGGCAGACTCATCCGTACCGTCACGGCCGCCGGCGTTCTCGCCCTCCTCACCGGCGGACTCGCCGCGTGCGGGAACGACAGCGGTACGTCCGTCACCACCGGCTCGGGCTCCTCGTCCGCCGGTACGGTCACCGTCGGCAGCCTGTCCAACGGCGCCGCCCAGGAGACCACGCTGAAGGTGCCCGAGGTGGCATCCATCAGCGCCGGTCTGCCCAAGGAGATCGCGGCCAAGGGGGAGCTGGTCGTCGGCATCGGCGCGCTGCCGGCCGGATTCCCGCCGCTGGCGTACGTCGGCAGCGACCAGCGGACCCTCACCGGAGCGGAACCCGACCTCGGCCGGCTGGTGGCCGCGGTCCTCGGGCTCAAGCCCGTGGTGAAGAACTCCACCTGGGAGAACCTCTTCGTCGGCATCGACAGCGGCAAGGTCGACGTGGCGTTCTCCAACGTCACCGACACCGAGGAGCGCAAGCGCAAGTACGAGTTCGCCTCCTACCGCCAGGACAATCTGGCCTTCGAGGTCCTGAAGAGCAGCACCTGGGACTTCGCGGACGACTACCGGAACCTCGCGGGCAGGACGGTCGCCGTCGGCGCCGGCACCAATCAGGAGAAGATCCTCCTCGAGTGGCGCAAGAAGCTCCAGGGCGAGGGCAAGGACCTGACCGTCAAGTACTTCCCCGACAACAACAGCACCTATCTGGCGCTCAGCGGCAAGAAGATCGACGCCTACTTCGGCCCCAATCCCGGCATCGCTTACCACATCACCCAGGACGCCGGCACGCCGAACCCCACCCGCAACGCGGGCAAGTACTCCGGCGCCGGCGCGAATCTGCAGGGCCTGATCGCCGCGACCGCGAAGAAGGACAGCGGCCTCGCGAAGCCGATCGCGGCCGCGATCAACCACCTGATCGAGAACGGCCAGTACGCGAAGTGGCTCGCCGCCTGGAACCTGTCCAACGAGGCCGTCGCCACCTCGGAGGTCGATCCGCCCGGTCTGCCGCTCGACAACTCCTGACGCCCCGTCCGCCGCACGACCGTACGGAGATCCGGCAGCCATGTCCCTCAGCATCCCCGCGGACCGCGCCCAGCGCCCGGCCGCGCCACCGCACGTCCTCGACAACCCCGCATGGGCGGCGCTGACCGGTCCGCACGCCCGGTTCGCCGAACGCGTCGGCCTGGCCGCCCGCTACCCCGCGGACGTCTCCCCGTTCACCGCGCTGTCCGACCCGGCCGATCCGCGGGCCTGGGAGGATCTGGCCCTCCTGGCCGGCCGGGGCGCCGCTGTCGCGGTCAGCGGGGCGCGCACGGTCCCCGACGGGTGGGAGCTCGTCGAGAGCGGCGAAGGCGTCCAGCTCGTCGACACCTCGCTGCGCGCCGAGCCGGCGCCGGAGGCGGTAGCCCTCGGCCCCACCGACGTGCCCGAGATCCTGGACCTCGTCGGCCTGACCAAGCCGGGCCCCTTCCTTCCCCGGACCGTGGAGCTCGGGGCCTACCTCGGCATCCGGGAGCACGGACGGCTGGTCGCCATGGCCGGCGAACGGCTGCGGACCCCGGGATGGACGGAGATCAGCGCCGTCTGCACGCACCCGTCGCGACGCGGCCGGGGCCTGGCGACCCGGCTGGTACGGGCCGTCGCCGCGGGCATCAGGGACCGCGGGGACACCCCGTTCCTGCACGCTGCGGCCGTCAACTCCGGTGCGATCGGGCTCTACGAGTCCATCGGATTCACTCTGCGCCGCCGCACGACGTTCCTGATCGTCCGCACTCCGGGCGCTCCGGGGGAACAGAGCCGGGCATGAGCGCTGTTGTGCTGAAAGGAGAGCCGCAGGCGCACCGACGCCTGCCCGGACCGTACACGGCGGAGGTGACGACCGTGCCCACAGCGAACCGAGTGCCCGCCACGGTCCCCACCTCACCCCGCCGGATCCACCGGGTCCATCTCTACTCCCGGGCGCACATCGATCTGCAGCGCGTCGCCGGCTCCCTCTGTAGTTCCTGACCCCCTTCTCCGCCGTCGGCCCTCCGGACGAGGGCCGGTGAGACATGTGGTCGATCAGGAAGGCTCCCTCCGTGTCCTCGGACTTCTCCCCGCCGTACCCCGCGTCCTCCCTCCCGGACAACCCACTCCACCTGGCCGTGGCCCTCGACGGTGCCGGCTGGCACCCGGCCGCCTGGCGTGAGCCCGAGTCCCGCCCCCGGGAACTGCTCACCGCCCGCTACTGGCACGACGTCGTCACCGAGTCCGAACGCGGACTGCTGGACTTCGTGACGATCGAGGACTCCCTCGGCCCGCAGTCCTCCCACCCCACCGAGCCGGACACACGCACCGACCAGGTACGCGGCCGCCTCGACGCCGTCCTCGTCGCCGCCCGCGTCGCCCCCGTGACCCGGCACATCGGCCTCGTCCCGACCGTGGTCGCCACCCACACCGAGCCCTTCCACCTCTCCAAGGCCATCGCCACGCTGGACTACGTGAGCTCCGGCCGCGCCGGCCTGCGCGTCCAGGTCTCGGCACGGCCCGACGAGGCCGCGCACTTCGGCCGGCGCACGATCCCGGCCCTCGGCACCGGCGGCCCCGGCACCCCGGCCGTCGACGCACTGCTCACCGACCTCTTCGACGAGGCCGCCGACTACGTCGAAGTGCTCCGCCGGCTCTGGGACAGCTGGGAGGACGACGCGGAGATCCGCGACGTCGCCACCGGTCGCTTCATCGACGCGAGCAAGCTGCACTACATCGACTTCGAGGGCCCGCACTTCAGCGTCAAGGGACCCTCCATCACTCCCCGGCCGCCCCAGGGCCAGCCCGTCGTCAGCGCTCTCGCCCATCGCACCGTGCCGTTCCGCCTCGTGGCGCGCTCCGCGGACATCGGCTACGTGACCCCGCACGACGGCGACCAGGCCCGGGCGGTCGTCGCGGAGATCCGTGCCGAACAGGAGGCGGCCGGCCGGGGGCGGGAGCCCTTGCACATCTTCGGCGACCTCGTGGTACTCCTCGACGACGACCCCGCCGCGGCCCGGGCCCGCAGGGAACGCCTGGACGGCCTCGCCGGGTCCCCGTACACCAGCGACGCGAAGATCTTCACGGGCACCCCCGGCGCGCTCGCGGACCTCCTGCTGGAGTGGCAGGGCGCCGGACTCACCGGTTACCGGCTGCGCCCCGCCGTGATCGGCCACGACCTGCCGGCGATCACCCGGGGCCTCGTCCCCGAACTCCAGCACCGCGGCGCCTTCCGCGTCCGGTACGAGGCCGACACCCTGCGCGGCCTGCTGGGTCTGGCCCGCCCCGCCAACCGCTACGCCGCCGCGACCGCCTGACCGGGAGGACCTGTACGCCATGAGCAAGCCGCTGAAGCAGATCCATCTGGCCGCGCACTTCCCCGGTGTCAACAACACCACGGTGTGGAGCGACCCGGAGGCCGGCAGCCACATCGAGTTCAACTCCTTCGCACACTTCGCGCGGACCGCGGAGCGGGCCAAGTTCGACTTCCTGTTCCTCGCCGAGGGGCTGCGCCTGCGGGAACAGGGCGGGCGGATCCACGACCTGGACGTGGTCGGCCGCCCCGACACCTTCACCGTCCTGGCCGCGCTCGCCGCCGTCACCGAACGCCTCGGTCTGACCGGCACGATCAACTCCACCTTCAACGAGCCCTACGAGGTGGCGCGCCAGTTCGCGAGCCTCGACCACCTGTCGGACGGGCGTGCCGCCTGGAACGTCGTCACCTCCTGGGACGCCTTCACCGGCGAGAACTTCCGCCGCGGCGGCTTCCTCCCCCAGACGGAGCGCTACTCGCGTGCCCGGGAGTTCCTCGCCACCGCCGGTGAACTCTTCGACTCCTGGCGCGGCGACGAGGTCGTCGCCGACCAGGCGGCGGGCGTCTTCCTGAGCGACGCCGGGGCCGGGGCCTTCGTGCACAAGGGGCAGCACTTCGACATCCAGGGCCGGTTCAATGTCCCGCGCAGTCCCCAAGGGCGGCCCGTGATCTTCCAGGCCGGCGACTCCGAACAGGGCCGCGAGTTCGCCGCGTCCGGCGCGGACGCGATCTTCAGCCGGTACAGCACGCTGAACGAGGGCCGGGCCTTCTACCGGGACGTCAAGGGCCGCCTGCCCAAGTACGGCCGCAGCCCTGAGCAGTTGCTGATCCTGCCCGCCGCGACCTTCGTGCTCGGCGACACCGACGCCGAAGCCGCGGAGATCGCCCACGAGGTGCGCCGCCGCCAGGTCAGCGGGGCAACCGCGATCAAGCACCTGGAATTCGTCTGGAACCGCGATCTGTCCGGCTACGACCCCGACGGCCCGCTGCCGGACATCGACCCCGACCCCGGCGAGCACACCGTCTCCCGGGGGCGCGCGCAGGTCCGCATGTACCGCGATCCGCTGGCCACCGCACGCGAGTGGCGGGAGCTGGCCGCCGCCAACAAGTGGTCGATCCGCGACCTTGTCATCGAGACCGGGAACCGGCAGTCCTTCGTGGGCTCCCCGGCCACGGTCGCCTCGACCATCGACGACTTCGTGCAGAGCGACGCCTCCGACGGCTTCATCCTCGTCCCGCACATCACCCCGGGAGGCCTGGACGCCTTCGCCGACACGGTCGTCCCCCTCTTGCAGGAGCGGGGCGTGTTCCGGTCCGACTACGAGGGCACCACGTTGCGCGACCACCTCGGCCTGGCCCACCCCGACGTCCCGCCGGCCGAGTGGGCGGCCTCATGAGATTCCTGGCCATCACCCTGATCGCGCACACCCCGGACCCGGTGACCGGGGTGCTGAAGCCGACGGGCGCACGTTTCCGCGAGGTCCTGGACAACGCGCTGCTCGCCGAGGAACTGGGCTTCGACGGCTTCGGCGTGGGGGAGCGGCACGAGCGGCCGTTCCTCTCCTCCTCGCCACCGGTCGTGCTCAGCCACATCGCCGCGCTCACCTCGCGGATCCGGCTCTTCACCGCCGTGACCACACTCAGCCTGCTGGACCCCGTACGGGCCTACGAGGACTACGCGACGCTGGACCACCTGTCCGGCGGGCGCCTGGAGCTGATCATCGGCAAGGGCAACGGCAGCGCGCAGCGCGAACTGTTCCACGTCACCCCCGAGGACCAGTGGGACCGCAACGCCGAGAGCTACGAGGTGTTCCGCAGGCTGTGGCGGCAGGACAAGGTCACCGCCGACACCCGCTTCCGCCCGGCGCTGAAGGACGCCGAGGTCCGGCCGAGGCCGCTGCAAGGGGCGATCCGGGTCTGGCACGGCAGCGCCACCAGCAAGGAGTCGGTGGACCTCGCCGCCCGCTACGGCGACCCCCTGTTCTCCGCGAACGTCTCCCACCCCATCGAGCCGTACGCGGAGCTGATCCGCCACTACCGCGAACGCCGGCGGCACTACGGCCACGACCCGGCGGGCATCGCCGTCGGCGCGGGAACGGCCGGCCTGTACGTCGCTCGCACGTCCCAGGAGGCGCTCGCGCACTACCGGCCCGTGTTCGAGGGGCAGTTGGCGTTCCAGCGGCAGCTCGGCCTCCAGCCGGTCTTCCCGACGCTGGAGGACTTCGTGGCGCGCAGTTCGGCGCTGGTCGGCAGCCCGCAGCAGGTCGTCGACAAGGTGCACCGCTACCACGAGGAGTTCGGCCACACGGTCCTGCACGTCCACGCCGATGCGGGCGGACTGACCGGTGACCGGCACCGCGCCTCCTTGGAGCGTTTCCAGTCCGAGGTCGCCCCGGTGCTGCGGCGTGACATCCCCGACCCGCCCTTTGCCTGGGCGCCCGCCCTGAGCGCGCCCGAACCCGCCAGCCCGTCGCCCGCCCGTTCTTGAGGAGAAAGCACCGTGTCGCGCACACCGCTCGGAGTCCTCGATCTCGTTCCCATATCCTCCGGCTCGACGGCCACCGAGGCGCTGCGCAACAGCATCGACCTCGCCCGGAAGGCCGAGGAGTTCGGTTACGCCCGCTACTGGTTCGCCGAGCACCACCTCAACCCCGGTGTCGCGGGCACCTCCCCGGCCGTGGTCCTGGCCCTCACGGCGGCCGCGACGTCCACGATCAGGCTCGGCTCGGGGGCGGTCCAACTCGGCCACCGCACGGCCCTGTCCACCGTGGAGGAGTTCGGGCTCGTCGACGCCCTGCACCCCGGGCGGCTCGACCTGGGACTGGGCCGCTCCGGAGGCCGCCCGCCGACCGGCGCGGACAGCCCGCTGCCGACCACGACGCCCGTCGTCGACGGACGCACGCCAGGCGGCCTCAGGATCCCGCCGAAGTTCTCCTTCGGGCACCTGCTCGGCTCACCCCGTATCGCACTCCAGCAGCGGCTGCTCCAGCAGCCCGGCGCGCGGTCCCAGGACTACGGGGAGCAGGTCGACGACATCCTGGCGCTGCTGCGCGGCACCTACCGGTCCCCGGACGGCATCGAGGCGCACGCCGTTCCCGGTGAGGGCGCCGACCTCCAGGTGTGGATCCTCGGCAGCAGCGGCGGCCGGAGCGCCGAGGTCGCCGGCGGCAACGGACTCCGCTTCGCGGCGAACTACCACGTCAGTCCCGGCACCGTTCTGGAGGCCGTCGACGGGTACCGGGCCGCGTTCCAGCCGTCGGAGGTGCTCGACAAGCCGTACATCAGCGTCTCGGCCGACGTCGTCGTCGCCGAGGACGACGCGAGCGCCCGAGAACTCGCCACCGGCTACGGCCCCTGGGTCCGCAGCATCCGCACCGCCGAGGGCGCCATCGAGTTCCCCACCCCCGCACAGGCACGCGCCCAGGCATGGACAGAGGAGGACCAGGCCCTGGTGGCCGACCGCCTCGAGACGCAGTTCGTAGGTTCCCCGCGGCGCGTCGCCGACCAGCTCGAACAACTGGAGGAGGCCACCGGGGCCGACGAGCTGATCGTCACCACCATCACCCACGGCCACGACGACCGCGTGCGCTCCTACCGGCTGCTGGCCGAGGAGTGGCACCGCCGCTGAAGCACGGCACCGCTCCCTGACGTCGACCGACCCGACCCGTTGGAAAGGAAAGGCACCGGCATGGCGACCGTCCTGTCTGTTTCCGGAAGCCCCTCCGCCACGTCCCGCACCGCACGTCTGCTGCGCCACCTGGACCACCGGCTCACGGCCCAGGGACACACGATCGTCCCCCTGGACGTCCGCACCCTCCCGCCCGAGGCACTGCTGCACGCCGACTTCGGGCATCCGGCGATCGTCGCCGCCACACGTCTGTTCGAACAGGCGGACGGCGTTGTCATCGGCACCCCCGTCTACAAGGCCGCCTACTCAGGACTGCTCAAGTCGCTGCTCGACCTGCTCCCGCAGTACGCACTCGCGGGCAAGACCGTCCTTCCCCTGGCCACCGGCGGCACCACCGCCCACGTCCTGGCCATCGACTACGCGCTCCGGCCCGTGCTGAGCTCCATGAACCCCGCGCACATCACGCCGGGCTGGTTCACGCTCGACAAGGACATCACGGTCGGCGACGACGGCACGCTGACCGTCGCGCCGGCCGCGGCCGAGGCGCTGGCCCAGGTAACGGACCAGTTCTCGTTCGCGCTCGGTGGACGTCCCAGCCGGCTGGCGGCCACCGCGTGAGCGCCGTGACGGTGATAGCCGACGCCGCCGAAGCCCTCGCCGTCGCGACCGAACTGGCCGCCGACTTCCGCAAAGGCGCCGCCGAACGGGACACGCTGCGCCGGCTTCCGTACGCGGAGCTGGAGCGGCTGTCCGCCTCCGGCCTCCTCGCGGTGACGGTGCCGGCCGAGTTCGGCGGCGCCGACGTCGGCACGGAGACACTCGCCCGGATCTTCCGGCTGCTGGCCGCCGCCGACGCCAGCCTCGCCCAGATCCCGCAGAGCCACTTCGTGTACGTCAATGTGCTGCGCCGGCAGGGCACGCCCGAGCAGGAGGAGTTCTTCTTCGGCGAGGTACTGCGGGGAAAGCGGTTCGGCAACGCGCAGTCCGAGGCGGGCACCAAGCACGTGCAGGACATCCGTACCCGGCTGGCGCGCCTGCCGGACGGGGCGTACGTGCTCGACGGCGTCAAGCACTACTCCACGGGTGCCCTGTTCGCGGACTGGATTCCCGTCCTTGCCCGCGGCGACGACGAAAAGCTGCACGTGGCGTATGTGCCGCGGGACGCGCCGGGTGTGACGGTCGTGGACGACTGGAACGGCATGGGGCAGCGCACGACCGCCAGCGGCACGGTCCGGCTGGAGCCCGTGCACGTCAACGCGGACCGGGTCGTGCCGCATCACCTCACCTTCGAGGGGCCGCAACTGCACGGCGCGGTCGCCCAGTTGCTGCACGTCGCCATTGACGCCGGGATCGCCTTCGGGGCACTGGCGGAGGCGGTCGAATTCGTCCGCACCAAGAGCCGCCCGTGGTTCGAGAGCGTCGAGGAGGGACACGGGACCGCGGCCCAGGACCCGCTGCTGATCCAGCGGTTCGGCGAACTGGCGATCCGGGTCCGTGCCGCCGACGCGCTGCTCGATGCCGCGGCAAGGGCCGTGGACGCCGCCCGCGCCGACCTGACCGACGACTCGGCCGCCGAGGCGTCGATCGCGGTGGCCGCGGCCAAGGTGGTGGCGGGCGAAGCCGCGGTGGAGGTCGCAAGCGCCCTCTTCGAGGTCTCCGGCACCCGGTCCGCCCTCGACTCCCTGGGCCTGCACCGCCTCTGGCGGGACGCCCGCACCCACACCCTGCACGACCCGCCCCGCTGGAAGGTCCAGCACATCGGCCGCCATGTGCTCAACGGCACCAGGCCGCCCCGGCACGGCCTGCTGTGACGGACGACCCCGATCGGAGAACTGACGTGTCTCTCGACTTCCACTGGTTCCTGCCGACCAACGGCGACAGCCGCCACGTCGTCGGCGGCGGCCACGGCACCCCTGCCACCCGGTCCGGCCGCGACCGGCCGCCCACCGTCGCGTATCTGAGCCAGATCGCCCGCGCCGCAGAAGACCTCGGATTCACCGGCGCGCTCACCCCCACCGGCGCATGGTGCGAGGACGCGTGGCTGACCACGGCCATGGTCAGCCAGCACACGGAACGCCTGAAGTTCCTGGTGGCCTTCCGGCCCGGTTTCGTCTCGCCCACGCTGGCCGCGCAGATGGCGTCCACCTTCCAGCGCCAGACCGGCGGACGGCTGCTGCTCAACGTCGTCACGGGAGGCGAGAGCCACGAGCAGCGGGCGTACGGCGACTTCCTCGACAAGGACGCGCGCTACCGGCGGACCGGTGAATTCCTCGACATCGTGCGGAGGCTGTGGGAGGGGAAGTCCGTCGACCTGCGCGGTGAGCACCTACGGGTCGAGAACGCGACGCTCGCCCAGGTGCCCGATCCCGTACCCGACGTGTACTTCGGCGGATCGTCCCCGGCGGCAGGCGAGGTCGCCGCCCGGTACGCCGACGTCTACCTCACCTGGGGCGAGCCGCCGGCGCAGGTCGCCGAGAAGGTCGCCTGGATCCGGCGACTGGCGGCGGAACAGGGACGCACCCTGCGCTTCGGCATCCGGCTGCACGTCATCACGCGCGACACCTCCGCGCAGGCCTGGACCGAGGCCGACCGCCTCCTGGACGGCTTCGACCCGCTGACCGTCACCGCCGTCCAGGCCGGCCTGGCCCGCAGCGAGTCCGAGGGCCAGCGCCGCATGCTCGCCCTGCACCATGGCGGAAGCCGCGAACGCCTCGAGATCCACCCCAACCTGTGGGCGGGCATCGGCCTGGTGCGCGGCGGCGCGGGCACCGCGCTGGTCGGGAGCCATGACGAGGTCGCCGAACGCATCAAGGAGTACGCCGCGGTCGGCATCGAGGAGTTCGTCCTCTCCGGCTATCCGCACCTGGAGGAGGCGTACTGGTTCGGCGAGGGCGTCCTGCCCCGGCTGGAAGCGCAAGGGCTCTGGCGGCACCGGTTCGGCAGGCAGGCGGGGCCGTCGGCGCGGATCCCCTTCGCGGACGTCGGGAGCCCGCGATGAGCCGCTCGTGACACGAGCATGCAGCCCTGGGTGGACTAGCCGCCGTGCAGCTGAGGCCCGTCGCCCTCTTGTTCCTCGTAGGAGTAGCGCTGCTCCCGCCAGGGATCCCCGATGTTGTGAAAACCGCGCTCTTCCCAGAACCCACGCCGGTCAGCCGTCATGTACTCGATTCCGCGGAGCCACTTGGGGCCCTTGTAGCCGAAGAGGTGGGGAACCACCAAGCGCAGCGGGAACCCGTGCTCGGCAGTGAGGGGTTCGCCGTTGCGGTGCGTGGCCATGAGGGTCCGCGCCGACGTGAAGTCGCCGAGTCGCAGGTTGGCGGAGTAGCCGTACTCCGCCCACGCCATGATGTGCGTGACGTCCGGTGCCGGCGGGACCAGGTCCAGGACGGCAGCGGCGGGGATTCCATACCACTCGTGTCCGGTGGAGCTGGGGCCGCTCGCGCAGTGGAGGTCGGCGACGACCGTGGTGCGCGGGAGATCGACGAGCCCGTCGAAATTCCATTCGTGGTGGTCCCCGGTGGCGGTGGCGCCGAAGACACGCAGATTCCAGCGGTCGGGGCGGAAACGGGGGACGGGGCCGTAGTGCGAGACGGGCCAACCTCGGACAAGTCGCTGACCAGGAGGGATAGGGCCGGACGCTTCGGACCCGGAGAACTGCTCGGCGGTCAAGGGCTGCGGCCTCTCTCCGTCTCCTGCTCACGGCCTGCTTTCCGGCTCAGCCTATGCGCTCACCTTGTACGACGCCTGAGCAGGGTTCGCGACAGCACCGGCATCGGGCGGCGCGGCGGGCCTGGGCGGGTCCCCTCTTCCCTGGTCCCACGCCATTCCGAGATGCCCTGTTCCTCTTTGTTCGCCCCCGCGGGCGGTGACATTCCCGCGGGAACCGGCCTTCCTCAGTGCGCTTCAGAGGTCGAGCAGTTCTTCGTGGAATCCCCCGAAGCCCCGGTCGGGGTCGATGAGATGAATCTCCAGGATCCAGTGCAGGGGTTGTCCCGCCTCGTCCGTGCGGCGCAGTGGCTTCTCGTTCGCGGGCACGATGTGGGAGTCGACGTCCTCCCAGTCGTTGTACTCGGGCGGGAACTCGCCCACCAGGTGACCGACGTGCCAGCCCCCCAGCTGCCACCCGGCCTCGGCGGCCAGCCGCTGCACCTCCGCGTAGAGCTGCCGGCCGGTGATGTCCGGGTCCGCTTCGAAGGCCCGACGTCCGCATGTGAAGACGGTCGACAGGTCGTCGCGCAAGCGGTGCTTGTGCGGGTCGTCTCCCAGGACGAAGGTCCTCCCGAAGTCGGCTTCGAACTCCTCGAAGATCGGCCCGAAGTCGGCGAAGACGATGTCGTCCGCGCCGATGACGCGGTCCGGTGGGTTCTCGCGGTAGGGCAGGAGGGTGTTCGGCCCGGACCGCACGATGCGTTTGTGCCAGTAGTGCGTGGTCCCGAACATCTCGTTCGCCAGGTCCCGGATCCGGTCGCTGACCGCGCGTTCGCCCTGACCTGCGGTCACCAGGCGGCGCGCCTCGACCTCCGCGAACAGCAGCGCCGCCTTGGCTTGCGCATCCAGGAGCCGTGCCGCGCGCGTGGATTCGTCCATCACGTCGCTCACCGTAGGAGCCATGGCTCGATTTGGGCAACCCGCGTCGATCACGGTGGACGTGCCTCCACAGGAGCTTCTCGGCGGGGGGCGGACGCCGGCTCCACTTTGCCGCGATCTCTCCGACAACGTAAGGATGGATTGCCTGCCCGTCGTGAACGGGCAGCAAGCCATCCGCACCGAGCGACGCGACGCCCGTCGACGCGGGCCGCCCGCGGATCGACCGGGCACCCTTGACGGGAGAGACGCGATGGGAGACCGGGATACCCGATCGGCGCTGGATCGCCACTGGGCAGCCTCCGCTGCCGGGGACCAGGACGCCGAGCACGAGATCTATCACGACGACGTCATCACCGACTATCCCCAGTCGGGTGAGCGCATCCACGGCCGCCGCAATCTGCAGGCCCTGCGCTCGAGCCACCCTGCCGAGCTCGACTTCACCGTCCGCCGGATCCTCGGGAGCGGGGATCTTTGGATCACCGAGTATGTGATCGACTACGACGGGAAACCGACACCCACCATCAGCATCATGGAATTCCGCGACGGCAAGGTCGCGCACGAGACCCAGTACTTCGCGGACACGTTCGCGCCGCCGGCATGGCGAGCCGAGTGGGTGGAGCCGATGCCCCATACCTGACCTGCCAAGATCCGCTCGCTGACGGCCGCCGGGTCTCCATGGACGTCGTCGACCACCTTGGAGCCGACGGGCGCCGGATGCGCGACGGCAGTCGGCGCAGCACCCTGGAGATACCTGATGCGGGCGGCGGCAGGCCCGCGGTCGACACGATCCGTTTGCCGGCGCCCCGCCGAACTCGAACCGCTTTTCGGCTTGCCGGTGAAAGCGAGGCACTAGCATGCAGATGCAAGCAGCTCGGATGCACGGATACAAGGAACCCCTTCGAATCGAAGAGGTTCCGGTCCCCGAACCCGCTCCGGACGAGGTTCTGGTGAAGGTCGCCGCGGTAGGCATGTGCCGAAGCGACTACCAGCTCGTCGACGGCTACTTCCAGGGCCCGTTCCCCGTGGACTTCCCCTACATCCCCGGCCACGAAGTCGCAGGTCGCGTGGTGGGCAAGGGCAGCGCCGTCCCGCAGTCGCCCGGCTACTCCGAGGGCGACATGGTCGTGGTCCTCACCAGCTGGGGCGACGGCACATGCCGCCAGTGCCGCGAGGGCAACGAGCAGATCTGCAGTGGCACCGGCAGGTGGGTCGGCTTCGGACCCCCGGGAGGTTACGCGGAGTACCTCGCGGTGCAGTACGCCCATGCCATCCCGGTCTCGGAGGAGGCCGCCAGGCATCCCGAGTACCTGGCCCCCATGACCGACGCGGGCCTGACCCCCTACCGGGCGATGAAGAAGCTCCGCGACACGGGCAAGGTGCTGCCCGGACGTGTCGTCGGCGTCACCGGCATCGGTGGTCTGGGCAGCTACGGGGTCCAGTACGCGAAGCTGCTCGGCGGCGGCGCGACGGTGGTGGCCCTGACCCGCTCGGACAACAAGCTGAAGGTGGCGGAGGAGAACGGCGCGGACCACGGGATCAACATCAGGGGCAAGTCCACCGAGGCCCTCCAGGAGTCACTGGAGGCCCTGACCGGCAGCAGGACGCTCGATGCCGTGCTGGACTGCGTCGGCAGCAAGGAGTCCATCGCGACGGCCTTCGGTCTCCTGGGCCCGGAGGGCGTCGTGGCATCCGTCGGCCTCATGGACCACCACGTCGAGCTCGACCAGTTCCCCTTCGTGGGAACGGAGCGGTCCTACCTCGGCTCCTTCTGGGGCAACTACGCGGACCTCGCGGAGGTGCTCGCCCTCGCCGACGCCGGCCTCGTCAAGCACAACGTCACCAAGGTCAAGCTGGAAGACGTCAACGAAAACCTGGAGGCCCTGGGCCGCGGCGACGTCGTCGGTCGTCTGGTCATCGCCTTCGAGTAGGTTCCGCCGCAGGGGAGGGCAGACAGAGTGGGCATCCTGCCCTGGCGACTGCCTGCCCTCGCCTCTTCGCCGAGGGATCCCGGCCGGCCGTGCTCATGCCGGAGCGCGGGACAGTGCTGCCGGGGTGTCAGCAGATGTCGTGGGCACAGGGGTGCGGCAGGGGCGTCAGCTTCCTCGATCGAGGTTGGCGGGTGCCGTGGGCTGCCCGCACCGGGACCACGTTCTAGACCCGTACTTCGCGGGTGACCGTTTCAGGTCTGTGGCCAGCGAGTTTGTCCGATGTCGGTGTCGAGGAGGTCGAGGAGGTGGAGTTGGAC